>NZ_JAWIRR010000021.1:0-11222 GCF_036320065.1 Stenotrophomonas sp. SMYL8
CACTACCGGTCTGCAGGCAGCTTCGCGATCACCTTGATCTCGAACTGGAACCCGTACAGCCAGGTCACGCCGATACCGGTCAGGGTCGGGTGCGGTGCTTCGCCCCAGTACTCGGGCACGATCGCCCACGCCTTCTCGAAGTTCTTCTCGGGGTCGACCAGGAACACGGTCACGTCGACCACGTCATCGAAGCTGCAGCCGGCGGCAGCCAGTACCGCATTGAGATTTTCGAAGGCGCGGCGCACCTGCGCTTCGAAGTCCGGCTCAGGCGAACCATCCTCGCGGCTGCCGACCTGGCCGGAAACGAACAGGAAGCCGTTGGATCGGATCGCTGGCGAGTAGCGGTTGCGTTCGTACAGGGCCTGGCGCCCGGCGGGGAAAACGACATCTCGCTGTGACATGGGGAAGATCCCGTGGGAGAAAATGCCATCCTCCTCGTCGCCGCTGTCTGGATAAACCGCGATGATCGGCCTAGATTGATTGCCAATCCCAAACAATCATGGCCCGCCATGGACCGTTTCGAGGCGATGCGGGCCTTTGCCCGCGTGGTGGAAACCGGCAGCTTCACCCGCGCCGCGCAGACCCTGCAGATCAGCCGCACTACGGCCACGCAGCTGGTGCAGCAACTGGAGGCGCACCTGCGGCTGCGCCTGCTCAACCGCACCACCCGGCGGGTCAGCGTCACCGCCGACGGCGCGGCCTATTACCCACGCATCGCCCGCCTGCTGGCCGAGCTGGAAGAGGTGGAGGGCGGGCTGGGCGACGCGGCCACCCAACCGCGCGGACGCCTGCGCGTGGATGTGCCGGGGCCGTACGCGCGGTTGCGGCTGGTGCCGGCGTTGCCGGATTTCCAGGCGCGCTACCCGGAGATCCAGCTGGACATCGGCGTCAGCGACCGCGAGGTCGATGTCTTCGCCGACAACGTCGACTGCGTGATTCGCGGCGGTACCCCGGCCGACCCGGCGCTGGTGGCACGGCCGTTGGCTGCGCTGCCGATCGGTTTCCACGCCAGCCCGGGCTATGTGCAGCGCTTCGGGTTGCCTGCCGACCCGCGCGCGCTGGACGGGCCGAACCACCACATGGTCGGCTTCCTCAGCCCGCGCAGCGGCCGGGCGCGGGTGTTCAGCGCGCAGCGCGGCGATGAGCGCATCGAGGTGCAGGGCCGCTACACGGTCGGCTTCGATGATGGCAACGCTTATCTGGCCGCTGCGCTGGCCGGCCTGGGCGTGGTCGCGCTGCCCAGCTACATGGCCGATCCGCACGTGGCGCGCGGTGAGCTGCTGCCGGTGCTGCAGGACTGGCAGCTGCCGCCGATGCCGATGCACGTGATGTTCCCGCCGAACCGGCACATGAGCCAACGGCTGCGGGTGTTCATCGACTGGGCGGTGGAAACGTTGGGGTGAGTGCATCGGTCGCGTGCGAAAATCCGCGTGCACGTACTGGAGAACGCAGACCCTGATGAGCCGCATCGTCGCAGTGGATACCGAAACCACCGGCATCTCCTACCGCCTGGGGCACCGGGTCATCGAAATCGGTGCCGTCGAACTGATCGATGGCCAGCTCACCGGCCGCCAGTTCCACACCTACCTGCAGCCGCAGCGCAAGGTGGACTGGGGCGCGCAGCGCGTGCACGGCATCAGCGACGCGATGCTGGTGGGCAAGCCACTGTTCTCCAGCAAGGCCGCTGAACTGCTGGATTTCCTGCGCGGCAGCGAGATGGTCGCGCACAACGCCACCTTCGATGTGGGCTTCCTGGACAACGAGCTGCGCCTGGCTGGCATCCCCGGCACGCTGGCCCAGCATTGCCGCATCACCTGCAGCCTGAAGCTGGCGCGCGGGCGCTGGCCAGGCCAGGGCAATAAACTGGACGACGTGTTGCAGCGCCTGCGCATTCCCAGCCAGCGCGGCCTGCACGGCGCGTTGAAGGATGCCCATCTACTGGCCCAGGTGATTCCGCATCTGCGCTGAGGCCTGGTCGCCGTTACATCGGCCGCAACCAGCGCTCGATCATTGCCACGCCACATGCCACCCCGTCCTCACTGCTCATCGCCACGCCCAAGGCCGCCGCGCGTGCGCGTGTTGCTTCGGTTGCAGCGAAGGTGATGGCTGCTGCCAGCGCTGCTGCATCCAGTCGCTTCGGTGACAACGGTGCCGGTGCTACGCCCAACCGATACAGGCGATCGGCCCAGAAGAACTGATCTGCGGCGAACGGCATCACCAGTGAAGGAATGCCGGCGCGGCAGGCCGAATGCGTGGTGCCGCTGCCACCGTGGTGGATGGCGAATGCGCAACGCGGGAACAGCGCTTCGTGTGGGGTCGGGCCCAGGACGAAGACAGAATCGGGCAAGCGCATCGCAGGCAGTCCCACCCAGCCGGGAAACAGCAGGACACGGCGCGGTGCCAACGCCTGCAGCAGGGCCGGCAACACGCGTTCGCGATCAAAGCCGGTCATGCTGCCGAAGCCCAGATAGACCGGCGGCGGTCCGGCGTCGAGGAAGGCCTGCAGATCGGCCGGCGGCGTCCAGGGCGCATCAGGAAACCGCCATTGGCCACAGACGATGTGGTCGGCCGGCCAGTCCGTCGGTGGCGGCAGCAGCTGCGGCGAGATGCCATAGAGCATCGGCAGGCCGGACCACAGCGAGCGGCGCGGCGATTGCCCCAGCTGCTTGCGGGCCTCGTTGATCGGCTGGCGGAACTGGCGCCAGATCAGGCCGTTGACCAGCCCATAGCTGGCCCGGTTCAACCAGCCCGGCGAGCGTCCCGGCGGCAGGAACGGGGAGCGGAAGGCACGCGTCGGGGTCAGTGGAATCATGCCGGTCCCGATCACCGGCAGACCCCGGCGTTCGCCCACACTCATGCCGACAAAGGCCGCCAGCCCACCCGTCAGAATCGCGTCGCAACCCTCGGCCGCCGCGTCCGCCTGCCGCATCCAGCCAGTGACATGCTGCAGCGCCATCCGTGCCAGTCCGCTACTGGCGGCGGCAACACCGTTGCCACGCGAGACCAGCGCGACCACCTCGTCATGGATGTCACCTTCCAGGGACGCATGGGGCACATTCAGCGCCTGCGCGCTGCCCAGCGTGCCGCCATCGGCCAGCAGTGTCACCTCGTGGCCTGCGCCAATCAGCCCATGGCAGAGCATGGCCAGCGGACGCGTATCGCCTTCGGTTCCGTAGGTCAGGGCCAGCAGCCGCATGGAAAGCTCCGCAGTGAACCGGGCCAGTATGCCGGTTGGCGGGCTCCCGGCCTTGCCGGTTCAGTCCCGGCCTGTGGGTAACTTGCGCAAGTGCTTGAACCCGTGCATAATGCGCGGCTCGCTGTGTCCGGTTTTCTACCGGGCGGCGCCTCCGGGAGCACGTCCCCGGCCGCCCAACGCCAGCGTAACCCTTTGATTCTCTTGACGTGTGGTGGGCAACCATCGAGGCCGCCGTCTCCCGGGCTACGGGCTGACACAACTTACTATCGAGGTGCGCAATGTCCCGCGTATGCCAGGTTTCCGGCAAGCGAGTGCAGACGGGTAACAACGTCTCGCACGCCAACAACAAGACCCGTCGTCGTTTCCTGCCGAATCTGCACGAGCGCCGCTTCTGGGTTGCCAGCGAAAACCGCTGGGTGAAGCTTCGTGTTTCCGCGCATGCACTGCGCACCATCGACAAGAACGGCATCGATTCCGTTCTGGCTGAGCTGCGTGCGCGCGGCGAAAAGGTCTGAGGAGTAGACGATCATGGCAGGCAAGCGCGATAAGGTCCGTATGATTTCGACCGCTGGTACCGGTCACTTCTACACGACCGACAAGAACAAGAAGAACACCCCGGGGAAGATGGAATTCTCCAAGTACGATCCGGTCGTGCGTAAGCACGTCCCGTACAAGGAAGGCAAGATCAAGTAATCCGCAAGGATTGCTGATCCCCGCGAAAAAACCCGCCCTTGTGGCGGGTTTTTTCATGCCTGGCATCCAGATGGTGGGTGCCAACCTTGGTTGGCACGCCGTCCCCACCCCCGGTAGGTGTCGACCTTGGTCGACACGCTGTCCCCCACCCGGTAGGTGCCAACCTTGGTTGGCACACGGCTTCAAAGCAGTCGAGCGCGGCTCGACTCTACACACCCTGCTGGGCAGAATGGCCCATCACCTCCCGACGGGCGACGCGATGCTGTTCGAGTGGTTGCTGGGTTCCTACCTGCTGCTGATCGACTGGCTGATCCGGCTGGTCGCGCTGTGCTGGATCCCCACCCGCACCACGCCGGGGGCGGCGCGCAGCTGGCTGCTGCTGGTCGGCTTCGTGCCACTGCTGGGCCTACCGCTGTACCTGCTGTTCGGCCACCCGTGGCTGTCGCGCGAGCGCATCCGCCGCCAGGCCGAGGCCTCGCAGGTCATCCGCGAGGAACAGGCGCTGCAGCATCGCCTGCGCTGGACCCCGCAGCCTGACACTGCCTGCGCCGAGATCGTGCCGCTGGTGCAGCGCCAGGGCGACTTCATGCCGGTGCACGGCAACGCGGTGGACCTGCTGACCGACTACGACGAATCGCTGCACACGCTGATCGCCGACATCGACCAGGCTGAAGACCGCGTGCACCTGCTGTACTACCTGATGTTCGATGACGCGGTGGGCGAGGCGGTGGTCGAGGCGCTGCAGCGTGCAGCCGCGCGTGGCGTGCAATGCCGTGTGCTGCTCGACGCGGTGGGTGCCAAGCGCGGTCTGCGCGCCTATCGCAAGCGCCTGCAGGCGCGCGACATCGAAGTGCGCGCGATGCTGCCCGGTGGCCTGCGCTGGCGCCGCAGCGGGCGCATGGACCTGCGCAACCACCGCAAGATCGCGGTGATCGACAACGAAGTGGCCTACGTCGGTTCGCAGAACCTGGCGGGCCCGCAGTTCGTGCCCGGCCACCCGAACCGCGAACTGGTGGCGCGCGTGCGTGGCCCGGCGGTGGCGCATCTGGAAGCGGTGTTCGCCAGCGACTGGTACATGGAAACCGGCCAGCGTCTGGACGTGATCGCCGATGTGCCCGAGTGCAGCGATGACATCGCCACCCAGCTGCTGCCCAGCGGCCCGGCCTATCCGTACAGCAACGCACGCGATGCGGTGGCCGCGCTGATCCACCTGGCACGGCGGCGGCTGGTGATGGTCACGCCGTACTTCGTGCCCGACGAGGCCACGTTGAGCGCGCTGCGCATTGCGGCGTTGTCCGGTGTGCAGGTGCAGCTGATCCTGTCGGCCAGCAACAACCAGCGGCTGACCTCGTGGGCGCAGGAGGCGTACTACGACGAGCTGCTGCGCTGTGGCGTGCGCATCGCCCTGTACGAACCGCAGTTCCTGCACGCCAAGCACATGAGCGTGGACGAGGACATCGCCGTGCTCGGCTCGATCAACATGGATATCCGCTCGTTTGCGCTGAATGCCGAGATCGGCCTGATCTGCTACGACCGCGCGCTGGTGCAGCAGCTGTGCGCAATCGAGGACAGCTACCTGCGTGAATCGCGGCAGCTGGATCTGCAGCAATGGCGCAGCCGCCCCACGTGGAGGCGCAGCCGTGAAGGCATCGCACGGCTGGCCGATGCGTTGATGTGAGAAATCGAATCGAAAGTAGCTGAATGCGGGGAGCTTATGGGAAAGGGCAAGCATGGGTTGCAGGTGTTCGATGAGAGCGGAAGCTCTTTGGTCGAGGTCGGGCCGCATGTTGTGGTGGATCGCCCCGAATTTGGCGCTGCAATAGGCTCCATCGCCACAGCTTGGGCTCAAGCCGAGGTGAATCTTCTCTGCCTACTCGCCGTACTTATCAATACAACGCCGGAGCTGGTGAAGAGTTCTCTCAAAAAACATCGTTCGGCAAAGTCGGCCTCCGAAGCGGCACGAAAGATTGCTACAGAGACCCTTGATGGCGCAGCTCTTCAAGATGTAGTTGAGCTGCTGAGTGCACTGGATAAGGTTCGGGATGCTCGGAACCGAGTTCAGCACGACGTTTGGGCGCGAAAGGCAACCGATAGCGAACGGCTCTATAGAGTGCATTCTGACCAGTACCTCGCTTTGGCCCTGAAGCTTCTAGACGTAGAAAGGATGAACGCCCCTGCAGCGGCCGCAATTGAAGTTGCCACGAGCTTCGCCGCGGCGGTTTCGGAGGGTTACTCAGTTTCCGATCTCAACGAGATCGCTGACGACATAGATTCAGTCAGCAAGCGTCTACTGACAGCGATGTTCAGTAATCGAATTTGCCAATTGAAGGCACTTGGCCAGGTAGATCCTTCATCAGGATCGATCTGAAACAAGAAGAAGCGCCCATCCCGCCCATTTCGGCAATCCGGCCTGTCATCGCCGATGGCCTACAATCGGCACATGACTGATTCACCGCGTAATGGCGAACTGGACCTGGCAATCATCGGTGGTGGTGCGGCCGGGGTGCTGGTGGCGATCCAGGTACTGCGCCAGGCCAAGGCGCCGCTGGCGCTGGCCATTTTCGAACCCGCCTCGCAGCTGGCGCAGGGCATCGCCTATGCCACGCCGTGGCCGGAGCATCTGCTGAACGTGCCGGCGGCGAAGATGAGTGCGTTTGCCGACCAGCCCGGCGATTTCCTCGACTACCTGATGGCCGCCAACGCCTACCCGGGCGAGGCGCGCGAGGTGCTGGGCGAGCGCTATGTGTGCCGCCACTTCTTTGCCGCCTACCTGCAGCAGCGGCTGCAGGAAGCTGCCGCAGCCAGCCCCGCGCAGCTGCAGGTGATCGCGCAGCCGGTACTGGGCCTGCAACCGGATGACCACGGCTACCAGCTGACACTCGGCGACGGCCACACGCTGCACGCCGCGCAGGCGGTGCTCGCCACCGGCAACAGCATGCGCCCGCTGCCGGTGGCCGGCGCCGATGCGCTGTCTGCCGACGATGTGATCGAGGCCTGGGACTACGACGGCGTACGCACCCTGGCCGGCGAACAGGCCGTGGCCATTGTCGGCTCCGGCCTGAGCATGGCCGACACCGTGCTGGCATTGGTCGCCGCCGGCCACACCGGCCCGCTGCACGTGATCTCGCGCCATGGCCTGCTGCCGTTGCCGCATGCGCATGGCGGCCTGCCCACGTTCGACCCGGCCACGTTGCTGCCGATGAACCTGCACCAGCGCCTGCACGCATTGCGCGGGTTCGCGCGCCAGGCGCAGGCCGACGGCCTGCCGTGGCAGGGCGTGATGGACCGCATCCGCCCGCACGGGCAGGCGCTGTGGTGCAGCCTCGATGAGGCCGACCAGCGCCGCTTCCTGCGCCATGTGGTGCGCTATTGGGACGTGCATCGCCATCGCATCGCCGAAGAGGTCGACGCGCAGCTGCAGTCCCTGCAGGGCAGCGGCCAACTGCGAATCCATCGGTCGCGCCTGCAGCGCGTCTGGCGCGAAGGCGATGCCCTGCGGTTGTCTGGCCGCGCTCCGTCTGGCAATGAACAGCAGTGGACGATCAGCGGGATGATCAACGCCACCGGCGTGGAGACCCGCGCCAGCGCGCTGCGCAATCCGTTGCTGCAGCAGCTGCAGGCCGATGGGCTGGCGCGCCCCGGCCCGCACGGGCTGGGCCTGGACAGCACGGTCCCGGGCGATCGCCTGTGTGCCGCCGGTGGCCAGCCGCAGGCACGGCTGGGCGTGCTCGGCAGCCTGCGCATCGGCAGCCTGTGGGAAAGCCTGGCGGTGCCTGAACTGCGTCAGCAGGCGCAGGCACTGGCAACCCAGGTGGTCGCAGGAGCCGCGACGGCGATGCCGTAAAATGGGGGCATGGATGTCTCCCACCTGCTTGATGGCCTGAACCCGGCCCAGCGCGAAGCCGTCTCCGCTCCCCCCGGCCACCACCTGGTGCTGGCCGGTGCCGGTTCCGGCAAGACCCGCGTACTCACCCACCGCATCGCCTGGCTGCATGAAGTCGATGGCGTGCCGACCCACGGCATTTTCGCGGTGACCTTCACCAACAAGGCGGCCGGCGAAATGCGCCACCGCATCGACGCACAGCTGCCCAATGGCAGCCGTGGCATGTGGATCGGCACCTTCCACGGCCTGGCCAACCGCCTGCTGCGCCTGCACTGGCAGGATGCGAAGCTGCCGGAAGGCTTCCAGGTGATGGATTCGGACGACCAGCTGCGGCTGGTCAAGCGGGTGGTGCAGGCGCTGGAACTGGACGACGGCAAGTACCCGGCCAAGCAGATCGCGTGGTGGATCAACGCGCAGAAGGACGAGGGTCGCCGCCCGCAGCACATCCAGCCCGAGCCGCACGACGCCTGGCTGGAAACCATGCGCCAGGCCTACATCGAGTACCAGGCACGCTGCGACCGCGCCGGCCTGGTCGACTTCGCCGAGCTGCTGCTGCGCGCGCACGAACTGCTGCGCGACAACCCGGCCCTGCTGGCGCACTACCGCGCCCGCTTCCGCGAAATCCTGGTGGACGAGTTCCAGGACACCAATGCCATCCAGTACGCCTTCGTGCGCGTGCTGGCCGGCGATTCCGGCCACGTGTTCGTGGTCGGCGACGATGACCAGGCCATCTACGGCTGGCGCGGTGCCAAGGTCGAGAACGTGCAGGGCTTCCTGCGCGACTTCCCGGGCGCGCAGACCATCCGCCTGGAACAGAACTACCGCTCCACCGCCAACATCCTCGGCGCCGCCAATGCGGTGATCGCGCACAACCCCGACCGCATCGGCAAGCAGCTGTGGACCGACAGCGGCGACGGCGAGCCGATCGACTTGTACGCGGCGTACAACGAGATGGACGAGGCGCGCTACATCGTCGAGCGCGCGCGCCAGTGGGTGCGAGACGGTGGCAGCTATACCGAAGTGGCCGTGCTCTACCGCAGCAACGCGCAGTCGCGCGCACTGGAAGAAGCGCTGCTGAGCGAACAGGTGCCGTACCGCGTGTACGGCGGCATGCGCTTCTTCGAGCGTGCCGAAATCAAGGACGCGCTGGCCTACCTGCGCCTGCTGTCCAACCGCAACGATGACGCGGCGTTCGAGCGCGCGGTCAACACGCCGACGCGTGGCATCGGCGACCGCACGCTGGACGAAGTGCGCCGCGAGGCGCGCGCGCAGGGTATTTCGCTGTGGGAAGCGACCATGCTGGTCACCCAAGGCAGCGCGCTGGCCGCACGTGCGCGCAATGCGCTGGCCGGCTTCCTGGTGCTGGTCAACGAGCTGCAGGCGCAGACCCTGCACATGACCCTGGCCGAGCGCGTGGACCACGTGCTGGCCCGCTCGCAGCTGCGCGAGCACTGGAGCAAGGAAAGCCGCAACGCGCTGGACTCGGAATCGCGCACCGACAACCTCGACGAGCTGGTCTCGGTGGCCTCGCGCTTCGTGCGCCGCGCCGACGACATCGAGGAAGTGGGCGAGGACATGGACGAGCTGGTCGCGTTCCTGGCCTACGCCGCGCTGGAGGCCGGCGAGGGCCAGGCGCAGGCGGGCGAAGAGGGCGTGCAGCTGATGACCCTGCACTCGGCCAAGGGCCTGGAGTTCCCGCTGGTGTTCCTGGCCGGCCTGGAAGAAGGCCTGTTCCCTAGCGCACGCTCGCTGGAGGAAAGCGGGCGGCTGGAAGAAGAGCGCCGCCTGGCCTACGTGGGCATCACCCGCGCGCGCCAGAAACTGGTGCTGAGCTACGCCGAATCGCGCCGCATCCACGGCCAGGACAACTACAGCCTGCCGTCGCGCTTCCTGCGCGAGATCCCGCGCGAGCTGCTGCACGAAGTGCGCCCGAAGGTGCAGGTCTCGCGGCCGGCCTCGATGGGCGCCAGCCGGGTGATGGGCCATGCCTCGATCGAGGCGCCGCCGATCAAGCTCGGCGCACTGGTCACCCATCCGAAGTTCGGCGAAGGCATGGTGACCGACTACGAAGGCAACGGCGCCCACGCCCGCGTGCAGGTCGAGTTCGCCGACGCCGGCAGCAAGTGGCTGGTGATGGCGTATGCCAACCTGACGGTGATCTGATCACCGTCGAGGGGGCGGATCCCTCCCGCAGGGAGGGCTCTGGCCCCGTCGCGGGAAAATCCAGCCGAGCATGGGCTCGGCGCTACAACAGCCCACGGTCTGCGATGGAAAAGGGATCCGCCGCCGATTAGGCTGCGGGCATGACCCGCAACGTGCTCTTCCTCTGCAGTCAGAACCGTCTGCGCAGCCCCACCGCCGAGCAGGTATTTGCCGATTGGCCGGGCATCGAGACCGCCTCAGCCGGGTTGCTGGCCGACGCCGACGAAGTGCTCAGCCCGGAGCTGCTGCAGTGGGCGGACCTGGTGTTCGTGATGGAGAAGGCGCACCGCAACCGCCTGTCCAGCCGCTACAAGGCATGGCTGGGCGGCAAGCGGGTGATCTGCCTGGATATCCCGGACGACTACGAGTACATGGACCCGGTGCTGGTCGAGCTGCTGAGGCGCAAGGTGGCGCAGTTCCTGCGCTGATCGCATCGAACCCCGTAGAGTCGAGCTTGCTCGACTGCCTTGTGCCGCGCTAGAAGCAGTCGAGCAAGCTATGCCGGTCGTCCTGACCGGCACCCTTCGGGCCGTCGCAAGCGACGTTGGCAGCGGCTCCTGCCGCTACCTTCGACTCTACAATGGGGCCTGACATCTTCCAGGAACGCCCCCATGACCGAACCCACGCTGCACGTCACCGTGAAGTTGAATGCCCGGCTGCAGCCCGAGCACCGCCACGAGCTGTTCGAGGATCCGCTCGATGCGCTGCTGCAGGCGGCCCAGCTGGGCGAGCTGACCGGCGGCGGCACCGCGATGTCCGACCTCGGCGAGGTCGAGTACGGCGATATCGAAGTGGCACTGGTCGATGCGGCCGGCGTGCCGAAGCTGATTGACCTGCTGGAGCAGCTGGGTGCGCCGAAGGGTTCGCAGCTGCAGGGTGCGGGCGAGGCCGACCGCAGCTTCGGCGTGACCGAAGGCCTGGGCATCTACCTGGATGGCCTGAACCTGCCAGACGACGTCTACGAACAGTGCGATTCCAACCACGTGTTCGAGCAGCTGTCCGAGCGCATCGACGGCCTGGGCGAGATCTGCAGCTGGTGGCAGGGCCCGACCGAGACCGCGTTGTACATGTACGGCGAATCGTTCGAAGCGATGCGTGATGCGATTGCCGAATTCGTGGCCAGCTATCCGCTGTGCCAGAACGCACGCGTGGTGCAGATCGCCTGAAGATGGGGCGACTGTAGAGTCGAGCTTGCTCGACTGCCTTTTGTGAGCAGAAGCAGTCGAGCAAGCTCGACTCTACGGCAGC
>NZ_JAWIRR010000021.1:11232-82661 GCF_036320065.1 Stenotrophomonas sp. SMYL8
CAGGGGGGGCACGTGGAGGCGGGGGGTGGCCCCGCGTTGTTTGTGGCCCCACCCCCCCCCCCCCCCCCTCGACTCTACGGCAGCAGGCTATCGGCCGGCTGACTGCCTGGCGCTGTCGCGCTGGGCCAGATCCTTGCCCAGGTAGTAGCCGCCGCAGAACAGCACGAAGGCGGCGATGAGGCTCCACAGGATGATCCTGAGGGGGCTTCGTGATGTCGGCTTGCTGTCCTGCATGCGGGTTCTCCCAAGGCGGCGGTGCCGCCGCCCACCCAGCTTGCGCTGCAGTGTCCGGGTACGCAAGCGGGCGGTGCGCACACGCCAATGCGCGGCGCCGGATTGATTCTGCTCAAGGCACGGCCTGCACATCCGGTGTGCAATGGTGTCGTTCCCATCTGGCAGATCGCTACGGAGCCTCACCATGTACAAGCGCATCCTGATTGCCACCGACGGATCCGAGCTGGCCGACAAGGGCCTGGCCAAGGGCCTGGAGCTGGCCAAGGACCTCAACGCCGAGGTCGATATCGTGACTGTCTCCGAGCCGTGGGCCGTCGGCATGTACGACGCCATGGGCTGGAGCGTGGGTTACATGAACAGCCCTGAATACAAGGCCGACCGCGAGGAAGGTGCGCAGAAGGTGCTGCAGCCGGCGCTGGCCAAGGCCGCCGAGCAGGGCATTACCGCCAACCCGGTGCACGTGCTGGACCGCTATGCGGCTGACGGCATCATCGAGACCGCCGGCGAGCGCAACAGCGACCTGATCGTGATGACCTCGCATGGCCGCCGTGGCGTGACCCGTGTGCTGCTGGGCAGCCAGACCGCCGAAGTGCTGGCACGCAGCACGCTGCCGGTGCTGGTCATCCGCTGATACAAGCGTTCCCGGGGAGGGGACCCGACGCCGGCCGCAGGATGCGCGCCGGCGTCATCTTTTGTGGGGCCGGCAGGGGCCCATCCACGCATGGCGTGGATCTACTGAATCGCAGGGATCCGACCCCGGTCACATCACCAGCTGTACAGCTTCCAGTACACCGGCGACACGCCGTCCTTGTCGTTGTCGAAACGGCCATCGCCGTTCTTGTCGTACATGTAGAACGGGGCACCGCGCGACGGGGTCACCTTGACCATGCGCAGCTGGCCGGACACGCGGTATTCCTCGATGACATCGCCGTTGTCCATGGTGCGCTTGGACACATCCGCGCCCTTGACGTCCACCGGGGGAGCGCCCGCGCCACCCATGCTGGCGCAGCCAGCGAGCAGGAGCAGGGAAGCCAGCATCAGGGTCTTCATCGGCGGGGGCCTTTGCCTGGAAAGAGCCTTGATTATGCCCCATCGCCGCGGCTGTGCCGTGTCGTCGCAGTGCAGGCACGGGCGCGTAGAATCGACCCATGAGCAGATTAGTCCTGATCGACGGGTCCAGTTACCTGTACCGCGCGTTCCACGCGCTGCCGCCCCTGTCCAATGCACAGGGCGAACCCACCGGCGCGCTGTTCGGCGTGGTCAACATGCTGCGCTCGACACTGAAGGAGCGCCCGGCCTACGTGGCGTTCGTGGTCGATGCGCCGGGCAAGACCTTCCGCGATGACCTGTATGACCAGTACAAGGCCAACCGCCCGCCGATGCCCGATGAGCTGCGCAGCCAGGTCGAGCCGATGTGCCGCATCGTCGAAGCGCTGGGCATCAGCATCCTGCGCATTCCCGGCGTGGAAGCCGACGATGTGATCGGCACGCTGGCCCTGCAGGGCGTGGCACAGGAACTGAAGGTGACCATCTCCACCGGCGACAAGGACTTTGCCCAGCTGGTGCGCCCGGGCATCGAGCTGGTCAACACCATGACCGGCAGCCGCATGGATTCCGATGCCGCAGTGATGGAGAAGTTCGGCGTGCGCGCCGACCAGATCATCGACCTGCTGGCGCTGATGGGCGACACCGTCGACAACGTGCCGGGCGTGGAGAAATGCGGGCCGAAGACCGCCGCCAAGTGGCTGGCCGAGTACCAGCACCTGGACGGGGTGATGGCCGCCGCGCCAACCATGAAGGGCAAGATCGGCGAGAACCTGCGCGCCGCGCTGGAGCGCCTGCCGCTGAACCGCGAGCTGGTGACCATCCGCACCGACGTAGAGCTGGACGTCAGCCCGACCACGCTGGCCCTGCGCGAGCAGGACGTGCCGGAGCTGACCGAGC
Source organism: Stenotrophomonas sp. SMYL8 (assembly GCF_036320065.1). Lineage (NCBI taxonomy): Bacteria > Pseudomonadati > Pseudomonadota > Gammaproteobacteria > Lysobacterales > Lysobacteraceae > Stenotrophomonas > Stenotrophomonas sp. SMYL8. Next base: position 13,411 of record NZ_JAWIRR010000021.1, read on the forward strand.
TGTATGCGCGCTACGGCTTCACCCAGGCGCTGAAGGAGCTGGGTGCGCCGGTGCCGGCACCGGTGGCCGCCAGCGAGGCGACCCCGAGCCTGCGCGGCACTGCGGCCGGCTTCGCGCGTGGCAGCGCTGAGGCGCCAGCCGCTGGCACGCTGGATCCGGCGTTGGCCGCACCGGGTGAATACGAGACCGTGTTGACCGCCGAGCAGCTGCAGGCCTGGGTCGAGCGCCTGCAGCAGGCCGAGCTGATCAGCTTCGATACCGAAACCGATGCGCTGGACGCGATGCGTGCGCGCCTGGTGGGCATCAGCCTGGCGGTCGAGCCGGGCAAGGCCGCCTATATTCCGGTCGGCCACGATTACCCGGGCGCGCCGGCGCAGCTGCCGATGCAGCAGGTGCTGGACGCACTGCGCCCGGTGCTGCAGGACCCGGCGAAGAAGAAGCTGGGCCAGCATGGCAAGTACGACCTGCATGTGCTGCGCCGCCACGGCGTGGAGGTGCAGGGCTACCACGACGACACCATGCTCGAGAGCTTCGTGCTCAATTCCACCGCCACCCGCCACGACATGGATTCACTGGCCCTGCGTTACCTGGGCTACAACACCATCAAGTTCGAGGACGTGGCCGGCAAGGGCGCCAAGCAGATTCCGTTCTCGCAGGTGGGCATCGACGAAGCCAGCCGCTATGCGGCCGAGGACGCCGACGTCACCCTGCGCCTGCACCACGCGCTGCAGCCGCAGCTGCTGGCCGAGCCGGCGCTGGACAGCGTGTACCGCGACATCGAGATGCCGCTGGTGCCGGTGCTGACCCGCATCGAAGCCAATGGCGTGCGGATCGACACCGACGAACTGCGCCGGCAGAGCCAGGACCTGTCCTCGCGCATGCTGGCCGCGCAGCAGAAGGCCACCGAGCTGGCCGGCCGCAGCTTCAACCTGGATTCGCCCAAGCAGCTGCAGGCGGTGCTGTTCGATGAGCTGAAGCTGCCGGCGGTGGTGAAGACCCCGAAGGGTCAGCCCAGCACCAATGAAGAGGCGCTGGAGGCGATCGCCGACCAGCACGAGCTGCCGCGAGTGATCCTGGACTACCGGGGCCTGGCCAAGCTGCGCAGCACCTACACCGACAAGCTGCCGGAGATGGTCAACCCGGACACCGGCCGGGTGCATACCAGCTACCACCAGTCCGGTGCCGCCACCGGCCGCCTGTCCTCGTCAGACCCGAACCTGCAGAACATCCCGATCCGCACCGAGGATGGCCGCCGCATCCGCCGTGCGTTCATCGCCCCGGAGGGCTTCCAGCTGCTGGCGGCCGACTATTCGCAGATCGAGCTGCGGATCATGGCCCACCTGTCCGAGGACCCGGGCCTGGTGCGTGCCTTCGAGCAGGGCGCCGACGTGCACCGCGCCACTGCCGCCGAGGTGTTCGGGCGCACGCTGGAGGAAGTGACCCCGAACGAGCGCCGCGCGGCCAAGGCCATCAACTTCGGCCTGATGTACGGCATGAGCGCCTTCGGCCTGGCGCGCAACCTGGGCATCGACCGTGGCCAGGCGCAGGACTACGTGGCGCTGTACTTCAGCCGCTACCCGGGCGTGCGTGATTTCATGGAGCGGATGCGCCAGCAGGCCCGCGACCAGGGCTATGTGGAAACCCTGTTCGGCCGCCGCCTGTACCTGAACGACATTCATGCACGTAACCAGGGCCTGCGCGCCGGTGCCGAGCGCGCCGCGATCAACGCGCCGATGCAGGGCACCGCCGCCGACATCATCAAGCGTGCGATGGTGGACGTGGACCAGTGGCTGCGTGACAGCGGCGCGCCGGCACGGATGATCCTGCAGGTGCACGATGAACTGGTGTTCGAAACCGAAAGCAGTTTCGTCGAGGAGTTGCGTTTGCAGGTGGTCGAGCGCATGTCGCAAGCGGCCAAACTGCGGGTGCCGCTGGTGGTCGATACCGGCATCGGCAACAACTGGGACGAAGCACACTGAGGGTGTTTCAGGCCGAAAACGACGTGAATTCGTTCATTCGTCAGAGGTTTCTGACTCAATCATGAATGTTGCCCTGATGGAGGTTCATTAAATTGGGCCCCTTCACGAACCGTTAGTGTTCGGAGTGCTTCTATAACTCTCAACAGGCGCAACGCCTGTTGTGGATCTCTCCCATCCCCTGGAGCAGATCTCGGAACGGGGACTCCTCCCCAAGTGCCCGTTCCCCGGCCCCGTTGACCTCCCCCTGGTCAGCGGGGCTTTTTATTTGTGCCGTTGCCAGACGCCATGGCCTGCGCCACGCTGGGCCACCGCTCCGCAGGGGAAGACAATGCCCGACCTGTTCGCACTGGCCATGCCGTGGTGGGAGTTCATCCTGCGCGCGGTGGTGGTGTATGTCGTGGTGCTCGGCATGGTCCGGCTCGGTGGCAAGCGGGCTCTGGGACAGATCACGCCCTTCGACGTGCTGCTGATCGTGTTGCTGGGCAACGCGGTACAGAACGCGCTGCTGGGCACGGACACCTCGCTGGGCGGAGGCCTGCTGCTGGCGGCCACCCTGATCGTGCTGAATTACGGGGTGGGCTGGCTGACCACCCGGAATCGCCGCATGGAGCGGATGATCGAAGGAGAGCCCACCGTGATCGCGCGTGATGGCCGGCTGCTGGAGGGTGTTCTCCGCCGCGAACTGATCAGCCCGGCCGATTTCGACGCCGCGCTGCGCCAGCAGGGCGGGCTGAGGATCGAAGACGTGCAGGTCGCGCTGCTGGAGACGACCGGGCACATCACGATCATCGCGCGGAAGCACAGCTGATCTTGTAGCGCCGGGCCCAGGCTCGGCCGCCCTTCACCGCCTACGCGTGCCCACCAGGCCCTTGCCCAGCGCGACGACATCCATCAGAGCCAGTCGCGCGGCACCAGGTAATCGGCCAGGCGTGCCTCGGCGCTACCCGCTTCCGGGGTGAAGCCGTACTCCCAGCGCACCCGCGGCGGCAGGCTCATCAGGATGCTTTCGCTGCGGCCACCACTCTGCAGGCCAAACAGCGTGCCGCGGTCGTAGACCAGGTTGAATTCCACATAGCGGCCGCGTCGGTACAGCTGGAACTCGCGCTCGCGCTCGCCGTAGGCGGTGTCCTTGCGCTGCTGCACGATCGGCAGGTAGGCATCAAGGAAGCCATCGCCGACCGCGCGCAGATAGTCGAAATCGCGCTCGAAGTCGCCGTGCAGGTCGTCGAAGAACAGGCCGCCGACGCCGCGCGTTTCATTGCGGTGGCGCAGGAAGAAGTACTCGTCGCACCAGCGCTTGTGCGCGGCATAGCGTTCTTCGCCGAACGGGGCGCACAGGTCGCGCGCGACCCGGTGCCAGTGCTGCACGTCCTCGTCGAACGGATAGAACGGGGTCAGGTCGAAGCCACCGCCGAACCAGCTGGCCACCACTTCGCCGTCGCGCTGCGCCTGGAAGAAGCGCACGTTGGCATGCGTGGTCGGCACGTAGGGGTTGAGCGGGTGGAACACCAGCGACACGCCAGTGGCACGCCAGGAGGCGCCAGCCAGTTCCGGACGGTTGGCCGAGGCCGATGGCGGCAGGCGGCTGCCGGCCACGTCGGAGAAGCCGATGCCGGCCTGCTCGAACACCGCACCGTCGCGCAGCACGCGGGTACGCCCGCCACCGCCCTCGGCACGCTGCCACAGGTCTTCCTGGAAGCGGGCCTGGCCATCGACGGCCTCGATCGCCGCACAGATGCGGTCCTGCAGGTCGGTGAGATAGGCGCGCACGCGCTCGAATTCGTTCATGGCGCGTACTTTACCGCAGGGCCCGCTCGAAGCTGCGGGCAGGCCCTGGCCGGCTCAGCGCTTGCGGTTGGAGTTGCGCGGCGCCGGAGCGTCGTCCACGGCCGCCTCGTCAACCGCCTTCTGCAGAGCACCACCCAGCGTGATCAGCTCCCAGTTCTGGGTGCCGAGCACGTCGCAGGCCACATGCAGGCCGCTGCGGTCGGCCTTGCACAGCTGCTCCAGGGTTGCCCGTGCGTCCAGTTCCGCGCCGTTGCCCTGCGCGGTCACCAGGTTCTCGCACCCTTCGCGCACGCCGGCGCGGCAGACCGTGGTGTAGTGCCCGGCAGCCTGCAGCCAGTCGCCGGACAGCGCAAGGCGGTTGCCGAGAATGTTGCAGCCCTGCAGCTTGCCCTGCGCGCAGCAGGCTTCGGCACCGCCCTCGTTGACCAGCGCCAGCGGGCAATCCTGCGGCAGTGGCAGCACCTTGAACTGCTTCGGTGCACTGCACCGGGTCGGGCTCTCGCCGGTGGGGACGAACACCTGGAAGCGGGTCCAGTTATCCAGGCCCAGCAACTGGCCGCCGGGCAGCGGGCGCAGCACGAAGTCGCCGTCCCGGTCGTGGTGGATGCGGATGTCGCCCGCTTCGACGCGTGCGCGAAGATGGCTGCTCCAGCCCACACCGACCAGGCCGGCATCGCCGAAGTCCAGCGTGTCCATCAGGCCGCCGTCGGACCGGTAATTGCCGCAGGGCAGGACCGTTGCCGGTTGCGGCTGCAACGATGCGCCCACCGCCTGCAACGCCGGCAGGCGCTCGCAGGTGGCGGTGTCATTGCCGGGGGTGCAGGCCGCAGCCAGGGCCTGCACCGCCTGCTGGGGATCTCCCGCGTCCCAGGACAGCTCAGCCACGCGGGTGCAGAAGCCGCCGTGCGGTACCTCGCGGCACAACCGCAACAACTGTTGCCGCCGCTCAGCTGGAATGATCACCGGCACGGTCGGTGCCGTCATCGTCACCATGGCTTCGGTCATGGCGGCCGTCATCGCGGCCTTGACCAGCTGCTCCTGCACTGCCGGGTCGGCCTCGAGTGCGGCGGCACACGCCGGGGTTCCCTGTTCGAAGCCACCGTTGTCACAGGCGGCGGGTAGTTTGATGCCGGACAGGGCGGCGTCGAGCGCTGCCTTTGCCAGGGCGGGATCGGCCTCGACCGTGGGTTTGGCCTCCTCGTGCCAACGATCGGCCAGTTGCAGGCACATGCCGGGCACGCCTTCCCGGCACCCTGCTTCCAGCGCGGCCGGGGTCGCTTCGCGACGGTTGTCCAGGCACGCCGCCGCATCAGCCAGGCAGCTGCCTGCAGCCGGCGTGGCGGCTGCGGCGCACTGTGCGGGCGCCTGCAGGAGGTAGACCGTGCCATCCACCTCGACCGTGCGGCCACGATCGCGCACCTGCAGCGCGCTGGGCAGGCCGTACTCCAGGTTCACCAGCTGCAGCTTTCCGTCGATCTGCTGGAACGCGACCGGAGACGGCGCACTGCCGAAGTGCTTCTGCTCGCCGCGGTTCGGTGAGCTGATGCGCAGCGTGCCGCTGCCTTCGTCGGCCTTGAACAGGCCGCATTGTGGTGACTGTGCGGCGGCCATCGGCGCGGCCAGCAGCAGGGCCCAGGCCAGCCAGCGGCGGCGCGGTGCGGGTGAATGCATGTCGTCTCCTTGACGATCGAACGGGAAGCTCCTGGCGCTACGGCGAACCCTGGCCCTCGCGCGGGGGCGTGCATTGTGCCGTGCCGGGCAGTGGCCGGTAACGCTGGTAGGCCGTCTGGTTGTCCATGCCGAGCAGGTCGCCGTTGCCGAGCTGGCGCAGCACAAGGGTTTCGCCGTTCTGCTGCAGGTGGATGGCGCCGTTCTGCAGGCGGGCCCGGGTGCCATCGCCGAAGTCGAGCCTGTCGATCACGCCTCCATCGGCCTGATAGCGGCCGCAGGGCACCTGCTGGGCCGGGACGAGGCGCAGGTCGGCGCCGGGACCGCGCAGCGGTGCAATGCGTTCGCAGGCGCTGGTGCGGCCGGCATCGCAGACTACCTGCAGCGCCTGCACCGCCAATGCGGGCTCCAGCGCGATCAGTTGCTGTGCGGCTACTTCGACGCAGAAGCGCCCACTGCGGTGCTGCAGGCACAACTGCTGCAGGCGATCGCGTGCAGCGGCCGGAAGCGGTGAATCCGGCATGTCTTCGTCTTCCTGTTGCAGGCGTTCACCGACCTTCTGTATGGCGGCGGCCAGCGCATCGCCGGTCAGCGTCTCGCAGGCCTGCGGGTCATGGCCGGGCGTGTGTTCGCGGCAGATGGGCGGGCGTTCGAAGCGCGCGGGGCTGGTGTCATCGCTGCCGACTACAGGTGTTCCATCGCGAAGCTGGCGCAGCAGCGCCGAGCAGCCCGCGCCAACGCCTTCGCTGCACGCACGCTGGGCCTGGCCGGGTGAGGCCGTGGGCAGCCGTGCAACGCAGTGGCTGCCGGCGACGCGGCAGCTGCCGTCCATCGCGCTGGGCTCACTGGCGCAGGTGCGGGACTGGCGCAGGGTGTAGAGCACCACCCCGTCGTGCTCGATGCGCTGCCCATCGGCACTGATCCGGACCGGCAGCGCCACGCCATCGTCGAGCATGACCAGGCGGGCCTGCGCCGCACTGCGATCGACCCACAGCGGCTCCGGCTCGCTGCCGTCGTCGTGGCGGTAGCCGGTGCTGGGTGATGTGAATATCAGCGCCATGCCACCGTCGGTGCTGCGGTATTCGCCACAGCGCAGCGCATCGGCGGCGGCAGGCAGCGCGGCGAACAGCAGCAGCGCGGTGAGAAGGGTCAGCAAGCGCATGCGACGGTCCTTGTCGTGCGGGAAAAGGGGTGTGGCTCAGTGGAAGCGCGAGCGGATGTCTGGTCGCAGCAGGCGCCAGGCCAGCCAACCCTGCAGGCCGAGGAGTACGAACGACATGGCCACCATGGTCAGCGTGATCAACCAGCGTTTCAGATGGAGTTCCTGTTGCAGGACGGCGTCGTCGGAGAGAAACGGGATGACGTCGCGCATGAACACGTCCAGCCACCCGGCGATCGCAAAGTTGGTCAATGCACTCATCAGCAGGATCGCCACAAAGCTCCACAGGCCCCAGCTGCGCTCGCGTAGCAGTCCCCAGCTGGCCAGCGTCGAGGCAAGGCACAGCAGTGCGACGATCATCGACGCGGCCACCGGATGCGCCAGAAGCCAGATCAGGCTGTGCAGGTGCTGGAGTTGTACTTCCCTCTCAACCAGGTGCCAGATCGGAAGGTTGTGCAGCGGCCACAGCAGCAGTCCCTGCATCACGAAGTAGACCGTGAGCAGCAGTGACAGCCAGAACGAGGCGTGTGCGATCGGGCGCACCCAAGCGTGATAGGTCGGTTGGACCAGCGAAGGAATCGGCGGGATCGACATTGACATCCGGTGTCCTTGCAATCGGTGCCCGCGCGCTCAGCGGGCCGTCACCCGGGTGGCGACGGCCGGCAGGATATGGTGTTCGCTCAGCGGTGCCAAGGGCAGGCCGTGCGGTGGCTGCAGCGGCACCCAGGCCAGTTCGGCGATCTCCGCGCGTGCCTGTGGCATGCCGTCCACCTGCACCCACCAGGCCTGGGCCTGCACGCGGTGGCCAGGCTCGTTCACCGCCCAGTCCTGGAACGTGCCCAGCGCGATGGAGGCATCGGTGCACAGCTGCACGCCGAGTTCCTCGTCCAGCTCGCGGGCCAGCGCCTGCAGCGGTGCTTCGCCGGCTTCGGGTTTGCCGCCCGGCTGGATGAAACGGTCAGCGCCGTGCTTGCGCACCACCAGCGCCCGGCCGCGGTCATCCAGGATGACCGCGGCCACGATGTGGATCGTGGCCGCGGCGTTGCTCACTTCAGGTTCTGCTCGAACAGCTTGAGGATGCGCTTGTACTGGTCCAGCCAGGAATCGGCGCGGACGTAGCCGTGGCGCTCCAGCGGGTACGGAGCGATCGACCAGTTGTCCTTGTGCAGTTCGATCAGGCGCTGGGTCAGGTTCACCGAGTCCTGGAAGAACACGTTGTCATCCATCATGCCGTGGGCAATCAGCAGGTTGTCCTGCAGGTTCTGCGCGTACTCGATCGGCGAGGACACGCGGTACGCCTCCGGATCGATGTCCGGGGTGTTGAGGATGTTGCTGGTGTAGCCGTGGTTGTACTGGTGCCAGTCGACCACCGGGCGCAGCGCGGCGCCGGCCTTGAACGTGCCCGGCGAGCGGAACAGCGCCATGAAGGTCATGAAGCCGCCGTAGGAACCGCCGTAGATGCCGGCATGGTCACGGTCACCCTGCTGGGTGTCGACCAGCCAGTCCAGGCCATCCTTGTAATCTTCCAGTTCCGGGTGGCCCATGTTGCGGTAGATCGCCGTACGCCAGTCGCGGCCGTAGCCCTCGCTGCCGCGGTAATCCATGTCCAGCACGATGTAGCCCTTCTGCACCAGCAGGTTGTGGAACATCTGCTCGCGGAAGTAGGCCGGGTAGCGCTGGTGCACGTTCTGCAGGTAGCCGGCGCCGTGCACGAACATCACGATCGGGTACTTCTTCCCCGGTTCCTTGTTTTCCGGTTCGTAGTACTTGGCCCATACCACGCCGGCGCCATGCTTGGACGGCACTGCCACCAGCTTCGGCTGGATCCACTGGCGCGCCTTGTAGTCGGCGGTGCGGGTGTCGGTCCGCACGCGGGCCTGGCCACCGGTGCTTGGCAGCACGGCCAGCTGCGGCGGCAGGTAGGCGCCGGAGTAGCGCACCAGCAGCTGCTGGCCGTCCGGCGACAACGAGAAGTCTTCCACGCCGTTGAGGCTGGTCAGCTCGCGCACCTGGCGGCTGCCGGTGTCGACCGCGCAGACTTCGTAGTCATGCGGTGCCTGCTGGTTGCACAGGAAGTAGAAGCCCTTGCCATCGGCCGACGGCACCGGTGCCGAGGTTTCCCACTTGCCGCTGGTCAGCGCCTGCGGCTTGGCGGTGCCGGCCTGGGTGTACAGGTGCGAGAAGCCCGATTCCTCCGACAACAGCCACAACGTGCGGCCATCGGCCATCCAGCCGAAATCATTGAAGCCCCAGTTGATCCAGCCGTTGTCGGTCAGGCGATGGCGGTTCTGCACGCGGCCATCGGCAGCGTTGACGCTGATGATCCAGCGGTCCTTGTTGTCGTTGGCACGCAGCATCACCGCGGCCTGCTGGCCATCGGGGCTCCAGCGGATGCCACCGCCCATGAAGTCGCTCATCACCTGCAGGCTGCGCTCGCCCTTCAGCGCGTCCTTGCCGGCCTTGCGGCGCAGCTCGGCCAGCGGATCGGTGCTGATGCCAGGCAGGCTGGACAGCGAGACCTTCTCGGCCTTGCCGGTGCGCACGTCCACATACCACAGGGTGTGCGGTTCGAAGCCGTTGCGGCCGACGCGGGTGCGGGTGTCTTCGGTTTCCTCGTACCCCGACTCGGTCACGTACAGCGGCATCTTGCCGCCACGGCCGTCGTCGAAGTCCTTCGGCTTGGTCACCACGATCAGGTGGGTCAGGTCCGGCGACAGCACGCTGTCGGCGATCTCCACGTCGGTGCCCAGGTACACCGGGCCCGGTGCGCGGGTCGGGTCGGCCTGGCGCCAGCGCTGGTCCTGGTCCTTCAGTGCTTCGCGCTGGTCGCGGTCGCGGCGCAGGGTTTCCAGCGTGCGCAGCTGCTGGTCGCGCAGCACGTCGGCCTTCGGCGGCGTGCGCGGATCCTTCTCGGCCTTCAGGCTGGCCACCTGCTGCACACCGCTGGCGGCGGTCCAGTGGAACCAGTTCTGGCCAACGCGCCAGATCACGCCATTGTCGGCAGCAAAGTTCACGTTGCCCGCGCGCTCGTTGCTGCGGGTCAGCTGGGTCAGCGCGCCGCTGCGCAGGTCGCGCACGAACACGTCGCCATTGCGGACGAAGGCGCTGCGGCTGCGGCTGCGGTCGTAGACCGGCTCGGCCACGTCCAGGGTGCCGCGCTGGTCATCGGCCACCTGTGCGGCCACGCCACCCGCCACCGGCTGGCGGAAGGTATCGCGCACCGGGCTGCCGCTGCGCTTGAGCTGGTATTCCACCTGCTGGCTGTTCCACGACCACCAGGCCTTCTCGACCGGCGGACCGATCCAGTCCGGGTCGGCCATGGCCTGTTCGATGGTGATCGGCGTCGGCGCGGCATGCGCAGCCGGTGCGGCCAGCACGGCCGACAGCAGGAGGGACAGGGGCAGCACTCGGGACATGGGCGGACGGCACCAGAAGAGGAAACCGGCCAAGCGTAGCAGCCGCAAGGGCCCGGGGCAGGGGCCACAGGTCATGGCGGCGGGATTGGCAAAGTGGTGCAACCGGTGGCCGGGGTTGCGCATCCATTCTTCTGAACCCGCATCATCCACCGAACAGGAGCCCGACCATGCAGGAACTGATCCCGATCACCCTCTTCATCTGCATCGCCTACGCGATCCACGCCATTGCCGATGCCCGCGCCCGCAGCAAGCTGGTGGCCCCGCACGTGCCGGAGGAAGTGATCCGCTCGCTGGCCGTGCTGGAAGAAGAGCGCCGCCGCCAGGGCGCGCTGCGCTGGGGCATCAGCCTGGTCTGCCTGGCCCTGGCCATGGCCCTGCTGGAAGCCATCGGTGCCCGTGACCTGACCTTCGGCGCCGCCGCCGCGCTGGTCGGCAGTGCTGGCCTGGGCCAGCTGCTGGCCTGGCACTTCACCCGTCCTGCCGCACGCAAGGGCTGAGCCGGCCCATGCCACGGGCACAGGGGGCGCCGCGCAGATGAGCCTGCTCGGCGAAGCACTGTCGGCACTGCGGGGCCGTCGTCGCCACGAAGCAGCGGCGATGGCGGCACCCGCCGCACCGCTGGATGCGGACCAGGCCCTGGTGCGGGCCATCATCGACGGCTCGCAGGCGGCGTTTTCGCAACTGGTCGAGACCCACCAGCGCACCTGCGCGCATGTGATCGGACGCATGGTCGGCGACCGCGACCAGGTCGCCGACCTGCTGCAGGAGACCTTCCTGGCCGTGTTCCGCCAGCTGCACCGGTTCCGCTTTGAATCCTCGCTGCGCACCTGGGTATCCCGGGTGGCCTACACCACCGCGCTGCAGCACCTGCGCCGGCGGCGGCTGGAGGCGCAATGGATGGTGGCGGTGGAAGTGCCCGAGGAACTGGGCGTTGGCGATGAAGGTCCGGGGCCGGCTGAACTGAGCGAGACCCTGCAGGCAGGGCGCCAGCTCGGCACAGCGCTGGAACGGTTGAGTGCACCGCAGCGCCTGATCGTCGGCCTGCATTACCTGGAGGATTTCGATCTGGCCGAGATCGAACAGGTGACGGGGCTGGCGCGCGGTACCATCAAGAGCCACCTGCACCGCGCGCGCCAGGTCCTGAAGCAGGAACTGACGCGGCATGCCGCCGCCGGAGAACTGCTGTGAGCCCATCGACCGACCCTCGCGATGCGGAAGAACGCGCGCTGGCGCAGGCGTTGCGTGAGCAGACGCAGCAGGAAGAAACGCCGGATGTGAGCGAGGCGCTGCAGAAGCGCATTGCCGCTGAATCGCGCGACAGTGGCGTGGGTTATGTGGTGGTGCAGGTGGTGTTGTTGGGGGCGTTGGTGGCGGCGGCTGTGTGGTATTTCTGGGTCTAGAAAAACACTGACGCCTGCACCTGATTCTGGACGCTTTTTCCTCCAACACCTGATCAGATGGCCAAGCATCGGGCGTTGTCTGCAAATCGATAGTTAGTCTTCTGCGTCAGATTCCGTCACCTCGGTCTCGTCGTCGGTGGCGATGGCTCTATCCAGGACCTACGAGCTGCGTGTGTTTCCTGAGGAAAGTTGCAAATCCCAGGTCTCTACTTGAGGCGCAGTTTCACAATCAGAGATTCTCAACCATCAGCTTCCAAAGGCATGGAGTGAGAATCACATGGACAGGTGCGCGAGTAAGCCAATGCCGGATGCAGTTGGATGATGCTCTACTACGTCCAGCTTTCGCTTGCCCGATTCAAGCAGCGAGTCGGCACTCATCTGGCAATCGCTCTCATGCTGGGTGCGGGGGTAGGGATCACCACCGTGATGCTTTCCATTGTTCTCCAGGCATCGTCGGATCCCGCTCCAGGCCGGAGCTCGGCATTGTTCCGCCCCTACCTTGACGCGCGTCCAGATGCACTGCGCAGTGGCTCTCCGGATCCTGGTCAGTCACTGACCTGGCCAGACGCGAAGGTGCTTCTGAACCAAGGCCGGACGTGGAAGCAGGCAGCAATGGCAGGGGGCGCGGTGACGCTCTCCCGGCCGGGAGAGCCCAGTGCAAGATTGCGCGCCAGGTTCGCCACGTCCGAAGTCTTCAGTGTCCTCGGCATTGCCGTTGTTCAAGGGCGCGCATGGACCGCCGAGGAGGGGCATGCTGCGAGTCGAATCGTGGTTCTGTCGCGTGCGCTCGCAGAGCGCGAGTGTGCACAGGACTGCGTTGGTCATCGGTTGGAACTGGGCAGACGCACCTATACCGTGGTGGGTGTCGCGGAGGATTGGCATCCGGTGCCTATGTTTCAGGGAGACCTCACACGCAGACCGTTTGTGGAGCCTGACGAGATCTACCTGCCGCTTGAAACCGCAATCGCAGACAAGCTGACCGTTGTGGACGGGACGGCGATCTGGGGTGGTGACCAGGACACGGATCCTGCAGGGGCCAATGTTTCCTGGCTTCAATTGTGGGCGTGGCTGCCCACCGCAGATGATGTCGCCGCTTACCGCGCGAATCTGAACGCCTATGCGCAGGATAAGGGGCTTCGGATCGAGCCAGGCGCCCAGCAGGTGGCACTCTGGCCGTTGATGGATTGGCTGGACAGGCTGGGATTGGTTCCGGAGCAGGCCAGGATGCAGCTTCGGTTGTCGCTGATCCTTCTCGGCGTGTGCATCGTCAACGCGGCGGCGCTGCTGAGCTTCAGTCTGGGGCGCCGTCGGCGGGAGCTCGCGATTCGACGTGCACTGGGAGCGCGACGCCGAGACGTGTTCATCCAGCTCATGTGGGAATCCATCGCGGCGGGCGTCGCAAGCAGTGCGCTCGCTGTCGTCACCTATACGCTGGGAATCCGGGTGGTTGCTGCGGGAGACGTTCTGCCCAGCGCGATAACAGCGATGCATGCCGGAGCAATGCTGATGGCGGCTGGTCTGGGAGTCGTCACGACGTTGCTCTGTTCATTTGTCCCATCGTTTGAAATCTGCAGGGTCAGCTCACTGTCGAGTGCCTTCGCGAAGGGGGCTGCCTGAAATGTTCGAATCAATGAGGGAGACTCGACGACATCTGGGAAGCGCCGCACTGCTTGCAGTGCAGGCTGCGCTTGCAAGCCTGGCATGTGCGTTCGCACTGCAATCTGTGCTGGACAGCTTCGCCAGATTGAACACCCGCAGCATCCGGGACGCAGTATCGATTGGTGTGGTCAGGGTCTCGGATGTCGAAGAAGGCGCTGATGCTGCAGTGCTGCGGGCAGACCTGTCCGCGATCCGGCTGCCCGGTGTTCAGGACACGGTTGTGAGCGACGCTGTTCCGTTCGGGGGAAGAGCCCATCGATACGGCGTGTGCACCAGCGAGTCGGCCATGGCGTACTCGATGAACGCGGGTACGACAGACGTTGCTGGATGTGATCGCATTCCCGTGGCAACTGCCAGCTCTGGCTTGCTGGCGATGCTGGGCGCGGGAATCGTCCTGGGACGGGATGCCACAGAGGACGACATGGCTGAAGGTGCTCCGGTAGTGCTGATCAGTGAAGCGCTGGCTGCCCGTCTGTTCGGAACGGAGAGTGCTGTTGGCCGCCACCTGTATTTCGGCCCCGGCAGCAGCCGGGTCATCGTGGGCGTATTTGCGTCTGTTGCTGGACCGGCACCAGGAGGCAATGAGCGGGACTCGCAGTGGGCGCTGCTTCCTGGCCTTCCCACGGGCGCCAGTCGCTATTATCTGGCGAAGTGGAAGTCGGACGTTGATCGTTCATCGCTTGATCGCACTGTCGATGCGCTGCAGCGGCCCTATCGGATCGTGAATTCGACCGGTGTCGAGACGCTGGCGGGATATCGCGACGCCTACGTCAAAGCTGATCGCTTCGCTACGACCGTGCTCGCGGTCATGACGGCCATCGTTCTCGGTGTGCTGATGGCCGGAGTTTCCGGGGTCGTTGGCGCCTGGCTTGATCGGCGCCGGCACTCCATTGGGGTTCGACGGACACTGGGTGCTCGCGGCTCAGTGATCTTTGCCGAAATCATGTCCGAAGTTTCACTGTTCACCACACTGGGCGCCCTGCTCGGCGCGTTGTCGTTGCAGTGGATAGGGCCGCCACAGGATGGCATCACAGGTTCACTGTGGTTCTCGATATCGAGCGCTGTCGTGCTGGTGATGGCGGCCTGCTTGACTGCATTGGTACCCCGGGCCCGGCGAATCGCCAAGGAGCCGCCCTTGACCCTGCTGAAGCCCCTGTAGCCCGTTCATCCTGTCATCCAGCTTCCCTGCGACAAAGTGAAGCAGCGCGTCACCCGGTCGCATCCCGGCTTAACGAAATCCTCCTAAAGTGGTCCGGTATCCCACCGGTCACAGGCAGGAGGCGTCCCTTGGACGCGTTGTTGTTGTCCCGGATCCAGTTCGGATTCGTCATCAGTTTCCACGTGCTGTTCCCCGCCTTCACCATCGGTACGGCCAGCTGGCTGGCCTTCATCGAATGGCGGTGGCTGCGCACGAAGTTGCCCGTGTGGCGCGAGCTGTATTTCTTCTGGCAGAAGATCTTCGCCGTGTCGTTCGGCATGGGCGTGGTCAGCGGCATCGTCATGGCCTTCCAGTTCGGCACCAACTGGCCGCGGCTGAGCGAGGTGGCCGGCACGGTCATCGGTCCGTTGCTGACCTATGAGGTGCTGACCGCGTTCTTCCTGGAAGCCAGCTTCCTCGGCGTGATGATGTTCGGCTGGGGCCGGGTCTCGCCGCGCCTGCATTTCTTCTCCACCTGCATGGTGGCGCTGGGCACGCTGTTCTCCACGTTCTGGATCCTGTCGTCCAACAGCTGGCTGCATACACCGGCCGGCTACGAGATGGTCAACGGCATCGTGCATCCGGTGGACTGGTGGCAGGTGGTGTTCAACCCCTCGTTCCCCTATCGCCTGGCCCACATGGCGCTGGGCTCGTTCATCACCACCTGTTTCGTGATCGGTGGCGTCGGCGCGTGGTACCTGCGCAAGGGCACACATGTCGAGGCCGGACGGCGCATGCTGATCGCGGCGGTGGCGTTCGCGGCGCTGACGGTGCCGGTACAGATCTTCGTCGGCGACATGCATGGCCTGAACACGCTCAAGCATCAGCCGATGAAGATCGCGGCGATGGAAGCGCACTGGCATGAAACCCAGGAAGGCGAGGGCGTGCCGCTGGTGGTGTTCGCGCTGCCGAACGAGAAGGAAGAGCGCAACGACTTCGAAGTCGCCATCCCGAAGCTGGGCAGCGTGATCCTCACCCACAGCCTGGACGGCACCTTCGATCCGCTCACCTCGGTGCCGGCCAGCGAGCGGCCGCCGGTGACGCCGGTGTTCTTCGCCTTCCGCATCATGGTCGGGTTGGGCACGCTGATGCTGCTGCTGGCCTGGGCGTCGGCTTTCCAGCTGTGGCGCAGGAAGCTGCTGGATTCGCCGTGGCTGCTGTGCGGCTGGAACTGGATGCTGCCCAGCGGTTTCATCGCACTGCTGTCGGGTTGGTTCGTCACCGAGATGGGGCGCCAGCCGTGGGTGGTGTATGGCGTGCTGCGCACCGCTGATGCGGTCGGCCCGCAGAGTGCGTGGATGACGGCGTTGTCGCTGGGTGTCTATGTGGTTGGCTATGCCTTCGTGTTCGGCTGGGGCATCTGGTACCTGGTGAAGATCCTGCGCCACGGGCCGCAGCCGTATGCCGAGGGGCCGTCGCTGGACCATGGCAGCCATACCCCGGCACGTCCGTTGTCGGCCGCCGATGAACCGCTGGAGGAGCGCTGACATGGACCTGATGACCTGGCTGCCGGTGGCGTGGTTCGCGGTGATCGGCTTCGGCGTGCTGATGTACGTGGTGCTGGACGGCTTCGTGCTCGGCATCGGCATCCTTGCCCCGTTCGCCGAGGACGAGGAACAGCTGGACCTGATGATGAACACCGCCGCGCCGATCTGGGACGGCAACGAGACCTGGCTGGTGCTCGGTGGCGCCGGCCTGCTGGC
The DNA here is from genome assembly GCF_036320065.1 of Stenotrophomonas sp. SMYL8. Taxonomy (NCBI): domain Bacteria; kingdom Pseudomonadati; phylum Pseudomonadota; class Gammaproteobacteria; order Lysobacterales; family Lysobacteraceae; genus Stenotrophomonas; species Stenotrophomonas sp. SMYL8. The sequence goes on from NZ_JAWIRR010000021.1 coordinate 29,381, forward strand.
GGCGTTCCCGAAGGCGTATGCGGTGCTGCTGTCGGCGCTGTACCTGCCGGTGCTGCTGCTGGTGGTGGCGCTGGTATTCCGCGGCGTGGCCTTCGAGTTCCGCTTCAAGGCGCATCGATCGCGCCGGTTGTGGAGCGTGGCGTTCGGCCTCGGTTCGCTGTTGGCCACGTTTGCGCAGGGCGTGATCCTCGGCACCCTGGTGCAGGGCATCCCGCTGGTGGACGGTGTCTATCAGGGCGGGCCGTTTGCCTGGTTCAGCCCGTTCGCGATGCTGACCGGTGCCGCACTGGTGGCCGGCTATGCGCTGCTGGGCAGCACCTGGCTGATCCTGAAGACCGAAGGGCGCGTGCAGGCGCTGGCGCGGCAGATGACCCGGCCACTGGTGGTGGCGGTGATCGCGGCGATGGGCCTGGTCAGCAGTTGGCTGCCGTTCCTCGATTCGCGCCTGATGGCGCGCTGGTTCAGCGACGGCAACTTCTGGTGGCTGTCGCCGGTGCCGCTGCTGACCCTGGCGGTGGCCGCCGCGCTGTGGCGCAGTGCCACCCACCCGCGCCGCGACCTGCCGCCGTTCCTGCTCAGCCTGGCCCTGTTCGTGCTCGGCTTCCTCGGCCTGGTGCTGGGCATGTGGCCTTATCTGCTGCCACCGTCGATGACCCTGTGGCAGGCCGCCGCGCCGGCGTCGTCGCTCGGCTTCACGCTGGTCGGGCTGGTCATATTGCTGCCGGTCATCCTCGGCTATACGGCGTGGTCCTACCGGGTATTCCGCGGCAAGGTGCACGCCGACACCGGTTACCACTGATCGATTGAAGACGGGGCCTGCCGGTGCCGGGCCCCGTGTTGGGGAATGTGAAACCTGCACACCCTGCGCGGGACGTGCTAGCGTGCGCTCCTTTCCGGCGGCCAGGGGGGCAGCCGGCGACGTCCTGGACGGACGCACGGCTGCAGGAACGGGGGGGCCGCCGCGCGTCGCCGTAATGGCTCGTGCCTATCGTTCTCCCGTTGAAGCACCATCGCTAAATGATCGAATTCTCCATCGTCGACTGGGCCGCCTGGGCGCCCGGCCTGAGTGAGCGTAGCCAGTGGCTGGGCTGGGCCGATGCGCCGTACCCGCCGCATGGCGCGGACACGCCGGCGCTGGCCGAAGTGCCGGCGATGCAGCGCCGCCGCATCGAGCGGCTGGGCCGGATGGCGATCCAGGCCGCGTGCTGGTGCGAGGACGGGCAGGGCGCCGACAGTGACGTGCCGCTGGTGTTCGCCAGCCGCCACGGCGACGTGGCCCGTTCGATGGACCTGCTGGGCGCGCTGGTCGGCGACCAGCCGTTGTCGCCGACCGGATTCGGCCTGTCCGTGCACAACGCGATTGCCGCGCTGTATTCCATCGCCCGCGGCCACCGCGGCAACTACCTGGCGCTGGCGGCGGGCCAGGCCACGGTGGAGACGGCCTGCCTGGAGGCCGTCGGCCTGCTGGCCGAGGGTGCCCGCGAGGTGCGGGTGGTGGTCTATGAGTCGCCACTTCCGGAAATTTACGCGACGTTCGCCGACGAACCCGACCCGTTCTTTGCCTGGTGCTGGCGCCTGACCGTCCCGGCAGAGGGCCGACCGACGCTGTCGCTGCAGTGGCAGCCGGCCGACGCCCAGGCCAGCACTGCGCCCGGCCTGCTGCCGCATGCGCTGGACCTGCACCGGTTCCTGTTGTCCGGCGCGCCGGCGCTGGAACACGTGGCCCACGGCCAGCGCTGGCGCTGGAGCCGCCGTGGCTGAGCTGCTGCGCCGCCTCGACCATGCCTGGCGGGTGTTTGGCACCGGCCTGAGCTTTGTCGCATTTGGCCTGGGCGGCCTGCTGCTGGGCGTGCTGGTGATGCCGGTGCTGTTGCTGATGCGCGACCCGGTGGTCCGCCGCCGCCGCGCCCGGCGCGTGGTCCAGGCCGCCTTCGCCAGCCACCTGCGGCTGATGCGCGGGCTGGGGGTGATGACGTACGAGATCGAGGGCGGTGAACGCCTGCAGCGCGACGGCCTGCTGGTACTGGCCAATCACCCGACCCTGATCGACGTGGTCTGCCTGATCTCGCTGCTGCCCAACGCCGACTGCGTGGTCAAGCGGGCCGTGGCCTGCAACCCGTTCATGCGCGGTCCGGTACGGGCCGCCGGCTACATCTCCAATGACGATGGCGCCGGCCTGGTCGATGACTGCGTGGCCGCGGTGCATGCCGGCGGCACCCTGGTGATCTTCCCGGAGGGCACCCGCAGCGTGCCCGGGCAGCCGCCGCGGCTGCAGCGTGGGGCCGCCAACATCGCCGTACGGGGCCGCCTGGACGTCACCCCGGTGCGGATCACCTGCAGCCCGCCAACGCTGACCAAGGGGCAGAAGTGGTATCGTGTCCCCTCACGTCGCTTTCACGTTCGGCTGCAGATCGGCGAAGATATCCCGATCGCGCCATTTCTGGCCGAAGACGACTCGCCAAGGGGGGATGCCTTGGCAGCCCGTCGCGTCACCGAGCACCTTTCTCGTTATTTCGACCTGTCTGGAGATCCGAACCGTGCAAGCACTTGAGCACGAGATCAAGGAATTGATCATTTCCTCCCTTTCGCTGGAGGACATCACGCCGGAGGACATCGATCCGACCGCCCCACTGTTCGTCGAGGGCCTCGGCCTGGATTCGATCGACGCGCTGGAGCTGGGCCTGGCGCTGCAGAAGAAGTACGGTGTGAGCCTCTCGGCCGATTCGGAAGAAACCCGTCGCCATTTCTCCAGCGTGCGCGCGCTCGGCGAGTTCGTCGCCGCCCGCCAGTCGTAACGGTGCCAGGACCTGCCATGACCAAGAATGAACTGTTCGAACGCATCGTCAGCATCCTGACCGACAGCTTCGAGATCGAAACCGCCCGGATCACCCCCGAGGCCCGCCTGTACGACGACCTGGACATCGACAGCATCGACGCGGTCGACCTGATCGTGCAGCTGAAGCCGTTGCTCGGCCGCAACCTGCAGCCGGAAGCGTTCAAGGCCGTGCGTACCGTGCAGGACATCGTCGATGTGGTGCACAGGCTGCTGCCGGACCAGGCAGCCGCCTGACCGCAGCGCCGGCGGCTCCACCATGGCACGCGCACGCACGGTCGTGGTGGCTGCGATCTCGCTGGCCTACCCGGTGCTGGTGTACCTGGCGATGGGCCGCTTCGAGCCACGCTGGTTGTCGCTGCTGCTGTTCACCCTGGCCCTGCTGCGCGCGCTGAGTACGCGCCAGCCGCTGTGGTGGGCCGCGGCCGCCGGCACCGGCCTGCTGGCGGTGCTGGCCACCGTGCTCAACCAGGCCCTGCCGCTGAAGCTGTACCCGGCGCTGGTCAACGCAGTGATGCTGGCGGTATTCGGTACCAGCCTGCGTTTCGGCCCGCCGCTGGTGGAACGTCTGGCACGGCTGCAGGAACCGGACCTGCCCCCGTTCGCGGTGGCCTATACCCGCCGCGTCACCCAGGTGTGGTGCGGCTTCTTCGTTCTCAACGGCAGCCTGGCCCTGCTGACCGCGCTGTACGCGTCGGACCGGGCCTGGATGCTCTACAACGGATTGTTGGCGTACGTGATGATGGGCGTGTTGTTCGCAGGTGAGTGGCTGGTGCGGCGGCGGGTGAAGGCGGCGCACGCGCATGGCTGAGTGGATTGCCCTGGACCGGCTGCTGCTGGAGGCGCGGCCGCATCGAAGTGTTGGCGTCTGCGATGGCGAGGTGATCGACCACGCCCGCTTCCGCCAGCGCGTACTGGCCTGGCGCGCCGCGTTTGCGGCGGCCGAAGGCCGTGACTGGGCCCTGTATTTCGATGATGCGGTGGCCTTTGCCGCTGCGTTGTTCGGTGCCTGGCATGCCGGCAAGCGGGTGTTCCTGGCTGCCGACAATCTGCCGGCCACGCTGCAGGCGCTGCAGCCGCAGGTGAGTGGTTTCGCAGGCGACGTGTCCGCCGATTATCGTCCGCTGGCGGCGCTGGACGCCGCACCGGACGAGGGTCTTCAGGCGCTGGACGAGCGCGCCTGCGAGCTGTGCGTGTTCACCTCCGGCAGCACCGGACAACCCAGTGCGATCAACAAGCGCATGGACCAGCTGACGCGCGAGGTGGACGCACTGCAGGCTGCGTTCGGCACGCAGCTGGAAGGCGTGCAGGTGCATGGCACGGTGTCGCACCAGCACATCTATGGCCTGCTGTTCCGTGTGCTGTGGCCGCTGGCTGCCGGCCGCCTGATCCATCCACGCCGGTTCTTCCACGAAGATCTGGTGGGTGCGCTGGCCGGTACCGATACGGTGCTGGTCGCGACCCCGGCCCACCTCAAGCGCCTGCCCGAGCAGCTCGACTGGGCCAGCCTGCATGGCCGCCTGCGCGCGGTATTCTCCTCCGGTGGCCCGCTGCGGGAAGACGCCGCACGCCAGGTGCGGCAGTGGCTGGGCGTGGCCCCGACCGAGGTCTATGGCAGCAGCGAGACCGGCGGCATCGCCTGGCGCCGCTGGGACACCGACCTGCCGCCGTGGCAGCCGCTGCCCGGCGTGCAGTGGCGCATCGAGGAGGGCTGCCTGGCGGTGGCCTCCGCACATCTGGAAACCCCGGATTGGTGGCGTACCCAGGACCGCGTTGAAGCGTTGGCCGATGGCCGCTTCCGCCTGCTGGGCCGCGCCGACCGCATCGTCAAGATTGAAGAGCGCCGCGTTTCGCTGGATGCACTGGAACGTGCGTTGCGCGAAGACGCCGAAGTGGATGACGTGCGCGTGCTGGTGCTGCCCGGGCAGCGCGAGCAGCTGGCCGCGGTGGTGGTACCGGCCGACCCGACGCTGCTGGAGGGCGGTGAGGCCACGCGCCGCGCGCTGGGCCAGCGCCTTGGCACACGCTTGGCACAGGCTCATGACGCGGTCACCCGACCGCGCCGCTGGCGGCTGGTGCCGGCGCTGCCGATCAACGCACAGGGCAAAGTCACCCAGGCGGCACTGGCAGCGCTGTTCCAGCCGCTGATGCCGGTGCCGGTCTGGGATCACCGCGATGCGGCCAGCGCCACGCTGCGGATGACTCTGGACCCGGCGCTGCGGCCGTTCCAGGGCCACTTCCCGCAGGCGGCGATCCTGCCCGGCGTGGCGCAGCTGGACTGGGCGGTGCGTTTTGGCCGCCAGGTGTTCGCGATGCCGGCAGCATTCCTGCGCATGGATGCGGTGAAGTTCCAGCACGTTGCCCGCCCGGGCGATGAGCTGACCCTGCAGCTGGATTGGGATGCCACACGCAGCGTGCTGGCCTTCCGTTACACGTCCAGCCACGGCGTGCATGCCAGCGGCAAAGTGGTCTTCGCCGATGCGGACTGATCCGGCCGTTGCCGGTGCCGCGTTCGCGCCACTGGTGGTGATTCCCGTCTACGACCACGAGCACGCCATCGCGGCGGTGGTCGACGGCGTGCAGGCCGCCGGCCTGCCATGCCTGCTGATCGACGATGGCTCGCATGAGGCGTGCGCGGCAGCATTGCGTTCGCTGGCACAGCGCCAGGGCGTCGACCTGCTGCGCCTGGACGTCAACCAGGGCAAGGGCGGGGCGATGCTGGCCGGTTTCGCCGAAGCCGGCGCGCGAGGCTACAGCCACGTGCTGCAGATCGATGCCGACGGCCAGCACGATACCCGCGATCTGCCACGCTTCATCGAAGCGGCGCGCGCCCATCCCGAGGCGGTGATCTGTGGCATTCCGGCCTACGACGCCAGCGTTCCCAAGGCGCGCCTGTATGGCCGCTACGCGACCCACATCTGGGTCTGGATCAACACGCTGTCGCTGCATCTGCGCGACACCATGTGCGGCTTCCGCGTGTATCCGCTGCCGCCGGTGCTGCGCCTGATCGGTGAAGAAACCATCGGCCGGCGCATGGATTTCGATACCGAAGTGATGGTGCGCCTGTACTGGCGGCACCTGCCGGTCGAGCACCTGGCCACGCGCGTGACCTATCCATCCGATGGCGTCTCGCACTTCGATGTGTGGCGCGACAACGTGCGCATCAGCCGCATGCACACCCGCTTGTTCTTCGGCATGCTCTGGCGCGCACCGTGCCTGCTGTGGCGCCGCCTGCGGGGGCAGCGCTGAGATGGCGGCCGCGCAGGGGGCCCCGCACTGGGCCGACATCGGCGAATCCACCTCGGTGGCCGGCGTGCTGTTCCTGTGCTGGGTGCACCGCTGGTTCGGGCGCTGGCCGTTCCGCCTGTGCGTGTGGCCGGTGGTGGCCTGCCATTGGCTGGGCAACCGCGTCGGCCGCCAGGCCTCGATGCAGTACCTGCAGCGGCTGCAGGCATACAGCGGCGTGCTCGGCCGCACGCCGACCCGGGGTGACAGCCTGCGCCATTTCTTCGCCTTCGCCGATACGATGCTGGACAAGATCCTCGGCCTGGGCGGGCGCTATCCGGCCGAACGCATCCACCTGCATCGCGACCTGGTGCTGGAGAAGATCGCGCGCCGCGAAGGCGGGCTGATCCTCACCGCGCACATCGGCTGCCTGGAGCTGTGCCAGGTACTGGCCGAACAGGTGCCGGGGTTCCGCATCACCGTGCTGGTGCACACCGCGCATGCGCAGCGCTTCAACCGCCTGCTGCAGCGGCTGGACCCGCTGGCGGCGGTGGAGCTGGTGCAGGTAACCGAAATGGGCCCGGCCACGGCAGTGATGCTGGCCGAGCGCGTGGCGGCCGGTGGCTTCGTCGCCATCGTCGGCGACCGCACGCCGGTGCAGGGCGGCCGCAGCGTCACCGCCGATTTCCTTGGCCACCGCGCGCCGTTCCCGATCGGCGCCTATGTGCTCGCCGCCGCGCTGGGCTGCCCGGTCTACACGATGGCCTGCCTGCACCAGGGCGAGGGTTATCGCGTTGCGTTTGAACAGTTCGCCGAACGCATCGTGCTGCCGCGTGGCTCGCGCGATGCCGCACTGGCCGAACAGGCACAGCGCTTCGCGCGCTGGCTGGAACTCCAGGTCATCCAGTCCCCGTTGGACTGGTTCAACTTCTTCCCCTTCTGGGATCAGGCTCCGCATGACGACTGACGCCGTACCCGTGTGCCGCTTTGGCGATGCACCGTTGACCATTGAAGACGTGGTTGCTCTGGCCCAGCGCCAGTGCGAGGCCGCACTGAGCGACGCGCCGGCGTTCCGCGCGCACATCCAGCGCGGTGCCGATTTCCTCGACCGCCTGCTGCGCGAGGACGGCGTGATCTACGGCGTGACCACCGGCTACGGTGACTCGTGCACGGTGAACATCCCGCCGGCGCTGGTGGCTGAGCTGCCGCACCACCTGTACACCTACCACGGCTGTGGCCTGGGCCGTTACCTGGACCCGGTCGAGACCCGTGCGGTACTGGCCGCGCGCCTGGCGTCGCTGGTGCGCGGCATGTCCGGTGTCAGTGTGCCGCTGCTGGAAGGCCTGGCCAGGCTGCTGCAGCACGATGTACTGCCGATGATTCCGGCCGAAGGCTCGGTCGGTGCCAGTGGCGACCTGACCCCGCTGTCGTACGTGGCCGCGGTGCTGTGCGGCGAGCGCGAGGTGCTGCACGACGGCCGCGTGCAGCCGGCGGCGGATGTGCTGGCGAAGATCGGCATGACCCCGCTGAAGCTGCGGCCGAAGGAAGGCCTGGCGATCATGAACGGTACCGCCGTGATGACCGGCCTGGCCTGCCTGGCCTGGCAGCGTGCCGATTACCTGGCGCGCATGGCCACGCGGCTGACCGCGTTCAACGTGCTGGCCAGCGACGGCAACGCGCATCACTTCGACGAAACCCTGTTCGCCGCCAAGCCGCACCCGGGCCAGGGCCGCATCGCCGCGCGCCTGCGCAGCGACCTGCACAGCGAGCGTCCGCCGCGCAATGAACAGCGCCTGCAGGACCGCTATTCGCTGCGCTGCGCACCGCACGTGATCGGCGTGCTGGAGGACAGCCTGCCGTTCCTGCGCCAGCTGATCGAAACCGAGCTGAACAGCGCCAACGACAACCCGCTGATCGATGCCGACGGCGAGCGTATCCTGCACGGCGGCCACTTCTACGGCGGCCACATCGCGCTGGCGATGGACACCCTGAAGAACACCGTGGCCAACGTTGCCGATCTGCTCGACCGGCAGCTGGCACTGGTGGTTGATGCCCGCTACAACCACGGCCTGCCGGCCAACCTGTCGGCGGCCACCGGCCCGCGCGCAGCCATCAACCATGGCCTGAAGGCGCTGCAGATCAGTGTTTCGGCCTGGACTGCCGAAGCGCTCAAGCAGACCATGCCGGCCAGTGTGTTCTCGCGTTCCACCGAGTGCCACAACCAGGACAAGGTCAGCATGGGCACCATCGCCGCGCGCGACTGCCTGCGCGTGATCGAGCTGACTGAACAGGTGGTGGCCGCGATGCTGATCGCCGCCCGCCAGGGCCTGGCGCTGCGCGAACGGGTTGGCCTGAACGCGCAGCTGCATGGCAGTCTGGCCGACATGTACGCCGACCTCGGGCAGCGCATCGCCCTGGTTGAAGAAGACCGCGCGCTGGATCGCGAACTGCGGGAACTGCTGGTGGAGATCCGCGCGCAACGTTGGGAGCTGTATGCCGGTGAATGAGGCCATCGAACGGGTCGGCGAGATTGCGCTGAGCCCCGCCTTCCATGACTGCGATCCGATGAACGTGGTCTGGCATGGCAACTACTTCAAGTACTTCGAGATCGCGCGCTGTGCGCTGCTCGGGCGCTACGACTACGATTACCCGCAGATGCTCGAATCGGGCTACCTGTGGCCGGTGGTCGATGCCCGGGTGAAGTACGTGCGCCCGCTGCTGTTCAACCAGGCGCTGCGCGTGATCGCGCGCATCGTGGAATGGGAGAACCGGCTGAAGATCGAGTACGAAATCGTCGATGCGCAGAGCGGCCAGGTGCTGACCCGCGCGATGACCATCCAGGTCGCGGTGGACGCGGCCAGCAAGGAAATGCTGTACCAGTGCCCGCCGGTACTGTGGGAACGCCTGGGAGTGCCTGCGCCGTGAACATGCTTGCCCGTCTTCCGAGCGTGCTGCTGTGCGCGCTGATGTTCGTTGCCGCACCGCAGGTGCAGGCGGCCGACCCCGCCATCGATGCGATCACCCACGCGGTGGCGCGGCCGGACGTGCTGCGCGGCCAGTTCAGCCAGGAAAAGCAGGTCAGCGGCTTCAAGAACCCGTTGCGCTCGCAGGGCCGGTTCGTGGTCGCGCGCCAGCACGGCGTGATCTGGTCCACGCTCAAGCCGTTCCCCTCCGAGGTGGTGGTCACCGCCGACCGCATCCTCAGCCGCCAGCGCGATGGCAGCACCCGCGTCGAGCTGGATGCACGGCAGCAACCGGCGATGCGTTCGGTGAACGCGATCATGTTCGCGCTGATGAGTGGCGACGTGCAGGCGCTGTCCAGCCAGTTCAACGTGACGGCCAGCCGTGAAGGACAAGGCTGGCGGCTGCGCCTGACGCCGAAGTCGGCGATGCTGGCCAAGGCTTTCGAATCGCTGACCCTGCAGGGCGACCGCTACGTGCGCCAGGTCGAGATCGTGGAGGCCAACAAGGACCGCACGCAGATCCAGTTCAGCGCGTTGAGCGAGACGCCGGCCACGCTCAATGCCGACGAGGCCCGCCGCTTTGAGTGAGGCCGCGGCATCGAACGCACCGGACCGGTTGCGGCGCTGGTGGCACTGGCTGGGCATCGCCTGGCTGCTGGTGCTGCTGGTAATGGGCGCGCAGCAGTGGCGCCTGTGGAGCCAGCAATCGCGGATCGACACCGACATCCTCGCCCTGCTGCCGCAGGATGCACACGACCGCCTGTTGAGCGATGTCACCCGGCGCATTGCCGATGGCAGCTCGCGGCAGGTGGTGGTGCTGATGGGCAGCAAGGACGGCGCTGCCGCCAAGCGTGCGCAGGCGGCTTTTGCCGCAGCCATGGCCAAGGACGCCGATCGCGCCCTGCTGGTGCCCAGCGGCTCGATTGAAGGCTGGTTCGATGAAGCGCGCGCGTTCTACGCGCCGTACCGTGACCGCCTGCTGACCCCGGCCCAGCGCGAGCAGCTGCAGGGCAGCGAGCCGGGCGCGCTGGCCGAGCAGGCCTTGGCTGCGCTGTACGGCCCGATGGGCGCGCCGCGCCTGACCGACTGGCGGCAAGACCCGTTGTCGCTGTGGCCGCAATGGTGGCAGCAGCAGGCACAGGGTGCAGGATTGCGGCTGGGGGACGACGGCCTGCTCGAGGCCGAAGGCAAGCATTGGGCCGCGCTGCAGTTCGACACGCCGGGTTCGGCGTTCCAGCTCGATGGTGAGCGCCATCTCGATGGCCTGCTGGAGCGCGCCGGGCAGGCCGCCAGGGCGGCGGCGCCCGAGCTGGAAATCCTGCACGCCGGCGTGCCGCTGCATGCCGAGGCCGCCGCGGTGCAGGCCAACCAGGAGATCAACACCATCGGTTGGGGTTCGCTGGTGGCGGTGCTGCTGCTGGTGTGGCTGGCATTCCGCTCGCTGCGGCCGATCCTGCTGGTCGCCGCCTCACTGCTGATCGGTTGTGGCGTGGCGCTGGCGGTGACCGTGCTGGTGTTCGGCAAGGTGCACGTGCTGACCCTGGTGTTCGGTGCATCGCTGGTGGGCGTGGCCGAGGACTACGGCATTCACTGGTTCGCCTCGCGCCAGGCCGAGCCGGCCGATCGTCGCTGGAAACTGTTGCGGCATCTGCTGCCTGGCCTGTGGCTGGCCCTGCTGACCAGTGCGCTGGCCTACCTGGCATTGGGCCTGGCCCCGTTCCCGGGCCTGCGCCAGATGGCGCTGTTCTCAGTGGTCGGCCTGGCTGCCGCCTTCCTCACGGTGATCTTCTGGTTCCCGTGGCTGGATGGTGGCGAGATCCGCCAGACCCGCTTCTCGCAGTGGCTGGGCAACACGCTGGAGCGTTTCCCGCGCCTGCATGGCCGCCGCGCGGTGACGATGTTCGTGGTGATCACGTTGGCACTGTCTGCCGTCGGCATCGCGCGCCTGCAGAGCAACGACGACCTGCGCAGCCTGCAGTCGTCGCCGCCGGCATTGATGGCGCAGCAGATCCGCCTGAGCCAGTTGCTGGGCATGCCCAGCCCGGCGCAGTTCTACCTGGTGCAGGGTGCCGATGCCGCGCAGCTGCTGCAGCGCGAAGAAGCGCTGACCGAACGCCTGCGTGTATTGGCCAACGACAAGCGCATTGGTGGCTATCGCGCGATCAGCGATTGGCTGCCGTCGCCGTCGCGCCAGCAGGCCGATGCCGCGCTGACCGCGAGGGTGGAACCCGGCGTGCTGTCGGCCGTGTCCGAGGCCGTGGGCGAACCGCTGCAGCGACCGCAGTTCGCGGCAGCGCCGCTCAGCGCCGAAGCCTTCCTGGCCTCGCCGGCCTCGCAGCCGTTCCGTCATCTGTGGGTGGGCGAGGTCGGTGGGCAGATGATCAGCGTGGTGATGGTCGATGACCTGTCGCGCGCCGATGCGCTGGCCACCCTGCAGGGTGCGGCCGAAGGCCTGCCGGGTGTGCGCTGGGTAGACCGCACCGCCGACTTCTCCACGCTGCTGGGCCACTACCGCAAGCTGATGGGTGGGCTGCTGCTGGTCGGCATCGTGCTGGTGTTCGGCGCGCTGTGGCTGCGCTACCGCCGCCAGGCCTGGCGCGTGTTCGCGCCGACCCTGATTGCCGGTGCCTTGACCCTGGGCCTGCTGGGTCTGTTCGGCCAGCCGCTGCAGCTGTTCAACGTGCTGGCACTGATGCTGCTGCTGGGCATGGGCATCGACTACGGCATCTTCCTGATCGAACACCGTGGCGATGCCAGCGCATGGCTGGCGGTCTGCGTGGGTGCGGCCAGCACCTGGCTGTCGTTCGGCCTGCTGGGCCTGTCGCAGACCCCGGCGCTGCGCGCGTTCGGCCTGACCCTGCTGTTCGGCATCGGCCTGGTCTGGCTGATCTCGCCACTGTTCCGGCCGCCACCGCATGACCTGCCGCCGGCCTGAGTCCGCCTTCCGCTTTTCTTCTTTCCCCTGATCGAGCAACAAGGACGCCCCGATGAGTACTGCTGTGGATGCTGTCGAACGCACTGAAATCCTGATCATCGGCGCAGGCCCGGCCGGCTCCGTGGCCGCGGCGATGCTGCGCCAGCAGGGCCGACAGGTGCTGATGCTGGAGCGCCAGCAGTTCCCGCGCTTCTCCATCGGCGAAAGCCTGCTGCCGCAGAGCATGGAGTACATCGAAGCAGCCGGGCTGCTGCAGGACGTGGTCGAAGCGGGCTTCCAGCACAAGAACGGCGCCGCCTTCGTGCATGGCGAGGCGCGCACCGCGTTCGACTTCAGGAAGAAGTTCTCGCCAGGCTGGGGCACCACCTACCAGGTGCAGCGCGCCGACTTCGACAACGTGCTGGCGCGCGGTGCCGAGCGCATGGGCACCACGCTGCGCTTCGGCGATGAAGTGCTTGCGGTCGAGCCGGGCGAGCAGCCGGCGGTGACCGTGCGCCGTCCGGACGGCAGCGAGTACCGCATCGAAGCCGATTTCATCCTCGATGCATCCGGTTTCGCACGCCTGCTGCCGCGCCTGCTGCAGCTGGAATCGCCGTCCAACTTCCCGGTGCGCGGCGCGATCTTCTGCCACGTGCGCGACAACATTCCGGCCGAAGCGGACTTCGATCGCAACAAGATCCTGATCACCACCCATCCCGAGCACATCGACGTCTGGTACTGGACGATCCCGTTCTCCAACGGCTGCTGCTCGCTGGGCGTGGTCGCCGAGCCATCGTTCTTCGAACGCTACGAAGGCGACGACCTGCAGAAGCTGCAGGCCATCGTTGGCGAGGACCCCAACCTGACCCGGCTGCTGGCCAACGCCGAATGGGCGGTGCTGCCGGTGCGTCGCATCACCGGTTACTCGGCCAATGTCAGCTCGTTGTGGGGCCCGGGCTACGCCCTGCTGGGCAATGCCGGCGAGTTCCTTGACCCGGTGTTCTCCTCCGGCGTCACCATCGCCTTCAAGTCCGCGCAGCTGGCCAGCGAATGCCTGGCGCGCCGCTATGCCGGTGAAACCGTCGACTGGGAAGCTGAATTCTCGATCCCGCTGCGTGCCGGCGTGAAGACCTTCCGCCGCTTCGTTGAAAGCTGGTACGAGGGCGGCTTCCAGAAGATCATCTACCACCCGCAGCAGCAGCCCGAAGTACGCGACATGATCAGTTCCATCCTGGCCGGCTACGCCTGGGACACCAACAACCCGTATGTGGCCGACGAAAGCGGCCGCCGCATGCGCGTGCTGGAGCAGCTGTGCAGCGCCTGATCGCCCGTACCGCGGCCGTGCTGCTGTGCCTGCTGCTGGCCGCCTGTGCCGGCCGCACGCCAAAGCCATTGGTGGAACTGCCGCCGCTGCGCCTGTCGCCGGCCAGCCTGCCGGCGCCGCTGGCATTGCAGCAGCAGCTGCATTTCCGTTTCGGTACGCATGAGCGCGACCTGGATGCTCTGCTGGAAGCCGATGCGCAGCAGGTGCAGCTGGCGGTGCAGGCGATGGGCCAGACCGGCGTGCGCCTGCAGTGGGACGGCCAGCAGCTGACCCAGCAGCGCGCACCGTGGCTGCCGCCGCAGGTACGTGCCGAGCGTGTGCTGGATGACCTGCAGTTCGCGCTGTGGCCGACCGCGGCCATTGCCGCCGCGCTGCCGGCCGGTTGGCAGGTCAGCGACGACGGCCACCAGCGCCGCCTGTCGCGTGACGGCACGGTGTGGCTGCAGCTGCAGCGCCTGGACGATGGCAGCGTGCAGCTGGACAACCGCGCCGAAGGCTATGCGCTGCGCATCGAATCGATCGACATGGCCGGGCAGGACCGATGAGTGCACCGATCTACCTGAACGACCTGGGCGTGGTCTGCGCGCTCGGCGATGGCCGCGCCGCGGTCGCGTCGGCGATGTTCGCCGATGTGCCGGGCGGGCTCAGCGACAACGACAGCCTGCTGCCGGGGCGCACCCTGGCGCTGGGAGAGGTGCGCACGCCGCTGCCGGCGCTGGAGGACCTGCCGGTGGCCCTGCGCGGGCGCAACAACGCCCTGCTGGACGTGGCACTGGCGCAGATCGCACCAGCGGTGGCCGCCGCGATCGCCCGCCATGGTGCCGAGCGTGTGGCGGTGGTGCTGGGCACCAGCACCTCGGGCATTGGTGAATCCGAGCAGGCCCTGCGCACCCACGCCGAACAGGGCCAGTGGCCGCAGGGCTTCGATTACGCCCAGCAGGAAATGGGCACCGCCGCGCAGTTCGTGCGCCAGCGCAGTGGTGCACAGGGGCCGGCATGGACCCTGTCCACCGCCTGCTCGTCCAGCGCCAAGGCGCTGATGTCGGCCGCGCGCATGCTGCGCGCCGGCATCGTCGATGCAGTGATTGCCGGCGGTGCCGATTCGCTGTGCCGCTTCACCGTGGCCGGCTTCAGCGCGTTGGAATCGGTGTCGGCACTGCGCTGCAATCCGTTCTCGCAGCACCGCGCCGGCATCAACATCGGCGAGGGCGCCGCGCTGTTCCTGCTTACCCGCGAGCCGGGTCCGGTGTGCCTGGCCGGGTGGGGCGAATCGGCCGATGCCCATCACATGTCCGCCCCCGATCCGCAGGGGATGGGGGCCATCGACGCCCTCCAGCAGGCGCTGCTGCGCGCCGGCTGGGGCGCCGACGAAGTGGATTACGTGAACCTGCATGGCACCGCCACCGGGCACAACGATGCGATGGAAAGCCTGGCGGTCTCGCAGGTGCTGGGCAATGGCGTGCCGGCCAGTTCGACCAAGCCGCTGACCGGCCATACGCTGGGTGCCTCGGGCGCGATCGAGGCGGCGCTGTGCTGGATCCTGCTGGCCGAGAACCCACAGCAGCAGCTGCCGCCGCACTGGTGGGACGGCGTGCCCGACCCCGCACTGCCGGTGCTGCCGCTGGTCGCGCCGGGCTCCTGCCTGGCGCAGGCGCCGCGGCGGGTGCTGAGCAATTCGTTCGCCTTCGGCGGCAGCAATGCCGTGCTGGCACTGGAGCGTCGATGAACACGCTGTACGCGATCGAGGACGTGGTGCCGCACCGCCAGGACATGTGCCTGCTGGAGCGCATCACGCAGTGGGACCAGGACACCCTCGAGGCTGAACTGGTGGTGCCCGAATCCGGCCTGTTCGTGGAGAACGGCGAAGTGCCGGCGTGGGTCGGCATCGAATACATGGCGCAGGCCATCGCGGCCTGGGCCGGCTGCCGCGCGCGTGCGGCCGGCAAGCCGCCGCAGCTGGGCTTCCTGCTCGGCAGCCGCCGCTACAGCAGCGCGCGCAGCAGCTTCCCCAGCGGTTCGCGGCTGCGCGTACAGGCGCGCTGCGAGCTGTTGGGTGACAATGGATTGGGGATGTTCGCCTGCCGCATCCTGGCGGGCGAGGACGAATGGGCGACAGCCAACGTGTCGGTGTTCGAACCGGCCGACGCGATGGCCTATCTGGAGAGTGGACAGGCATGACAGGGAATCGAAGCGTGCTGGTGACCGGCGCCAGCCGGGGTATCGGCCGGGCCATCGCGCTGCGCATCGCGCGCGACGGCTTCGACGTGGTGGTGCATTGCCGCAGCCGCGTGGAAGAGGCACAGGCCGTGATGGCCGAGATCCAGGCCTTGGGCCAGCAGGCCCGCGTGCTGGCGTTCGACGTAGCCGACCGCGAGGCCGCACGCGCCGCGCTGGAGGCCGATGTCGAAGCGCACGGCGCGTACTACGGCGTGGTCTGCAATGCCGGCATCGCCCGTGATGGCGCCTTCCCGGCACTGTCGGCGGAGGATTGGGACCAGGTCATCCACACCAACCTGGATGGCTTCTACAACGTGCTGCATCCGCTGATCATGCCGATGGTGCGGCGGCGCAAGCCGGGCCGCATCGTCACCCTGTCGTCGGTGTCCGGGCTGGCCGGCAACCGCGGCCAGGTCAACTACAGTGCCGCCAAGGCCGGCATCATCGGTGCCACCAAGGCGCTGGCACTGGAACTGGCCAGCCGCCAGATCACCGTCAACTGCGTGGCCCCGGGCCTGATCGAGACCGAAATGCTCAACGATGAAGTGATCGAACACGCGCTCAAGCTGATTCCCGCCGGCCGCGTCGGTCATCCCGACGAAGTGGCGGCCACGGTGGCGTTCCTGCTGTCCGAGCCGGCCGGCTACATCACCCGCCAGGTGATCTCGGTGAACGGAGGCATGCTCTGATGGCTGCCGATCGTCGCGTGGTGGTCACCGGTGCGGCCGCCATCAGTCCGCTCGGCCACGACTGGCCCACCATCGAAGCGCACCTGCGCAGCTGCCGCAATGCCGTGCGCACGATGCCCGAATGGGATGTCTACGCTGGCCTGAACACCAAGCTGGCCGCGCCGGCGCAGGACTTCGAGCTGCCGCCGAACTACAACCGCAAGACCACCCGCTCGATGGGCAAGGTCGCAATCATGTCGGTGCGCGCCACCGAGGTGGCACTGCGCGAGGCTGGCCTGCACGAGCACCCGGTGCTGCGCAGTGGCCGCACCGGCGTGGCCTACGGCTCGTCCTCGGGCAGCCACGAGGCCACCGGTGAATTCGGCCGCATGCTCAACGAATTCACCACCGACGGCATCAGTGCCACCACCTACCTGAAGATGATGAGCCACACCGCGCCGGTCAACATCGGTGTGTTCTTTGGTTTGTCCGGGCGCGTCTACACCACCTCCAGTGCCTGCACCTCGGGCAGCCAGGGCGTGGGCGCGGCCTACGAAGCGATCCGCAGCGGCAAGCAGACGGTGATGGTGGCTGGCGGTGCCGAGCAGCTCGATGCCACTGCCGCGGCAGTGTTCGACACCCTGTTCGCCACCAGCGTGCGCAATGATGCGCCGCAGACCACGCCGCGCCCGTTCGATGCCGGCCGCGATGGCCTGGTGCTGGGCGAGGGTGCCTGTACGCTGATCCTGGAAGACCTGGAGCACGCGCAGGCACGTGGCGCCACCATCCTTGCCGAGGTGGTCGGCTACGGCACCAACAGCGATGGCCAGCACGTCACCCAGCCCAGTGCCGACACCATGGCCCAGGCCATGCGCCTGGCGCTGGAGGATGCCGGCCTGGACGCGGCACAGATCGACTACGTCAACGCCCACGGCACCGCCACCGATCACGGCGACATCGCCGAGACCCAGGCCACCGCGCAGGTGTTCGGCAGCCGCATGCCGATCAGCTCGCTGAAGAGCTACGTCGGCCACATGCTGGGTGCCTGCGGTGCGTTCGAGGCCTGGATGAGCATCGAGATGATGCGCGCCGGCTGGTTCGCGCCCACCCTGAACCTGGCCGAGGTCGATCCACGCTGTGGCCAGCTCGACTTCATCACCGGCCAAGGCCGCGAACTGCAGGCCGAGTACGTGATGAGCAACAACTTCGCCTTCGGCGGCATCAACACCTCGCTGGTGTTCCGCCGCTGGCGCGAGTGATCCACCGCCCCACCGCCGCTGTTCCCGCAACTTACCCGCACCCTCGACAAGGAGATGTTCCGATGCGCCGCACCCTGATGATCGCCACGGCCACCGCACTGCTGGCCCTGGCCTCCACCGCTTCTGCCCGCGATACCCGCGTGGAGCAGTCCCTGCAGGAACTGGTCAGTTCGCAGGCTGCCAAGGACGCCGGCATCGACGGCAGCGTCCGCTTCTACCTGGCCGGCCAGCCGGTCAGCGTGCAGCAGCGCCTGGGCGAAGACGTGACCAACAAGAAGACCAACGCCGCCAACAAGAGCGATGCCGAGGCCTGCCGCTGGGTCGCGCTGTCGGCGCTGCGCGCGCTGCAGGACGGTGCCAAGTCGCGCGGCGCCAACGCCGTGGTCGACATCGTCAGCTACTACAAGAAGAACGAGTTCAAGAGCAGCACCAACTACGAATGCTATGCCGGTGCGATCCTCGCCGGTGTCGCGCTGAAGGGCACCTACGCCAAGGTCAAGTAAGCGCCCGTGTGGCGGCGGCGTTGGCTGAACGCCGCCGCCACATTGCTGAATCCCGCCGGGGAAACGCCGCCGATCACGCCGCCATCGTCGGCTGACGGCTTTCCCCGGTGTCGGCTTTCCGACACAATCATGGCTCTTCCCGGGTTATCGTCCCGCGGACATGCACGCCTACGTCTATAAAAGCCAACTCAAGCCGGACACCTACGTCTACGTTCCCCGTCGCGATGATTTCAGCGCGCTGCCTGCGCCGCTGCTCACCTCGCTGGGGACGCTCGCCTTCGTCCTGGACGTGGCCCTGGATGCCCAGCGCCGCCTGGCCCAGGCCGATCCGGACAAGGTCCGCAGCGAAATGAGCGAGCGCGGGTTCTACCTGCAGGTGCCGCCATCGGTGGCCAGCCTGATGCCGCGCCACTATGACTGACACGTCCCGTCCGCGCGCCCTGTCGATCGCCTTCGCCGTAGGCGCCGTGCTGGCGCTTGGCGCCGCTGTGGGCGGCGTTCCAGGCGCCATCCTTGCGGCACTGGCGCAGCCGGCGTTCGCGCTGGGTGTGTCGTGGTGGCGTCGCAGCCGCGCGCTGCTGCCGCTGAAGATCGTCGCGCGCCAGGACCTGCCGGCGCTGCTGGCGTTGTGGACGGCAGCGCCGCTGTTGCTGGCGCTGCTGCTGGCCTGGCCGCTGGCGGCGCTGCGTGACAGCGGCAGCCTGGCCGCGGTGCTGGGCCTGAGCGTGCTGGTCAGTGCCGGCCTGCTGGCGGCCTGGCGCACCTGGCCGCTGTGGAACGATGTCGAACGCCTGGATGGCAATCTCGCCCAGCATTGGCAGGCGCTGGCCGGACGCGACCTGACCGCCTGGCGCGGTCTCGGTGTCGCCGCGCTGGTGATCGCGCTGGCCGCGCTGGTGGTGCTGCCGGCCTGGCCGGGCCTGTTGCCGGAAGGCGCGCGCTGGCCCGCCGCGCTGGCGGTGGTGCTGCTGTCTCCCGTACTGCACCTGCTGCTGCAGCGGGTGGCGCCGGCACCCTTGGTGTCGCTGCGCGCGAGCCCGTTGGCCAGCGCCGGCAACGAGCACGAACCGTTGTTCGCCGCTGCGGCCGAAACCGCGCCGCTGGAGGCGATGGCGCCGCAGGAGCTGACCCCGGCCCTGTATGAAGCCGCCCGCCATGGCCGCATCGACCGGGGCCTGCAGCTGCTGCAGGCCGGTGCCGATCCGTATGCGCTGCCGGACCCGAACTGGCGCGACCAGCGCAGCCTGGCGGTGCTGGCGGCGGTGCTGCCGGACCTGCGCCTGCTGCGCGAACTGATCGCCCGCGGCGTCGATGTGAATGCGCCGCACCGGGGCATGACCCCGCTGCTGGCCGCCACCCGCGACAGCTGGCACGGCCGTCCCGAAGCGGTGATGACCCTGCTCGCCAACGGTGCCGATTCGCGTGCCATCGACAGCGATGGCAACACCCCGCTGCACCATGCCGCGCGCAGTTCCGACCCGGGCGTGGCCGCGCTGCTGCGCGATGCCGCCGCCGAGGTCGACGCGCTGAACAACGAGGGCTGGTCGCCGCTGGCCGTGGCCTGCCAGGTCGGCAACTGGCGCCTGGCCCGCTTCCTGCTCGAACGCGGTGCGCGCAGCGAACCGGCAGAGGGCACCCCGGTGCTGCTGGCCGCCGCCGCCACCGAAGACGACGATCCGGCTGGCGTGCAGCTGCTGCTCAAGCACAAGGCGCGTGCCGACGCGCGTGATCGCCAGCGCCGCAGCGCGCTGCACGAGGCGGCGCTGGCCGGCCACGTCGAGATCATCGGCGTGCTGCTGGCCGCCGGTGCCAACCTGGAGGCACGCGATGCACTGGGGCGTACGCCCTGGCTGGAAGCCGCCCGTGCCGGGCGTGCCGCGGTGGTCGAACACTTGCTGCCGCACAAGCCGGACCTGGTTGCCGTCGACGGCGAAGGGCGCAACGCAGTGCAGCTGGCGGTGATGGCAGAGGATGTCTCGCCATTGCTGGTCAAGCGCCTGGTGGAGCTGGGCATTGCCGCCGACGCGACCGATCCGGTCGGTCGCCGTGCAGTGGACTACGCTGCCGAAGCCGGACGCTGGGCGATTGTCGCGCTGCTGGATCCGTCCTATCCATTGCCGGCCGCGGTCAGTGACGGCCTGGCCGAGCGTGGCGAAGCCGCCAGTGCCAGCGGCCTGCTGCCGGACCGCCCGCCGCTGACCCTGCTGCGCGAAGCGCTGGGCTTCGGCAACACCGAAGGCATGGCCGCGCTGGCCAAGCTGTGCCAGCCGGAAGAACTGGGCGGCCTGCTGCTCGACCCCGAGCTGGCGCTGGAGCCGCGCGCGGTGGATTGGCTGCTGGGCCACGGCGCCGATCCCTACGTGCGCGACGCCTGTTCCGATACGCCGATGTTCGCGTTGCTGTCGCGCGGAATCGACGCGGTGCCGGCGTTGCAGGTCATGCTGCAGCGTGGCTTGTCGCCGGCCGGACGCGGTGGCCTGGCGCGCTTCCTGGCGGCCTGTGCGCAGCACGACCAGGCCGCCCGTGGCCTGGAACAGCTGGCGCTGGAATTGCTGGAGCGTGGCGCCGATCCGTTCGCGGCTTCGCCGGCCGGTGATCCGCCGTTGTCGCTGGCGGTGCGCCTGGGCTGGCTGCGCCTGCAGCAGGCGCTGCTGAAGGCGGGCGTCGATCGTGAAGCGCGCGACAGCCATGGCATGACCGCATTGCATCTGGCCACCGCATTGGCCCGCGAAGGCGCGCTGAAGTTGCTGGTGCAGCACGGTGCCTCGCCGGAAGCACGCGCCGCCGACGGCCAGACGCCGCTGGGCGTGGCGCTGTCGATCGGTCGCCGTGACCTGGCCGACTGGCTCGACTGGCGGGTGTGGTCGTTGCCGCGCCGCACCCTGCGCGAGGCCGATCTGCCGGCCGCTGCGATGGCCGGTGACGTCGATGCGGTGCGCCGCCTGATCGATCTGGGATTTGCCGTCGACGCAGTCGACGCACAGGGCTGCACCGCGCTGCTGCGTGCGGCCGGTGGTGGCCATCTGGCAGTAACCGACCTGCTGCTGGCACGCGGCGCCGATCCGCAGCACGCCGCTGCCAGTGGCGCGACGCCGCTGTCGGCGGCGGTCAGCATGCGCCAGGTGGACATCGTTTCGGCCCTGCTCGACGCCGGCGCCAAGCTGGAACACCGCCTGCCGGGCGGCGTGACCGTGCTGATGCTGGCCTCGGCGCTGGGCCTGCCGGACATCGTCGCGCGCCTGCTCACCGCCGGTGCCGACGTGCATGCCGGTGACGCGCAGCAGCTGGGCCCGCTGCACTGTGCCGCGCTGTACGGTTTCAGTGCCCGCGACCGCTCGCGCTTGCTGGCCCTGCTCGACACCCTGCTGCTGGCCGGTGCCGAACCGGACCAGGCCGCCGCCGGTTCGGTCACGCCGCTGCTGCTGCTGCTGGGTGCGCGTGCCGAGCCGGGTACCGCCTGCGACGAGCAGGTGGTGATGGCGGCGGTGGAACGCCTGCTGGACGAAGACGTGAGCCTTGAGGTGCGTGATCCGCGCGGCTTCGGACCGCTGCACCTCGCGGCCCTGCACGGGCTGCCGCTGCTGGTGCAGCGCCTGCTGCGCGCCGGTGCCGATCCGGAAGTGCGCGACAGCCTCAACCGCAGCCCGCGCGAGATCGCGGTGATGCGTGGCTTCATCGACGTTGCCGGCGAGTTCGAACCGCGCGTGCCGGGCGTTTCGTCGATGGCGCGGTTCCTGCGCGACAACGGCTGATCCCTGGAAATGGTGCCGGCCAGCGGCCGGCACTACCGCAATCTGTGGTGGGTGCCGACCGTTGGTCGGCACGCCTACTTGCCGTCGCTTTCCGCGTCGGCCTCGAACAGGTGCATCAGGTCGTTGCGTGCGTCGCGCGAGGTCTGGATCACCGCTGCCTCGTCGTCGTACACCAGGTACTGGTCGCGCAGCAGCTGCTCATCGTGCTCGCGGAAGCGCTGCACGTGGCGCTCGGCCACATCCGGTGCCACGCCCAGCGCGGTCAGCACGCGGCCGCTCATCTCCAGGCTGGTGCCGAATACTTCGCGGAACGGTTCGGCCGACATGTCCATCAGGCGCCACGCATGTTGGCGGTTGCGTGCGCGCGCCAGCACCTTCGCGTCCGGGTACAACCGGCGCACCATGCGCACCGCGCGCAGGTTGGTCTCCGGGTCGTCCACGGTGATCACGAACACATCGATGTGCTCGCCGCCGGCCGCGCGCAGCATCTCCGGCCGGGTCGGGTCGCCGTAGTACAGCTGGTTGCCGAAGCGGCGCAGGTCGGCCACGGTATCGGGGTTCGCTTCCAGTGCCACGAACGGCACCTTCTGCGCGGTCAGCAGGCGCGCGATGACCTGGCCGAAGCGGCCCATGCCGGCGATCAGCACCTTCGGCCGGTTGTCCGGCGCCACCTTGTCGGCCTCGGCTGCCTCGCGCGGCGTTGCCTTCTCCTGGCCGAGCAGCTTGAGCAGCGCGATCATCAGCAGTGGCGTGATCGCCATCGACAGGCCGACGATCGCCACCAGACGGTCATGGTTGGCGTTGCCCAGCAGGTGCGCGCGCTGCGCTTCGTTGAACACCACGAAGGCGAACTCGCCGCCCAGCCACAGCACGCTGCCCAGTAGCAGCGAGTGCCGTGAACTGAGCTTTGCGATGCGCCCGATCACGTACAGCAGGCTGAATTTGACCACCAGCAGGATCGCCACGCCGGCGGCGATCAGCCACGGCTCGGCAACGATGCGGTCGAGGTCGATGCCCATGCCCACCGCAATGAAGAACAGGCCCAGCAGCAGCCCCTTGAACGGCTCGATCTGCGCTTCCAGTTCGTGCCGGAACTCCGAATCGGACAGCAGCACGCCGGCCAGGAACGCGCCCAGGCTGGGGCTGAGGCCGGCCTCCTGCATGAACCAGGCGGTGCCCAGCACCACCAGCAGTGCGGTGGCGGTGAATACTTCCGGGCTGCGGGTACGCGCGATGATGCCGAACACCTTGCGCAGCACCGGTCGCCCGCACAGGATCACCACCGCCAGCGCGCCGAGGGCCACGGCGGCGTCTTCCCAGCGCAGGGTCTCGTTCTTTACCCCGCCCAGCAGCGGGATGGCCGCCAGCAGCGGAATCGCGATCAGGTCCTGGAACAGCAGGATGGCGAACCCGAGCCGGCCATGGTCGCTGTTGATCGCCTTGTGTTCTGACAGCAGCTGCAGGCCGACCGCGGTGGACGACAGCGCCAGTGCCACGCCCACCACCAGTGCGCTCTTCCATTGGAAATGGTCGAGCAGCAGCAGGCCACCCAGCACCAGCCCGGACAGCGCCACCTGCGCCGCACCGGCACCGAACACCGAGCGCCGCATCACCTTCAGGCGTGCCGGCGACAGTTCCAGGCCGATCACGAACAGCAGCATCACCACGCCGATCTCGGCGGCGCCGAGGATGCGGTCGGCGTCCTGCACGAAGCCGAGCCCGTCCGGGCCCAGCACCACGCCGGCCGCCAGGTAGCCCAGCACCGCGCCGAAGCCGAACTTCTTGAACACCGGCACGGCGATGACCGCTGCCAGCAGCAGCACCAGCGCCAGTTCCAGACCACCGCTATGCATGGGAATACCTGGTCATCGGGGGAGCCGCTGTGCGTCCGTTCGGGTTGGGAAAAGCGTGGCGAACACCACCGCGCCATTATGCGCGCCGGCCTGTGCATGCACGAGAACAACCTGCGGGCAGGGTGCTGCCGCGGCGGGACC
This sequence comes from Stenotrophomonas sp. SMYL8, assembly GCF_036320065.1. Classification (NCBI taxonomy): domain Bacteria; kingdom Pseudomonadati; phylum Pseudomonadota; class Gammaproteobacteria; order Lysobacterales; family Lysobacteraceae; genus Stenotrophomonas; species Stenotrophomonas sp. SMYL8. The sequence continues at coordinate 53,033 of NZ_JAWIRR010000021.1, forward strand.
GGGTTGACCTGCATGGTCCACGGGTCCAGACTGCCCGCCGCTGGCGGCGCGTCCGTCGGCACACGCATCCCGGAGTCCCCAACCCATGTCCAGCGACAGTAGAAGTCGACCTCGTTCGACGCCAGCGATGGCCACCGCCTGACATCGGGACGGTTTGCCTGCGTTGGCGTTGCGCGAGGTCGCACCCCCACAAGGCAAACCCGATGAACCAGAAGCAATTGCTGCGCCCGGTGGCCGATGCCGCCGCACTGGCCGCGCCGCTGGCGAATTTCAACACCGCCGATGCGGTGGAATTCCTCAACACGCTGGAACTGACCCGCGCCGCGGAAACGCTGGCTGCGCTGCCGTTGCCGCGTGCAGTGAAAATGCTGGAAGCGCCGGAACTGCACCGCAGCGGCGAACTGGTGGCTGCGCTGCCGCCGGCGCGCGCTGCCGCCCTGCTCGGCTTGATGGCCGACGACCGCGCCACCGACATCGTCCATGAGCTGGATGAGGAAGAACGCGCCCGGTTGATCCCGCTGCTGGGCACCGACGCCCGCCAGGCCATCCAGAAGCTGCTCAGCTACCCGCCGAACACCGCCGGCGCGCTGATGACCACCGAGTACGTGGCGGTACCCGCCAGCTGGACCGTGGCGCAGACCCTGCAGCACATCCGCCAGGTCGAGCGCACCCGTGAAACGGTGTACGCGATCTACGTGCTGGACCCGGCCAGCCAGCAGCTGCAGCAGGTGGTGACCATGCGCCGGCTGATCACCGGCCTCCCGGAGGAGTCGATCCTGGACGTGGCCCAGGTCAATCCACCGGTGACGGTGGACGCACTGATGGACCAGGAAGAAGTGGCACGGCTGATCCGTCGCCACGACCTGCTGGCGATCCCGGTGGTCGACGACCAGCAGCAGATGCTCGGCATCGTCACCGTGGACGACGTACTGGATGCGCTGATCGAGGAATCCACCGAGGACGCGCACAAGTTCGGCGGCATGGAAGCGCTGGACAAGCCGTACATGCAGATCGGCTTCTTCGAGATGCTGCGCAAGCGCGCTGGCTGGCTGAGCGTGCTGTTCCTGGGCGAGATGCTGACCGCCAGCGCGATGCAGCACTATGAGGACGAACTGGCGCGTGCGGTGGTGCTGACCCTGTTCATCCCACTGATCATGAGTTCGGGCGGCAACTCCGGTTCGCAGGCCACCTCGCTGCTGATCCGCAGCCTGGCGCTGCGCGAACTGCGCCTGCGCGACTGGTGGAAGGTGGCCCTGCGCGAAGTGCCCACCGGCATGGTGCTGGGCGCGATCCTCGGCTGCCTGGCCATCGTGCGAATCGTGATCTGGCAGCTGGGTGGCCTGCATGACTACGGCGAGCACTGGATCCTGCTGGCGATCACCATCGGTGCGGCGCTGGTCGGCATCGTCACCTTCGGCTCGCTGTCCGGCTCGATGCTGCCGTTCATCCTGAAGCGGCTCGGCTTCGACCCGGCCAGTGCCTCGGCCCCGTTCGTGGCCACCCTGGTGGACGTGACCGGCCTGGTGATCTACTTCAGCATCGCCGCGATGATCCTGCACGGCACGCTGCTGTAAGTCGGAACCATCGTGCTCCGGCAGGTGCCGACCTTGGTCGGCACGCAGAACAAAAAGGGGACGGAGGGGATTAAGTCGTTCAAGGCACATGAGGCACAAACGACTTAATCCCCTCCGTCCCCTTTTTTGGGTACCGTAGGCGCATGAGTACCTACCACCTGCAGTCCGTGTTCCGTCCGCAGTCGGTCGCGGTGATCGGCGGCAGTCCGCGTGAGCGTTCGGCCGGGCGCGCGGTGATGCGCAACCTGCGTGGCACTGGCTTCCCCGGCAAGGTGGCCTGGATCAACCCGCGGCATGCCGAGATCGATGGCATCCGCACGATCAAGCGGTTGAAGGATCTGGACTGGGTACCGGACCTGGTCGTCATCACCGCACCGGCGGCGATCGTGCCGCAGGTAGTGCGTACCGCCGCCGAACGCGGCGTGCAGGCCGCGATCATCCTCACCGCGCACCTGGGCGAAGGCCCGGGCTCGTTGTCGGAACAGGTGGAAACGGTGGCGCGCAAGCACGGCCTGCGCATCCTTGGCCCGCACTGCCTGGGCGTGATCGCACCGCATGCACGGCTCAATGCCAGCATCGCCGCGCACTTCCCGCAGGCCGGTGACCTCGCGCTGATCTCCGAATCCTCGGCCATTGCCGCTGCGCTGGTGGAATGGGGTGTGGCGCGCTCGGTCGGCTTCTCCGCCGTGGTCTCGCTGGGCGACACGATGGACGTCGACTTCGGCGACCTGCTCGATTACTTCGCCACCGACTACCGTACCCGCGCCATCCTGCTCTACGTCGAGCAGATCAAGGATGCGCGCAAGTTCATGTCGGCCGCGCGTGCCGCCGCGCGTGCCAAGCCGGTGGTGGTGGTGAAGTCCGGTCGTGCCGAGCGCGTGCAGCCGGGCAGCCGCGATACCCATGTGCAGGCCCTGGCCCGCGCCGACGACGTCTACGGCGCGGCCTTCAACCGCGCCGGCCTGCTGCGCGTGGGTGCGCTGGACGAACTGTTTACTGCCGCCGAGTCGCTGGGTCGGTTGGGGACGTTCCCCGGTCGTCGCCTGGCCATCCTCAGCAATGGCGGTGGTGTCGGGCGTCTCGCCGTGGATCAGTTGATCGCATTGCGTGGCACGCTGGCCAACCTGTCCGACAGCACGGTGGAGAAGCTTGACGCGGTGCTGCCGCAGGGCTGGTCGCGCAGCAATCCGGTCGACATCGTGGTCGATGCCGATGGTGACCGCTATGCCGCGGCCATCGAAGCGCTGCTGGCCGACAACGAGAATGATGCGGTGATGGTCGTCAACGTACCGACCGCATTCACGTCATCGGCCGACGCCGCACAAGCGCTGACCCGCACGCTCGGCCTGCGGCCGCGCCATCACCGCGACAAGCCGGTCTTCGCGGTGTGGCTGGGCAACGACGACCAGGCCACGGCCACGCTCAACGCGGCACGCGTCCCGACCTACCCGACCGAGGCCGAAGCCGTACGTGGCTTCCAGCATCTGGTGCGCTACCGCGAAGCGCAGAACGCGTTGATGGAAACGCCGCCCAGCCTGCCGCAGGATTTCAGTGTCGACACGGCCGCCGCGCGCGCACTGGTCGATGCCGCCCTGGCCAACGGCCAGCAGTGGCTGGACCCGCTGGCCACCCATGAACTGCTCAAGGCCTATGGCATTCCGTCCGCGCCGGTGATGCATGCGCGCAATGCGCACGAGGCGATGGACCTGGCGCAGCCGCTGCTGGAGCGCGGTGCCACGGTCGCACTGAAGGTTCTCTCGCCGGATATTCCGCACAAGTCGGAAGTGGATGGCGTGCGCCTCAACCTGTCCACGCTGCCGGCGGTGCAGAGCGCGGCCAACGCGATCCTGTCGCGCGCACGCCAGCTGCGGCCGGATGCACGCATCGATGGCCTGCTGGTACAGCCGACCATCGTCCGCCCGAAGGCGCGCGAACTGATCGTCGGCATCGCCGATGACGCGACGTTCGGTCCGGTGATCGTGGTCGGTCGCGGCGGCACTGCCGTCGAAGTGATCAATGACAAGGCGCTGGCGCTGCCGCCGCTGGACCTGCGCCTGGCCCATGAGCTGATCGGCCAGACCCGCGCCTCGCGCATCCTCAAGGCTTACGGTGACGTGCCGGCGGCTGACGAGCGCGCACTGGCGCTGGCGCTGGTGAAGCTGGCACAACTGGCTGCCGATATCCCCGAGGTGCGCACGCTGGACATCAACCCGCTGCTGGTCGACGGCAAGGGCATCCTCGCCCTCGATGCCCGCGTAGCGGTGGCGCCGTCGCGCATCCTGCACAAGGGCCGCGGCCATCCGCGTTTCTCGGTGTTCCCGTACCCGAAGGAGTGGGAGCGCACCATCGAGCTGTCCGATGGCGGCCGTGCCTTCGTGCGCCCGGTGCGGCCGGAGGACGACGCACTGTTCCGTGCGTTCTTCGCCCGCGTCAGTGACGAGGATCTGCGCCTGCGTTTCTTCCAGTCGGTGAAGCACTTCAGCCACGAGTTCATCGCGCGCCTGACCCAGCTCGACTACGCACGCTCGATCGCGCTGGTGGCGATCGAGCCACGCAGCGGCGAAATGCTGGGCGCGGTACGCCTGCACGCCGATGCCGATTACCACCGTGGCGAGTACGGCATCCTGATCCGTTCGGACCTGAAGGGCCACGGCATCGGCTGGCGGTTGATGGCGATCATGATCGAGTACGCCAAGTGGCTGGGCCTGGACGTGGTCGAAGGCCAGGTGCTGCGCGAGAACAGCACCATGCTGGCGATGTGCCAGAGCCTGGGCTTCAAGACCAAGCTGGATCCAGACGATCCGACGGTGATGATGGTGACCCTGCCGGTGCAGCAGGTCGAGGTGCCGGCACCGGACTTGTAGAGTCGAGCTTGCTCGACTGTCGTCATCGGGAAGCAGTCGAGCAAGCTCGACTCTACGGCCAGGTTAGCGGAGGGGCTCCACCACCACCGCCGTGCCATAGCACAGCACCTCGGTCAGCCCGGTCATCACGTCGGTGGCGTCGTAGCGCATGCCGATGATCGCGTTGGCGCCCAGCTGCCGCGCGTGCTTGACCATGTCGCGGTAGGTTTCCTCGCGGGCCTGTTCGCACAGCTCGGTGTAGATGGTGATGTTGCCACCGAAGAGCGTCTGGATGCCGGCCAGGAAGTTGCCGACGATCGAACGCGAGCGCACGGTGATGCCACGCACCACGCCGAGGTTGCGCACGACGCGATGGCCGGGCAGCTCGAAGGCGGTGGTGACCAGCGCATCGTCGAAGCGCAGTGCCGGCGGCGAAGGGGAGCCGCTGTTGTAGGGGTCTGCCATGGTCGCGTCCGTATCGTTGCCGTCTGTAGAGTTGAACCATGCTCGACTGGCTGTGGAGCAGTCGAGCAAGCTCGACTCTACAATGCAACCGCCCGTTGCGGCATGGCTCCGTCACCGTGATGGCGCGACAATACCCCCATGACCGACCGTATCCCCCTGTTGCTGCTGCCCGGCCTTCTCAACGATGCCGAGCTGTGGCGCTCACAGCTGGCTGACCTGGCCGACATTGCCGAATGCACGGTGGGCGACCAGACCCGCGGCGAAACCCTGCAGGGCGTGACCGAGGACGTGCTGGCGCAGGCGCCGGAGCGCTTTGCGCTGGCAGGTTTCTCGCTCGGCGGCTTCGTCGCCCAGCAGATCCTGCGCATCGCGCCCGAGCGCGTGCTGAAGCTGGCGTTGATCGATACCTCGATCCATGCCGATTCGCCGGAACGTGCTGAGCAGCGCCGCAGCCAACGTGCCAGCGTGCGCTTGCCAGGAAAATTCCACGGCTTCGGTGACGTGCTGATGCGCAGCTACATCGATGCTTCTCGGCTGGATGACTACGTGCTGGTGCAGCGTGTGCGCGACATGACCGCGCGGTTGGGCGCCGAAGTGTTCCTGCGCCAGAGCGCGCTGGAGCGCCGCGACGGCCATGACGTGCTGGCCGGCTACCGCGATCCGCTGCTGATCGTCTGCGGTGCGAACGACCGCATCACGCCGCTGGCGGTGAGCGAGGAGATGCACGCCCTGGTGCCGCACTCGCAGCTGGTGGTGGTGCCCGATTGCGGGCACCTGGCACCGATGGAAAGGCCGGACGAGGTCAGTGCGGCCATGCGTGGGTGGTTGCTGCAAGGCGAAGGATAGCTCTGCCTTGGGTAGGTGCCGACCTTGGTCGGCACGATGTGTCATCGACTGACCAGAGGCCAGTGCCGACCATGGTCGGCACCTACGATTCCGATACGTAACCCCAGTTGGGATCAATCCCAGGCCGGGGCAATCCCTTCCGGATTCGCGAGGCGATGGCCGCGATCCAGCTTGGCGATCTGCGCCATGTCTTCGTCGGTCAGGCGCACGGCCGCTGCTTCCAGGTTGGCTGCCAGGTTTTCGCGCTTGGTCGACGACGGAATGACCGAGAAGCCCTGCTGCAGCGCCCACGCCAGCGCAACCTGCGCCGGCGTGGGCTGGTGACGGCCGGCAATGGCCTGGATCACCGGGTCCTTCAGCACTTCGCCATAAGCCAGACTCATGTAGGCGGTGATGTGGATGCCGTTGTCCTGCAGGAACTTCACCAGCAGGCGGTTCTGCAGGTACGGGTGGATCTCGATCTGGTTGGTGGCGATGGCTTCGGCACCGAGGATCTCGATCGCCTTGCGGGTCTGCGCGATGGTGAAGTTGGAGATGCCGATCGCCTTGGTCAGCCCCTGCGCCTTGGCTTCGGCCAGTGCCGGCAGGTATTCCTCCATCGGCACATCGACCTTGTCATTCGGCGACGGCCAGTGGATCAGCGCCAGGTCGACGCGGTCGGTGCGCAGCTTCTCCAGACTGGTACGCAGGCTGGCCAGCAGCGCATCGCGCTTGAACTCGGTGATCCACACCTTGGTGGTCAGGTACAGATCATCACGCGGCACGCCCGACTCGGCGATGGCCTGGCCGACCTCGGTTTCGTTGCCGTAGATCTGCGCGGTATCGATGGCGCGGTAACCGACCTCCAGCGCATTGCGCACCGAGTCGATCACGGTCTGGTCTTTGAGGCGGAAGGTGCCGAGACCGAAAGCGGGGACAGTCATGGGAAGCTCCAACGGGGGGAAGGGAGTGGCAGAGGGAAGAGGGTAGGACAGGCACCGTATGCATGCCGGCAACGGTGCATTGCATGGATCAATGCGCGGTGGCGGCAATGCCGTCGGCGCGGTGGTCGACGCCATCACGGCGGTCGAGGCGGCCGCTGAGCACGGTCAGCGCGTAGGCCAGTACGACCACCAGCGCGCCCAGCCAGGGCGTATGCATCAGGCCGATGTGCTCCACCACCAGACCGCCCAGCGAGGCGCCCATGGCGATGCCGACGTTGAACGCGGCGATGTTCAGGCCCGATGCCACGTCGGTGGCCTGCGGTGCATAGCGCTGCGCCTGCTTGACCACGTAGACCTGCAGGCCGGGCACGTTGCCGAATGCCACCGCACCCAGCGCCAGCACCGTCAGCAGCATCAACCAGGTGTTGTAGGCAGTGAACGTGAGCACGAACAGCACCAATGCCAGCAGTCCGAAGATGCGCTTCAGCGCGGGCACCGGACCCAAGCGGTCGGCCATGCGCCCGCCCCACAGGTTGCCGATCGCCACCGACACGCCGTACACCAGCAGCACCAGGCTCACGGCGTTGGCCGGAAGGCCGGTGACGTCCTGCAGGATCGGCGCCAGATAGGTGAAGGCCAGGAAGGTGCCACCGTAGCCCAGCGCGGTCATCGCATAGACCAGCAGCAGGCGTGGCTGGCCGAGCACGGCAAGCTGCTGGCGGAGGCTCGCCGGCGCACTCTGCGGCAGGTTGCGCGGTACGAACAGCAGCGCGCCGATCAGGGCGACCACGCCGAGGCCGGCCACCGCCAGGAAGGTCGCGCGCCAGCCCAGATGCTGGCCGATGAAGGTGCCCAGCGGCACGCCGGTCACCAGCGCCACGGTCAGGCCGGTGAACATGATGGCGATCGCGCTGGCCGCCTTCTCCTTCGGCACCACGGCGGTGGCGATGATCGCGCCGATCGAGAAGAACACGCCGTGCGCCAGGCCGGTGAGGATGCGGGCGATGATCAGCGAGGTATACCCGGGTGCCATCCAGGCGACGACATTGCCGAGCGTGAACAACACCATCAGCGCCACCAGCAGTTGCTTGCGCGGTACGCGTCCGGTCAGCGCAGTCAGCACCGGCGCACCGATGGCCACACCCAGCGCGTACAGCGAGACCAGCAGGCCGGCCGAGGGCAGGCTGACCTGCAGGTCGCCGGCGATGGTCGGGATCAGGCCGACGATGACGAATTCGGTGGTGCCGATGGCAAAGGCACCGAGGGTCAACGCCAGCAGGGCGAGGGGAATGCCACGGATCATGACAGGGTCCAGCAGGAGGAAGAGGCTGCGCAGTCTGCGCCGCCGACCTTTGCTGAAAAACCGGTCTTCACGCCAATCACTATTGCCGTGCAGTCAATAATAGGGGCATGAAAACCACTCTCGATGAAATGCAGGCGTTCCTTTCGGTGATCGACAGCGGTTCGATCAGTGCTGCCGCCGAGCAGCTGGGGCAGACGCCCTCGGGTGTGAGCCGCGCGCTGGGGCGGCTGGAGGACAAGCTGGGGATCACCCTGCTGACCCGCACCACCCGCCGCCTGCACCTGACTGCCGAGGGCGAGGCGTTCCTGCGCCATGCGCGCGCGATCATCGATGCGGTGGAATCGGCCGAGGAACAGATGGCGGCGCGCCGCGAACGCCCGGCGGGGCGCCTGCGCGTGGATGCGGCGATGCCGTTCGTGCTGCACGTGATCGCGCCGCTGGTGGCCGGCTATCGCGCGCGTTACCCGGAAGTGCAGCTGGAGTTGAACAGTTCCGACCGCTACATCGACCTGCTCGAACGGCGCACCGATCTGGCGATCCGGATCGGCCCGCTGGCCGACTCCACCCTGCATGCGCGGCTGCTGGGCCGCTGCCAGCTGCGGCTGGTGGCCAGCCCGGCCTACCTGGCCAGGCACGGCGAACCGGCCAGCGTCGCCGCACTGGGCCAGCACACGCTGCTCAGCTTCAACGAGCCGGAATCACTCAACCGTTGGCCGCTGCCCGGAGAGTCGGATGGGCTGCTGCTGGTGCGCCCGGATATTGCCGTATCCAGTGGCGAGACGCTGCGCCGGCTGGCGGTGGAAGGTGTGGGCATCACCTGCCTGTCTGACTTCGTCACCGATCGCGACCGCAGCGCCGGCACCCTGGTGCAGGTGCTGGCGGGGCAGACGCTGGATGTGTACCAGCCGATCCATGCGGTGTATTACCGCAACACCGCCGTGTCGTCGCGGATCAGCTCGTTCGTGGATTACCTGGCCGACGCGATGGCGCAGAGCGATTACGTGCGCTGAGGTTGCCGGCCAGCGGCCGGCACTACCGCACGCGCCGGTGGGTGCGGCTGCTCTGGTGGGTGCGGACCGTTGGTCCGCACTGATCCAGCCGTCGGCCGCGCCACCGGGGGGCGCGAGCCCAGGGGGGGGGGGCGGGGGCGGGCAGCGGCCGGCACATCGCACGGGTGGTGCCGCCCGCTGGCCGGCAACCGGATCACTCAGGCCGCACGCGCCAATGCGTCCTTCGCTGCCGCCGGGGTCGACAGATCGAACACATCCACCGCGTCGATCAACCGGTTCGCCTGTTGTTCCAGGCTGCGTGCGGCGGCACTGGCTTCCTCCACCAGCGCGGCGTTCTGCTGGGTGGTGCCATCCATCTGGATCACCGTCTGGCTGACCTGCTCGATACCCGCGCTCTGCTCCTGCGAGGCCGCCGAAATCTCGGCCATGATGTCGGTCACGCGCTGCACCGATGCCACGATCTCGGCCATGGTGTCACCGGCCTCGCGCACGCGCTGCGCACCGTGTCCGACCTGCTCAACCGAGGCTTCGATCAACGCCTTGATCTCCTTCGCGGCCGCCGCCGAGCGCTGCGCCAGCGTGCGTACTTCACTGGCGACCACCGCGAAGCCGCGGCCCTGCTCGCCGGCACGCGCGGCTTCCACTGCCGCGTTCAGCGCCAGGATGTTGGTCTGGAACGCGATGCCATCGATCACGCTGATGATCTCGGCGATCTGCCGCGACGAGGTTTCGATCGCGCTCATCGTCGTCACCACCTGGCCGACCACGTTGCCGCCCTGCGAGGCGACCGTGTGCGCGCCGATCGCCAGCTGGTTGGCCTGGCGTGCGTGCTCGGCGTTCTGGCGCACGGTGGAGGTCAGTTCTTCCATCGACGCGGCGGTTTCTTCCAGATTGGCCGCCTGCTGCTCGGTACGGCGCGACAGATCATTGTTGCCGGCGGCGATCTCTGCAGCCGCAGTGTGGATGTTGCCGGAGGCGTGCTTGATGTCGGTGACGATGGTCGCCAGCTGCGCGGCGGTGGTGTTGGCATCGCCGGCGATGCGCGCGAACACGCCCTGGAAATCGCCATGCATGCGCGCGCCGAGGCGGCCATCGGCAATCGCGCGCAGCATGCTGGAGACCTCGCCGAGGTTCAGTTCGGTCGTCTGCATCAATCGGTTCAAGCCGTCGACCATCGCGCGGAAGTCATGCTCGAAGCGCGCGCTGTCGCCACGCTGGCTGAAGTCACCCCTGGCAGCGGCTTCGGCCAGGCGGCGGATCTCGCCATTGATCATGCCGAGATTGACCTTGGCGGTATCCAGTGCGTCGGTGATCACCGCCTTCTCGCCGGGCAGGCGTTCCATGTCCTGGCTGAGGTCACCGATGGCGTAACGGCCCATGATCGCGATCGCGCGCAGCTTCACCTGGATGTGCGCATCGACCAGCGCGTTGCTGTCGGCCACCATCGTGCCGAACGCGCCGGGGAAGGCACTGGCATCCATGCGGTGGCTGATGGTGCCGGCTTCATGCGCCTGTGCCATCGTGGCCTGTGCATCGAGCACACCGCGCAGCGTGGACTGCACCGCCTGCATGGCCTGCGCGAGGCGACCGATCTCATCGCGGCTGCGCACCTGCACAACATGCTGCAGATCACCGGCGGCCACTGCACGCGCAGCGGCTTCCACCGCCAGCACCGGCTGCACCACCGCACGCCGCAGCCACCAGCCCAGGCCCATCAGCAGCAGCACGGCGGCCAGCACGGTCAGCGCCGCGCACAGCAGCAGCGTCTGCCGCGCCTGCTGCGAACGGACGGCCACCGCCGCTTCGGCCACCTGCGTGGCGTGCGTACTCAACGCATCCAGCGCGGTTGCCACCGGGCGGTCCTTGCCGCGCACGAGGTTGTCGCCGGCGGCGGGATCGTAGCTGGCCTCGGCGAACGCCTGCAGCGCCGCGTGATAGTCCTGCTGCAGCTGCGCGTGCAGGCCGATGAACGCCTGCGCCAGTTCGCGCGTGCGTGCATCCGGGCTGCTGACCAGGCCCTTGGCCAGCTGTTCGACCAGACGGCCCTCGCTGTCGAAGGCGTCCAGGTGGCGCTGGCGCAACGCGTCGTCGTGGCCGCGCAGCAGCACGTTCTTCCATTCCTGCACCTGGCCGCGGAACTCGCGCTGCAGGCGTTCGGCATCGCGGCTGTGCGCGACTTCGGGCGGAACCTCGGTGGACAACTTCAACCAGGCGGAGGCGAGGCCGGCCAGAGCGCACAGCAGGACCACAGCCAGACCAACGGAAACCGCGCCGAGCAGCTTGGACTGCAGGCGCGGAGCACGGACAGACGCATTCATGGGGAAGAACTCTCGGGAAGGGGCACTGCGGTATCGACCCGCTGCGCACGCCCTGAAGTGGGATATTGATCACATTCGCGTTTCGTTTAGTGATGTGAAGAAACTGTTTCATAGGACAGATGTGTCCATATGGAACGAAAGCAGACCCTCGACAGAGGAATTAAATGTAACTATTGTCGTTACATGAAATCCGCGAACCCGCTCTCCGACGCCCTGCATGTGATGGCGCACCTGGTCGGCCATGCCGCACCGCGTACGTCCGAACAGCTGGCGTCCTGCCTGCCGACCCATCCGGTGGTGATCCGTCGTCTGCTGGCACAGCTGCACAAGGCCGGCCTGGTGCGCAGCACCCGTGGTCACGGCGGCGGCAGCCTGCTGGCACGCGATGCCGCGGCGATCACCCTGCATGACATCTATCTGGCGGTGGGAGCACCGCCGCTGGTCCAGGTCGGCGCTCGCGATTCCGGCGGTGGCTGCCCGATCCAGCAGCTGGTCAACAGCGCCCTGCTCGAAGGCGCGCGCGAGGCGCAGCGGCTGCTTGAGCAGCGCCTGCAGGCGACCACGCTGGACCAGCTCGGCGCCGACTTCGCCCGCCATCTTGCCCATCACCGTTCCCTGGAAGGTCACCATGAATCCTGATGTGCTCATCGTCGGCGGCAGCTACGCCGGCATTGCCGCCGGCCTGATCCTGGCCCGTGCCCGTCGCCCGGTCACCGTCATCGATGCCGGTTCACCGCGCAATCGCTTCGCCAGTCATTCGCACGGGGTGCTGGGGCTGGATGGCATCAGCGGCGCCGAGCTGCTGAAGACCGCGCGTCAGCAGCTGCTGGACTACCCCACGGTGCGTTGGGTGCATGCCGAAGTGGAGCACGCCCGCACCACCGCCGAAGGCGTGGAAGTGCGTACCGCCGATGGCCAGGTGCTGGCCGCGCGCAAGCTGCTGCTGGCCAGCGGCATCGCCGACCAGCTGCCGGAACTGCCCGGACTGGCCGAGCGCTGGGGCAGCACCGTGCTGCATTGCCCCTACTGCCACGGCTATGAAGTCGGTGGTGGTGCCATCGGCCTGCTCGGCGGCCATCCGATGTCCGCCAGCAAGGCGCCGCTGTTCGCCGACTGGGGCAATGTCACGTTCTTCAGCATGGGTCTGGAGATCACCGATGAGGAACGCGCCGCCATGCAGCAGCGTGGCGTGCACATCGAGACGTCACCCGTGCTGGGTGTGCAGGGCGACCAGCCGACCTGGCTGGAAGTGGAGCTGGCCGATGGCCGCCGCATCGCACAGCGGGCGTTGTTCGTGCCGGCTACCCAGGCGATGGCCACGCCGCTGGTGCAGCAGCTGGGGTGCACATTGGTCGAGAGCCCGCTGGGGGTGCTGATCGAGGTCGACATGATGAAGCAGACCTCGGTGCGGAACGTGTACGCCGCAGGCGATGCGACCACGGTCGGCAACATCACCCTGGCCACCGCCGAGGGCGTGCGTGCGGGGATCGGCGTGCATCATGCGCTGGTGGCCGAGGACAGCGTGCCGCGCTGACCCCCGACGCGACGTGCTGCTCTGGTAGATGTCGACCCTGGTCGGCGCCGTTTCATCCACGCATGGCGTGGAAGAGCAGTCGAGCAAGCTCGACGCTACGGATCCCGGGCATCCATTCGCCCGTGCCCGTCGAGCAGGTGCCGGCCGAGGCCGGCACCGTTCCATCATCCCTTCACGCACAGCACCTGGCGCAGGGTGTGCACCACGTCGACCAGATCGAGCTGCGCGGCCATCACATCGTCGATCGACTTGTACGCCGCCGGCGACTCGTCCAGCACGCCGCTGTCCTTGCGGCATTCCACATGCGCGGTGGCCTCGCGGTGCTGGGCCAGCGTGATCTGCTGGCGCGCAGCGCCACGGCTCATTACCCGGCCGGCACCGTGGCTGCAGCTGTGGAAGCTGTCCGCGTTGCCCTTGCCACGCACGATGTAGCTGCGCGTGCCCATGCTGCCGGGAATGATGCCCAGCTCGCCCTCGCGGGCACTCACTGCACCCTTGCGCGTCACCAGCAGCTCCTGGCCGTGGTGCGTCTCCTTCTGCACGTAGTTGTGGTGGCAGTTCACCGCCATCGCCGCCAGCTGGAACTTCGGCAGCCGGTGGCGCATCTCGGCCAGCACCCGCGACATCATTGCCTCGCGGTTCTGCCGGGCGTAGTCCTGCGCCCACGACACTGCTTCGACGTAGTCATCGAACAGCGGCTCGCCTTCCATGAAGAACGCCAGGTCCTTGTCCGGCAGGTGGAAGCCGAGCACGCGCCGGGCCAGTTCCTCGCGCGCCTTCTCGATGAAGTAGGTGCCGATCAGGTTGCCGGTGCCGCGCGATCCGCTGTGCAGCATCACCCACACCGTGTCCGTCTCGTCCAGGCACAGTTCGATGAAGTGGTTGCCGCCGCCCAGCGTACCCAGCTGGCGGTCGAGCTTGTCGGTGCGGATCCTGCGGTGCTTGTCCTTGATGTTCTCCAGACCGGCGGCCAGCCCGGACTGCACCAGCCGCGTATGGATGCTGTCGGGCATGCGGTGGTGCTCGCCGCCGCGTCCGTTGCCGACCGGGATGCTGCGCTCGATGCTGTTGCGCAGCTGCCGCAGGTCATCGGGCAGGTCGTTGGCACGCAGCGTGGTACGCACCGCCGCCATGCCGCAGCCGATGTCGACGCCGACCGCGGCCGGGATGATCGCACCGCGGGTCGGGATCACCGAGCCCACGGTCGCGCCCTTGCCCAGGTGCACGTCCGGCATCACGGCCACCCACGGCCCGACGAACGGGATCGCGGCGATGTTGCGCAGCTGCTCATGCGCCTGCGCTTCCAGCGGCACACCGTTGATCCAGCCCTTGATCGGCGTGGTGCCCTCGGCGTGCAGCCATTGATAGTTCTGTTGAGTGTCCATGTCTTCGTGTTTGTCCTTGATGGGCCGGCGGCGCGTCCCTGCGCCGCCGCGACCCCCTACCTGATCGTCACCAACTGCTTCAGCACGCCATCCAGGCCGCCGAACACGGTGAGCTTGTCGATCTTCTCGGTGACCTTCTCCAGTGCCTCCAGCTCCTTCAAGCGCATCAGCACCGGGTTGTCCTCGATCAGCTTTGCGGTGTTGAGCTGCGAACGCGTGGCGTTGGCCTCCTCGCGGCGACGGATCACGCTGGCCTGGGCCTGCTTCTCGGCCAGCACCACACCGTTGAGGATCTCCTTCATCTCACCCGGCAGGATCACGTCCTTGATGCCCACGCCGAGCAGCCGCACGCCGTGGCCCTCGATCGCCGCCTGCACATGGGCGGCGATCTCGCCGTCCAGTGCCGCCTTGTCACCCAGCAGCTCGTCCAGGCTGCGCGCGGCAATCGCCTGGCGCAGGCCGAACTGCAGCTGCCGGTAGACGAACTCGTCGGCATTGCTGAGCGTGCGGTGTGCACGCACCGGGTCGACCACCTGCACGGTCGCGGCCAGGTTCACCCGCAGGGTCACCTTGTCGCGGCTGAGCAGTTCCTGGCCGGACACGTCCAGCGAACGCGCACGCAGCTCCACACGCTCCACCGACACGTTGCCGTTGAAGTTCCAGAACGCGTGCAGGCCGGCGTCCAGCGTCTGTCGCAGCGTGCCATCGATGAACAGCAGGCCGACCGACTCGCTTGGCACGGTGCTGATCACCGCCACACGCGGTAGCACGCCCAACTGGCCCAGGCGCTGCTGCACGTCCGCCGGAATGCGCGGCTCGTCACCCAGCGCCATCACGCGCACCTGGGTGTCGACCGAACCCCGCCAGCACAGACGGCGGCTGCCCGGCGGCAGCACTTCATCGATGCGGCCGTTGCGCAGCAACAGGCCGACCTCGCTGGCGCCGACGTTGGCCAGCACGAAGTGCGTGTCCAGCTCGGTGCCCAGCGCTTCGATCAGGCTGTCCTGGTCGCTGCCGGTATAGGCCGCGCCCTTCGATGCGGTGTGGATGTCCACGTGCGGGCGGCCGCCGAACGGCGACAGGCGGTGCACGCCCGGCAGCAGGATCTGCTGGAAACGACGGTTGCGATACACCAGGCCGCGCTCGCCGTCGCCGATCACGACCTTGATGGTCCAGAACATGGGAGTCTCTCCTTGTATGGCTCTGGTGGTTCGACCCGTTGC
This sequence comes from Stenotrophomonas sp. SMYL8, assembly GCF_036320065.1. Lineage (NCBI taxonomy): Bacteria > Pseudomonadati > Pseudomonadota > Gammaproteobacteria > Lysobacterales > Lysobacteraceae > Stenotrophomonas > Stenotrophomonas sp. SMYL8. The sequence continues at coordinate 68,457 of NZ_JAWIRR010000021.1, forward strand.
GGATGAATCGCCATGACCCGGGCCGATCAGGTCGTGGCGAGGCCGCCTGCACACCACGTGCAGGCAGCGGAAGAGGGCGGCCATCGGCGGACGGTCCACGCGCGGAGCCTTCGGTGCACCGGCACTGCTGCCGTCGTCGTTCCCGGCAGGCAGCACCGGTGCGGAACGTGGCTGGCAGTGGCGGCGGGCCGGGGCCCGGCGTGCGGTCCGTTGCCTTCCACGTTCCTGCCCGAAGGCGTTGTCCGTGGACGGCGACGATGGCCGCTGGGGCTTGCGCCCCGGGTGTTGCTTCAAGTCATGACGTAACAGGTCATGTGGTTTGGAGTGGGAATCGAACCCACGACAGACGGATTACGGATCCGTTGCTCTGACCAAGCTGAGCTATCCAGTTGGGGATCGCGCGGAATCGAACCGCGTACCGGCGAACCGGCGCCTGCTTCCAGCAGGCGATCCAGGCGATGGCATGTCCGCGACCTCCGGCATACGCCACGGCAACGCCGCGCGCACCAGCCCGTGGTGGAAACGGGACCGTTGGAGAATCGAGGGTGCAGGCCACCGACATTATCGCGAGCGATAATGTTTTGATGCGATGCAGATAATGTCCAGGCGTCGCCACTCGCGCGAAGTAAATCCTTCGGCGGAGCGGAAAAAACCTGTGTCAGTGAGCGGCGGGTTGCCGCGCGGGGTGCAGTTCTGGCATCGCGGGTCCTTGTGCCGACGCAAACGAAAACGCCCCCGGGACTTGCGTTCCGAGGGCGTCGTCAAGCCTCGGAGATCGGGGTGGCCGATCTCCGCAGGGCGGGTATCAGGCCGTTGTCAGCTGGTCTTCCTTGCCGAACGCGCGCGCCAGCACGTCCATGCGCAGGCATGGCAGCAGTTTGGCGATGGCGACGGAATGCGCGTTCAAGGGAAGTTTCCAGTGGTTGTTGAAACGAGGTGCGCACGATAAACCACGATTTATTCGTGCGCAACCATTTTGTTCAATTATTTTCTTCTTTACCGCGCAATGCCGGCCAGCGGCCGGCACTACCGGGTCTCAAGCTTCCGTGCTGGCGGCATCCAGCTGCGCGACATCCTGCACGCTCAGCGACACGTTGGCTGCGGCCAGCAGATCGTGCAGCTGCTCGACGCTGGTGGCGCTGACGATCGGCGCGGTGATTGACGGCCGTGCGATCTGCCATGCCAGTGCGATCTGCGCGGCACTGGCGTTGTGCTTGCTGGCCACGTCATCCAGTGCCTGCAGGATGCGCAGGCCACGCGGATTCAGATAACGCTTCACCACGTTCTCGCCACGCGCCGGGCTCTTGGCCGCATCGGCCGGCGTGCGGTATTTCCCGCTGAGGAAGCCACTGGCCAGCGCGTAGTAGCCGATCACGCCGATCTGTTCGCGCTGCACCAGCGGTTCCAGTTCCTTTTCGTAGCCGGCGCGGTCGTACAGGTTGTACTCGGGCTGCAGGGTTTCGTAACGCGGCAGCTTGTAGTCGGTGGATACCTTCAGCGCATCGGCCAGGCGCGTGGCGCTGTAGTTGGACGCACCGATCGCACGCACCTTGCCGGCTTCGATCAGCCGGCCGAATGCGGCCAGGGTCGCTTCCAGCGGCGTTGACTCGTCATCCTCGTGGGCCTGGTACAGATCGATCACGTCGGTCTGCAGGCGGCGCAGCGAATCTTCCACCGCGGCGTTGATGTTGTCCGGGGTCAGGCCGGGGCGCTCGGCCCACTTGGCCACCTTGGTCGCCAGCACCACCTTGTCGCGCTTGCCGCTGCGGGCAAACCACTTGCCGATCAGCGTTTCCGATTCGCCGCCGGCATTGCCCGGCACCCAGGCCGAATACACATCGGCGGTGTCGACCAGGTTGAAGCCGGCATCGACGAAGGCATCGAGCAGGGCGAAGCTGGCCTTCTCATCGGCGCTCCAGCCGAACACGTTGCCACCGAAGGCGAGCGGACGTACATGCAGGCCGGAACGGCCCAGTTCGCGGGTTGCCGTCATGGGCACGGACTCCTTGGGGGAAGTGCTCCAGAATAAAACGCGTTGTGTGACCGTGCTGCGGCGGTGACCACAAAACAGTGTTCCGCGATGCGCACGCAGCTAACGTTTTGTGAACACCTGGGACGCCGCGGCTGCTAGTCTCGCCGCATCTTCCGCTGGAGTCGCTCCGATGATGCCTGCTTCGTCCCTGCGTGGTTGCCGCCTGCTGCTTGCTTCGGCCCTGCTTGCCGCTGTTCCCGCGTTCGCCGCACCGGCCACGGTGGCACCGGCGAAGATCCAGGTGTCACCGGCCATCGATGCGGCGGTGAAGGCGTCGACCCGTGATGCCAACAACGTCAAGCGCGATGGCTTCCGTCATCCGGCGCAGACGCTGTCGTTCTTCAAGGTGACGCCGGAAAAAACCGTCATCGAGATCACCCCCGGCAACGGCTGGTACTCGGAAATCCTGGCGCCGCTGCTGCAGGACAAGGGCCACTATGTTGCCGCCGTGGTCGACCCGATGGCGGTGCCCGAGGGCCGCGGCCGTGACTACCAGCAGCGCAGCCGCGACAGCCTGGAAAAGAAGTACGCCGGTGCGCCGGCACAGTTCGGCAAGACCGCCGTGGTCGCCTACGATCCGGCCAAGCCGGTGTTCGGCCCGGCCAGTTCAGCCGACGTGGTGCTGACCTTCCGCAACGTGCACAACTGGCGCAAGGCCGGCCAGGCACAGGGCATGTTCCAGGGCTTCTTCAACGTGCTCAAGCCGGGCGGCGTACTGGGCGTGGTCGAGCATCGCGCCAAGGCCGACGTGGCCGACGACGATGACACCGGCTATGTCGGCCAGCAGCAGGTGATTGCGATGGCCGAAGCCGCCGGCTTCAAGTTGGACGCGCGCAGCGAGGTCAATGCCAACCCGCGTGACACCAAGGACCACCCGAACGGCGTGTGGACGCTGCCACCGACCAATCAGTACCACAAGGCCGATGATGCGAAGTACCAGGCGATCGGCGAAAGTGACCGCATGACCCTGCGCTTCATCAAGCCGTAAGGGGTGGTGCCGGGCTGGCGCATGTTGACTCTGTAGAGCCGAAGGCAGCGGCAGGAGCCGCTGCCAACGTCGCGTGCGACGGCCCGAAGGGTGCCGGTCAGGACGGCCGGCATCGTCCCTGCTCGGCTCATCGCGCGTAGCGCGGCGCATGGCTGGTCCCAACCGGCCATGCGCCGGAATTCGATCGTATGCAAGGACATGAATTGTTGAAGAAGGTCTTTTACATCGCTGTCGCGATGCTGGTGCTGGGGCGGTTGATCGATTTTGTGTTCTACGGTGGTCATGCCCACGATCTGATGGCGACGGTAGGGTTTGCCGTGCTGTTCGCGGGTGCCCTTCTGGAGGAACGTTCGCGCAAGGCCGACCCGCCGGCCGCAGGCCTGCGGCGCCGGGCCAATGTCATCGCCGCGTGCGGCATCGCACTGGTGCTGGGCTCGTTCCTGCTGGAATGGAAGGTTTTCGGCTGAGCCGGCCGTGATCGCGGCGGCGACGCGGGAATGGGACAATGCCCCACCCGCCGCCTGCCGTGCCCGCAATGCTGATCGCCTTCAACAAGCCCTTCAACGTGCTCTGCCAGTTCACCGACCGCAGCGTGCCGCCGCGGCCGACCCTGGCCGGGTTCGGCCTGCCGCCGCGCGTGTATGCCGCCGGTCGCCTGGACCATGACAGCGAAGGCCTGCTGCTGCTGACCGACAACGGTACGCTGGCGCACAAGCTGACCGACCCGAAGCACAAGGCTGACAAGACCTACTGGGTGCAGGTGGAAGGCATGCCCAGCGACGAACAGCTGCAACAGCTGCGCGACGGCGTGGTGCTCAATGACGGGCCGACCCTGCCGGCGAAGATCGAGCGCCTCGATCCGGCGCCGTCGCTGTGGACACGCGATCCGCCGGTGCGCTTCCGCAAGACCGTGCCCGACGCCTGGCTGGCGATCACGATCCGGGAAGGCCGCAACCGGCAGGTGCGGCGGATGACCGCGGCGGTGAGCCTGCCGACGCTGCGGCTGGTCCGCGTGTCGATGGGGCCTTACCGGCTGGACGACCTGCAGCCGGGGCAGTGGCGGCAGATCGGTTGATGCAGAAAGGGCCGGATACCTTCCGGTGTCCGGCCCTCATGTAGTGCCTTGGGGTCAGAGTCCTTCCTGTGGAAGGGATCCGACCCCGGCAGGCTCAGGCGTCGCTGCCGATATCGCTGTGCTCGTCCACCACGGTGTCGTTGCGGCGGTCACGTGCGTTGATGCGCTGCGCCTGGCCATTCACCACGTGGCCATTGGCTGCCTTCTTCTTCTGCTGCTTGCGGTACAGCGCGTAGCCGAGCAGGCCTACACCGACCGCAGCGGCGGCCACGGCCACTGCCGGATTGCGGCGCACGAACTTGGTTGCGGCCTTGCCGCCGGTCTTCACTGCGCCGATGGCGGCGCCGGTCTTGATCCAGTCCGCATTGCGCAGGCTGCCACCGGCGCTCTTCAGGCCATCGCCGGCGGTGTGGGCCAGCTCCAGGGCGCGCTCCAGAGCGCGGTCGGTGATTACGGTCAGCTTGCTCATGCGGGGGTCCTTTGCCTCGGGTCGAAGTCCAGTGTCGCGTGTTGCCCGTAAACGGTATGTCAGTCGAGGTCACACGTGGCGTGACTTTACCGCAGCCATTCAGGATCAGGCAGGGTCCGCAGCCGGCCCCACCGGTCAGGTCCTGCGCGGCTTGGCCCGATGGGTGGCCGTCGCCGTCCACGGGTCATCCGGCCACGGATGGCGCGGGTAGCGGCCCTTCATTTCCTTTTTCACTTCCGCGTAGGTGTTTTCCCAGAAATTGCGCAGGTCCTGGGTGACCTGCAGTGGGCGGCCACCGGGCGAGAGCAGGTGCAGGGTCAGCGGCACGCGGCCGTCGGCGATGCGCGGGGTGTCAGCCAGGCCGAACAGTTCCTGCAGCTTCACCGCCAGCACCGGCGGCAGCGGTTCGCCGCTCTCGCTGTCCAGCGCATAGGTGATCGGCCGCTCCAGCCCGGACGGCACGGTGATGCGGGTGGGTGCATGCCGTTCAACCAGTTGCCGCTGTGACCATTCCAGGGGCGACTTCAGCGCTTCGCCGAAACTGGCCTCGTCCAGCGCATCCAGGCGGCTCTTGCCGGCGAACGCGGGCTGCAGCCAATGCGCGCGCGTGGCCAGCAGGGCGTCGTCGCTGCAGTCGGGCAGGTCCAGCTCCGGCATCCAGCGCCGCAGCGATTCCACCCGTGCCTGCCATTGGCGCAGGCCTTCGGTCCACGGCAGCGCCTGCAGGCCGAGTTCGGCCACCGCGTCGGTCAGCGCCTGTGCGGCGTGCTGCGGATCAACCCGCCCGGCCGAGCGGCTGTCCAGCACGATGCGGTCGAAACGGGTCTCGCGCAGTGCCACCAGGGCGCGACGCTCGCTGTCCCAGCGCACTACGTCCTCGGTCACGAAGCGCTCCGGCCACGCCTTGCGCAGCTGGCCCTCGTCCACCGGTGCGGCACGCAGCAGCAGCGCGTCGCGTGCCTCGAAGCGCAGTTCACTGGCTACCAGCCACGGCTCGCCACGCAGGTCGCTCAGCTCGTGCAGGCGTCCGCTGCGACCGTTGGCCAGCAGGTAGCGCAGTGGGTCGCTGGGGTGCTGGACACCGATGCGGTCGGGGAAGGCGTGTGCGAGCAGGTCACCGAGTTCATGGGCTTCGATGCTGGCCGGCGGTGCGGCATCGCAGCGCAGGCGGCGACGCCACTGTTTGGCGGCGGCATCAATCGCGGCCAGGCCGCTGCGGTTGGCGTCGCCCGGTGCGCGGCCATTGCGGAACGCCGCCAGCGCACGCCAACGCGCGGCCAGCGCATCACCGCCCTGGCGCAACGGATCACGCGCGTCCAGCAGGGCGGCCAGGTCGGCAGCCAGCGCCTGCCCCCGTCCATCGGGCGCGGCCAGCAGCATCGCCGCCATCCGCGGATGCGTGCCCAGCGCCAGCACACGGCGGCCAAGTGCGGTGATCGCACCGCTGCTGGACAGCGCGCCGAGCCGCTGCAGCAGTTCGCGTGCCGCGCCCATCGGGCCCGCCGGTGGCGGATCGAGGAAGCGCAGGTCGCTGCTGCCCCAGGCGGCCAGTTCCAGCGCCAGTCCGGCCAGCTCGACCTGATCGATTTCGGCGCGGCGCTGCGGCTCCAGCCGCTGCGACTGCGGCCACAGCCGCCAGGCCACGCCTTCGGCCACGCGACCGGCGCGACCGGCGCGCTGGTCGGCCGACGCTTGGGCGATGGCCACCACGTCCAGCCGGGTGAAGCCGCTGTTGGGGTCGTAGCGCGGTTCGCGCGCCTGGCCGCTGTCGATCACCACGCGCACGCCGGGCAGCGTCACCGAGGACTCGGCCACGTTGGTGGCCAGCACCACACGCCGACGACCATCACTGGCCGCCTGCAGGACCCGCGCCTGCTGCTCCACCGGAAGTTCACCGTGCAGGGCCAGCACTTCGACGCCGGCATCCAGCGATTCCTGCAGCCCGGCCTGCACCCGCGCGATCTCGCGTTGGCCGGGCAGGAACACCAGCAGGTCACCGGGATGTTCAGCCAGGGCCTGCTGCACCGCGCGGCGAACCTGCAGTTCCAGCGCCTCATCGCGGCGCGCCGGGAAATGGCTGACCGTCACCGGGTAGCTGCGGCCTTCGCTGCTCAGCCGCGGCGCATCGAGGAAGCGTGCCAGCCGTTCACCATCCAGCGTTGCCGACATCACCACCAGGCGCAGGTCATCGCGCAGCTGTGCCTGCACGTCCAGCGCCAGTGCCAGGCCGAGATCACCGCTGAGGTGGCGTTCGTGGAATTCGTCGAACAGGATCGCGCCGACCTCTTCCAGCATCGGGTCGTCCTGCAGCATGCGGGTCAGGATGCCTTCGGTAACCACCTCGATGCGGGTGCGCGACGAGACCTTGTTCTCGAAGCGGATGCGGTAGCCGACGGTGCCGCCCACCTCTTCGCCCAGCTGCCGCGCCATGAACAGCGCGGCGCTGCGTGCGGCGACGCGGCGCGGTTCCAGCAGGATGATCTTCCGCCCCTGCAGCCACGGTGCATCGAGCAGCGTCAGAGGCACCTGGGTGGTCTTGCCGGCGCCGGGCGGTGCCTCCAGCACCAGTCGCGGCTGCGCGGCCAGGTGCTGCTGGATCTGTGGCAGCAGCGGGGAGATAGGGAAGAGCGGGGCGTTCATGTGCAAAGGATAAGGGGCCACGGCGGGCGCAGGTACAATGCGCGGGCACTTTTCCCCCGCGATGACCATGCACCTGATCGATATCGGCGCCAACCTGACCCACGACTCCTTCGACCGCGACCGCGATGCCGTGCTGGACCGCGCGCGCCAGGCCGGCGTGGTGCAGATGGTCATCACCGGTGCCAGCCGCGAGCACTCGCCATTGGCCCTGCAGCTGGCGCAGCAGCACCCGGGCTTCCTGTATGCCACCGCCGGCGTGCACCCGCATCATGCGGTGGAATACACCGAGGAATGCGACGCCGAGATGCGCGCGCTGCATGCCCACCCGGAAGTGGTGGCAGTGGGCGAGTGCGGGCTGGACTACTTCCGTGACTTCTCGCCGCGCCCGGCCCAGCACCGCGCGTTCGAGCGCCAGCTGCAGCTGGCCGCAGACAATGGCAAGCCGCTGTTCCTGCACCAGCGCGACGCGCATGCCGATTTCATGGCACAGATGAAGAACTTCGAGGGCCGTATCGGCCCGGCGGTGGTGCATTGCTTCACTGGTGAGCGTGACGAGCTGTTCGACTACCTGGACCAGGACTGGTACATCGGCATCACCGGCTGGCTGTGCGACGAACGCCGTGGCGCGCACCTGCGCGAACTGGTGAAGAACATCCCGGCCAACCGCCTGATGATCGAGACCGACGCACCGTACCTGCTGCCGCGCACGCTGAAGCCGATGCCGAAGGACCGCCGCAATGAACCGATGTTCCTCTCGCATATCGTGGAAGAGCTGGCGCGCGACCGTGGCGAAGACGTGGCGGTGACCGCCGCGAATGCAACTGCCGCGACGCGTGCGTTCTTCCGCCTGCCGGACGCGGGTTGATCAGGTAGTGCCGGCCGCTGGCCGGCAGCAGCATGAACGCCGCAACCAGCGCGCGGGTGCGGGGCAGCGGGCGGGCCTAGCGGAGCGGGGGGCGGAGGCCCTCACGGTAGCTGGGGAAGCGCGGCTCCCAGCCCAGCGCCTCGCGCGTACCGGTGCTGTCGATGCGCTTGTTGCTCTCGTAGAAGCGCCGCAGTGTCGGGCTGAGTGCAGGGTCGTCCCATGCCACTGCAGGTGGCATCGCAAAGCCGCCCAGCTGCGCGGCGAAGGCCAGTACCTCCTGCGATGGTGCCGGCTCGTCATCGGCTGGCAGATACAGCCCATCCACGCACGGCCGCTGCATCGATGCGATAACGACCGTTGCCAGGTCATCCACGTGCAGGCGGTTGAACACCAACCCTGGACGCACTACGTGGCGCGCACGTCCCTGTGCCAGCTGCAGCAGCGCATTGCGTCCCGGCCCGTACAGGCCGGGCAGGCGGAATACCGCCGATGCGATACCGCGCTGCTCCGCCAGCGCACGCCACTGGTCCTCGGCGCGTCTGCGTTGCATGCCGGTCGTTTCAGTGGCATCGGCCACGCTGGTTGCGTTGATCCAGCCGCCGGCCCGATCGGCATAGACCGACGTGGATGACAGATAGCCCACCCAGTGAAGTGCTGGACTTTCCTGCAGTGCCGGCAGCAGCAGACGCAGTGCCGGGTCACCCTCGGCATCGGGCGGCACGCTGCACAGCACGGCCTCGGCCTGCGCGATCTCATCGAGCAGGGCGGGCGACGGTGGCATGTCAGCTCGCAGCTGATGGCGCGGCAGGCCATCGTGCGGTGCCGACGCCGGGTCGCGCACCGTGCCGGCCACGTGTACGCCCAACGCCCGCAGATGCGTGGCCAGCACGCACCCGCTCCAGCCCATGCCGAGGATCAGCACCCGCGCCGGCAGCGCGTTGGTCTGCAACGCGGCGCTCACGCGCTGCGCAGCGCCTGGTAGGCCTGCAGGCTGCTGTAGGCGACCTGCAGCAGCAGAGCTTCCTGGTCGGCCTTGCGCGCGCGCGCCAGCATGTCGCCGACGATCTGTTCTGCCTCCACCTGCTGGCCGGCTTCCAGATCGCGCAGCATCGAAGCCTTCAACGCAGAGCCGGCCTGGGTCAGGGTGCCGCGTGCGGTGTCCTGCGCAGCATCGGGAATCGGCTCACCGGCAGCTTCGGCCACGGCCAGACATTCGTCGTACAGGCCACGCACGATCGCCTCGCCATCATCGGTGGCGACGATACTGCCGATATCCGCGCGCAGCAGGCAGGTCGAGGCGGCCAGCGCGGTCAGGAAGGTGTACTTGATCCACTGTTCCTGGCCAATGTGCTCGCTGGCCAGGTGATCGAGGTTGGCCTGCGCACAGGCGGCGGCGAAGGCACGCACGCGCGTGGAGATCGCACCGCCATCGCGTTCGCCGAAGGTGAGCTTCGCCGGCTTGCCCAAGTGCAGCACGGCGCCGTCGGGGGCCTTGGTGGCACTGATGAAGCACAGGCCGCCGAGCACGGCGTCGCGGCCGAAGCGCAGGTCCAGCGCGTTGTAGTGATGCAGACCGTTGAGGATCGGCAGCACGGTGGTGTTCGCGCCCACGGCTGGAGCAATGGCGTCGATCGAGCTGTCGAGGTCGTAGGCCTTGCAGCTGAGGATGACCAGATCGAACGGCTTCTGCGCGGCCGATGCGGGCAGCGCATCGGCGGTGACGTGCTGCACCGGGAAGCTGGCGTCGCCGAGCGGGCTGCGGATGACCAGGCCATCGCGGTCCAGCTGGGCGGCGCGTGCGGGGCGCACCAGGAAGGTCACGTCCACGCCAGCCTGAGCCAGGCGACCACCGAAGTAACCGCCGGTACCGCCGGCGCCGAGGATCAGGATGCGCATTGCACGTTCACCGTTTTCTGGGGAATCAGGAGTGCGATTGTGCCGGAGATTGCGGCCAACGGCGGAGCCCCTCGTGGTGGTTCGCGCAGTTGGTTTCATGAGCTGGGCCGTGTGCGCGGGGTTCGCGGGGGACGCCGTGAACCCGTCCATGGGGGCTTAGCCGCGCCATCCATGGCGCGGATACCCCCGCGAATCCAGCGCACACGACCCCTGACAGTTTCCGGGCGCGGCCACCACGGAAAGCAGATCAGAAGCGAAGGCGGAAGCGGGTCGCTCGCTCGTGTAGAGCGGTGCTCAGGGCAGTTGTTCGCTGAAGTCTTCGGTGTAGCCCAATAGCAGTGTGGTGCGGGTGGCCAGCGTTGCAGCCAGTTGTGACCAGGCGTCGTGCGTTCCGGCCGCGTAGATGCGCTGCAGGTCCGCGACCAACGCGCTCGCCTCTGCAGGCGACGGTGCGCGGTCGCGCTGGAAACCGAGCCACGATGCGCCGAGTCCGAACAGACGGTAGTCGTAGCGCTCCTGCAGATGCCGGATCAGGGCGTGGTTCTGGAAGATGTCCCAGTCCGCGCTGAAGTAGCCGTTGGGCAGGGCGGCGATCAGCAGGTCATCACGGGTCACGGGCACCTGCTGCACGCAGACCGCGTCATCGATGATGAGATCAGGTGTCGCATTGGCAGCGACCAGCGCCTCGATGTCCTCGTCGCTGCACATCAACGTACCCGCCAACGCGGTCCACTGCAGCCGATGCGTGGAATGCTCAAGCTGCGCGACGACGTGCGCCAGCAACCGCTCGCGTGCCGCCAACGCATCTTCCAGCGTCGCCGGGTCTTCGTCCTCGTACAGCGCGATGCGCTCGTCGTCGGACGCGTGCATGCTGGTGTAGCGGCACTGGCCGACTTCGTCGAGCGTGCACAGATAACGATGGAGGGGATCAGCCACGTGCAGCGAGGCCAGGCAATCCAGCACCTCATCCAGCGTGGGCGAATCGCTCAGCAACGCTCGGCTGAACGCATCGATGGGACCGTCCGACACGGCCTTGTCCAACGGAATGGAAGTGATCTTCATCGCCACAGCCTAGCCGTAATCCGAAACGAAAAGAGCCAAGCATCAGCTTGGCTCTACAGGAACGCTTCATCCACGCATGGCGTGGATCTACCGTGTCGACCAAGGTCGACACCTACCAACAGCGACCGGAAACTGTCAGGGGTGGGGCGGTGTGGGGGTGCAGGACCGTTGGCGCCATGGATGGCGCCATCGAGCCCCCACGGACGGGTTTACGGCGTGTCCTGCACCCTCACACCGCCCCGCCCAACTCGTGATGCTTCCGCCTTGGCTGTTGCTGTTGCCGGCCAGCGGCCGGCACTACCACTGCAGGTGCAGGTGCAGGTGCAGGTGCAGGGCCGCAGGCCCTGCAGGCACCCCTCAGCTGCGCATGCCCACGCCACGGCGCAGCAGCCACAGCGCCAGCGCCGTCAGCACCACCACGAATCCGATCATCAGCCCGTAGGCCACCCACAACGGCACATCGCTGCTGCCCAGCAGGCCATAGCGGAATGCATTGACCATGTAGAAGATCGGGTTCGCGTGCGTGGCCGCTTCCGCCCAGCCCGGCAACAGCTTCACTGAATAGAACACGCCACCCAGGTAGGTCAGCGGGGTCAGGATGAAGGTCGGCACGATCGCTACGTCATCGAATTTCTTGGCATACACCGCATTGATGAAACCGGCCAGCGAGAAGATCGTCGCACCCAGGATCACCGTGCTCAGCGTCACCAGCGGGTGCGGGATGCGCACCGGGGTGAAGAACATGGCGATGATCAGCACGATCACGCCCACCATCAGGCCGCGCAGCACTGCGCCGGCGACGTAGCCCCACAGGATCACCCAGTTCGGCATCGGGCTGACCAGCAGCTCTTCCACGTGACGGCCGAACTTGGCACCGAAGAACGAGGAGCTGATGTTGCCGTAGCTGTTCTGGATCACGCTCATCATCACCAGGCCCGGCACGATGAACTGCATGTAGGTGTAGCCGCCCATGTCCCCCACGCGCGACCCGATCAGGTTGCCGAAGATCAGGAAGTACAGGGTCATGGTGATCGCCGGCGGCACCAGGGTCTGGCCCCAGATGCGCATGATGCGGGCGACTTCGCGGCGCACGATGGTCATCAGTGCGATGCGGTTGCGCTGGCCGTCGGTCAGCTCGGTGGTGCTCATGCAGGCTTCTCCAGGTTGCCGGTGAGGCGCACGAACAGCTCCTCCAGGCGGTTGCTCTTGGTACGCATCGATCGCACGCGGATGCCGGACTCGTTGAGCGTGGCGAACACGCGGTTGAGGTCCATCGCGCGCGGCATGTCGATGTCCAGCGTATGCGGGTCCGGCGCGGTCAGCGTCGCGCCTTCGATCACCGGCAGCTGCGCCGGCAGGTCACCATCGATGTCCAGCAGGAAGCCTTCCACGTCCAGCTTGGCCAGCAGGGTGCGCATCGGCCCCTGCTCGACGATCTGGCCATGGTTGATGATCGCCAGGTGGCGGCACAGGTACTCGGCTTCTTCCAGATAGTGCGTGGTGAGGATGATCGTGGTGCCGGCAGCGTTGATCTCCTTCAGCACGCGCCACATGTCGCGGCGGATCTCGATGTCCACGCCGGCGGTCGGCTCGTCCAGGATCAGCAGGCGCGGGCGCGTCATCATCGCGCGGGCGATCATCAGCCGGCGCTTCATGCCGCCGGACAGCGTGCGGCTCATCACCTGCGCCTTTTCCCACAGGTGGGCCCGCTTCAGTTCCTCTTCGGCGCGCTGCTCGGCTTCCTCGCGCGGCACGCCATAGAAGCCGGCGTAGTTCACCAGGATGTCGAAGGGCTTTTCGAACAGGTTGAAGTTGATTTCCTGCGGCACCAGCCCGATCAGGCGCATGGTGGCGCTGCGGTTGCGCACCAGGTCGCTGCCGAACACCTCCACCTGGCCCTCGCTGAGGTTGACCAGGGAGCTGATGATGCCGATCAGGGTCGACTTGCCGGCACCGTTGGGGCCGAGCAGGGCGAAGAAGTCGCCCGGGGCCACTTCCAGGGAAACCCCCTTCAGGGCCTGGGTGCCGTTGTCGTAGGTCTTGCGCAGGTCGCGCACGCGCAGGGCGGGCGCCGTATCGTTCTGGGATGCCAAGCTCGAAGCCTTCGCGCCCATGGGCTGGCGCTGGAGAGGGGCGGGGAGCGGCTATTATAGAAGACCCCGAGGGCTTGCCCCGGCTACACACTGTCCCGAAAAGTCGTGCCTGTTCAATTCCCCCTCAAGCTGGTCGGCTGCCGCATGCTGGCCCCGACCGTCGGCCACTACCAGTTCGTGCGTGATGATGGACAGCCGCTGGATTTCCAGCCCGGCCAGTTCATCCAGGTCCATTTCAGCTACGCCGACGGCACTGAAACCAAGCGCAGCTACTCGCTGGCGACCATCCATGACCATGCGCTGGGCCCGGGCGAGGCGGTGGATATCGCGGTCAGCTTCGTGCCCGGCGGCGCCGCCACGGCCCTGTTCGAGGCGCTGGAGCAGGGCGGCCAGATCAGTGCGTCCGGCCCCTATGGCCGGTTCTGCCTGAATCCCGGTGATCACAACGCCCGCTACCTGCTGATCGCCACCGGTACTGGCGTTACCCCGTACCGCTCGATGCTGCCGCTGCTGGAAACGGCCATGGCCGAGCGCGGCGTGCAGATCGTGCTGCTGCAGGGCGCGCGCAGCCCGGGCGAGCTGCTGTATAGCGAAGATTTCTACAGCTTCGCCGAAAAACACCCGAACTTCCGCTATGTTCCATGCCTGTCGCGCGAACTGCCGGCTGATCCGCAACTGGACGTGCAGCACGGCTACGTCCAGCAGGCGCTGGCCGGCTTCACCCCGGACCCGGCCACCGACATTGCCTACCTGTGCGGCAACCCGGACATGGTCGACGCCTGTGCCGAACTGCTGAAGGCCGCTGGCCTGGGCAACCCGCAGATCCGCCGCGAGAAGTACGTCAGCAGCAAGTAAGTCAGGGTAGCGCCGGCCGCTGGCCGGCAACCGCGTGGACCCTGGTAGTGCCGGCCGCTGGCCGGCAACCGCGTGGACCCTGGTAGTGCCGGCCGCTGGCCGGCAACCGCGTGGACCCTGGTCGTGCCGGCCGCTGGCCGGCAACCCCATGAAACGGAGGCGGCATCACGCCGCCCCGGTGTCCAGCCTCAGTACGCGATCCAGGCGTCGCGCCACGCATAGCCGGTGCC
>NZ_JAWIRR010000022.1:0-80879 GCF_036320065.1 Stenotrophomonas sp. SMYL8
CGTGCGGACCAACGGTCCGCACCCACCGGGAGTCATTGGTCCAATGCAATCAGAACGTATAGCGGACGCGGCCGTAGTAATACGCGCCATTGCTGCCGATCGGCGACAGCACGTCATACGGCAGGTTGCCGAAGTAGTGGATATCGCTGTTGGATCGATCCGGGTAGTTGTCGGTCAGGTTCTGGCCGCCGATGGCCACGCTCCATTGCGGGGTGATGCGGTACTCCACTTCCGCATCCAGCTGCCATTCGGCCTGGTAGGTCTGGCGCGGGATGTAGCCATCACCGAAGTTGAACACGCGGGTGGCGCTGCCATAGCGGTTCACGCGGGTGCTCAGCGACCAGTGGTCGTTGCTCCATGCGGCCGAGAAACTGCCACGCGTACGCGGCGTAGCATCGGTGAGCGTGTTGGTTTCTTCGATGCCGAACAGCACGTAGTCCGGGTTCAGTGCACGCAGCTGCGCCGGCGTGGCCAGCACGTTCTTCAGCGTGGTCTTGGTGTACGCATAGGTGCCGGTCAGCAGCAGCTGGCCATCGCCCAGCGACTGGCGCCAGTTGGTGACAAGCTCGGCGCCGCGGGTGCGGGTATCGGCGGCGTTGACGAAGAAGCTGGCGCTCTGCAGGCCGCTGACGCCGTAGTTGGCGGCGACGTAGTCGGTCAGCGCATCACCGGTGATGCTCTCCGACAGCGCGATGCGGTCGTCGATGTCGATCTGGAAGAAGTCCAGCGACAGGTCGAAGTGCTCGCCGATGCGGCTGGTGAAGCCCAGCGAGGTATTGATCGACTTTTCCGGCTTCAGGTTCTGCGCACCCAGGCCACGGGCGATCGGATTGTTGACCGACAACAGGCGGCCCTGTACCAGCTGGCCGCCAGCGTTGTAGCCGGTCGAGGTGGATTCGTAGCCGATCTGCGCCAGCGACGGTGCGCGGAAGTTGTTGGAGATCGCGCCGCGCAGCGCGAACGCCGGGGTGAATTCATAGCGCAGGCCAAGTTTGCCGGTCAGTTCACCGCCGAAATCGTCGTTGTGCTCGTAGCGCGCGGCCAGATCGGAGGAGAACTTCTCGCCGAACTGGCTGGACAGGCTGGCGTAGGCGCTGGCCACGTCGCGCGACAGGCGCGCCGCATCCTGCGGGGTCAGGCCGCCACCGGCCTGCGAGCCGGTAGGGCGATCGGTGTAGGGGCCGGCGGCGTAGCTGGCCGGGTCGCCGGGACGGGTCTGGTAGCGCTCGTGGCGTGCTTCCACGCCCAGGCCCAGGGTGTGGCTGATGCTGTCGCTCTGGGTGAACACACGACTCAGATCGAGGTTTCCCACGGTCTGTGCGTATTCGTAGTCGGCGGTCTTGAAGCGGGTCGGGCTGGTCGGGCCCAGCGACGCGTTGAGCGAATCACGCAGGCGGTAGGTGAAGTCGTTCTGGCCGTAATCCAGGCTGCCGTCGTAGCTCCATTCACCCCACTGGCCGCGCACGCCGGCCACAGCCTGCACGTCGCGGTTCTCGCCTTCGGAGATTGGCCGGTAACCGTTCGGATAGACCTGCTTCCAGTTGGCGTCGCCATCGGGGTAGCGGAAGTAGTTCGCACCTTCGGTATCACGCTGGTTGAAGGTGCCGAACGCATAGAACGTAGACGTCTGGCCCACCGGAATCTCGGTGTTCAGCCACAGGTTGATGTCCTTGCTCTTGCCATCGCCCAGCACGTAGTTGCGCTTGCCCTGCAGCGCCAGGTTGTCCGGCGTCTGGTCCCACGGCGGAATCTGGTCGAAGCCGGCGCGGTTGGTGCCGTTGCGGTGCTTGTACTCCAGGCCGACACGCAGGAAGCCGCCGTCCTCACCCAGCGAGGTGCCGACCTTGGCGCTGATGTTGCCGGTCTGGCCGTCGGTGAGGGTACGGCCGATCGGCTTGAGGTCGGTGTGGTTGGCACCGTAGCTGGCCTCGATCTCGCCGCCGTCACCGCCGTTGTCGAGGATCACGTTGATCACGCCGGCCACCGCATCGGAGCCGTACAGCGCACCGGCGCCGTCGCGCAGCACTTCGATGCGCTTGATCGCGCTGACCGGGATCGAATTGAAGTCGACCGGCGTGGTGCCCTTGCCGATCTTGCTGTCGGTGTTCACCAGCGCGGTGTGGTGGCGGCGCTTGCCATTGACCAGCACCAGCACCTGGTCCGGCGACAGGCCACGCAGCTGTGCGGCGCGCACGTGGTCGGCGCCGCCGGAGTTGGACTGGCGCGGGAAGTTGAACGACGGCAGCAGGGCCTGCAGCGCACTGCCCAGCTCACCATTGACCACGCCGGCCTTGCGGATGTCCTCGGCGGTGAGCACATCCACCGGCGAGGTGGATTCGAGCACGGTGCGGTCGGCGGCACGGGTGCCGGTGACGATCACGGTGTCGAGGTTGGTAGCGTCCTGGGCCAGAGCCGGGACGGCGGTGGAGGAAAGCGCGAGGGCGATGGCGAGGCCGAGCGGCGACGCGGGCAGGCGGATGGACATGGGGGCTCCAGCAACAACGACGACGGGGAAGGGGGAGATGGTTTCACTTACATCCATCCGGATGAAGCGATATATTATCTTCGCGTGATGGCCGGTGCCGATGCAAGTCCCTGCCGGTCCGGCATGAGTTGATGCCCCGTTGGCATCAGCACGCCGGACCGGTGGCGCTGTACGCTGCCGGCTCGCCTTGTCCCCCTTCCCCGGAGCTGTACCGATGAAACACCTTGGCCTCGTCTTCGCCGTGCTGCTGGCCACCAGTGGCTGCGCCAGCCTGTCCTCTCAGGCGCCCAGCGCCTATGCCACGGCCACCACCGCCGAACTGAAGGGTGATGCCGCACGCCCGTCCGCCGGCCACGGTTGGGTGCGCAGCGAGCTGTACTTCGGCGTGGGTGAAGAGCAGGGCGCTGGCAATCGCCCGCAGGCCGACACCATCAGCGATGCGCAGTGGCGCGCTTTCCTGGACAAGGAAGTGACCCCGCGCTTCCCGGATGGACTGACCGTGTTCGATGCGTATGGCCAGTGGCTGTTCCGCGGTGATGCCGCGCCCAACCGCCTGCGCACCAAGGTGCTGGTGGTGCTGCACGAGGACACCCCGCAGCGCCGTGCTGATATCGAAGCGATCCGCCTGGCGTGGAAGCAGCAGACCAAGCATCAATCGGTGCTGTGGTCGCGGCAAGCGGTCGAGGTATCGTTCTGAGTTGAAGGTGCCGCCGCGGTGCCGCAGGGAGCGATGATGAACTACAGGGAATGCCTGCTGGGCCTGGTATTGGCAGGTGTGCTGGCACCGACGGCGCAGGCGCGTGGGGACGATAGCGAAACGCTACGCTTCCAGGTGGCCGCGCATGTGCAGGCGCATGCCGATCCCCAGCAGGACGGCAGCATCGCAGTGCAGCTGTCACCGTCAGGCAAGCGCCAGACGCTGGCGGGTGCGGCGGATGCCGATGGCAATTCGCGCTGGTCGCTGGAAGACGTCGATTTCGATGGATACCCGGAACTGGTCGCGCGTGCATCGGTGGGCATGGTCAACGAAGCGGTGACGGTGTACCACTTCGATCCGTCCAGTGCCGGGTTCCGCGCGCTGCAGGCCGACACCCACGGCAACGACAGCTGCGGTGACCTGATGGGGTTGAGCGTGGATGCTGCCACTCGAACCCTGACCAGCAGCTGCCGCAGTGGCCCGATGTGGTACGCCGACCAGTACCGGTTTGCAGGTGCGAAGCTCTATCTCTACCGCAGCGAGAGCGTGCTGATGCTGGGCGACACGGTGAACGCCGCGTTGCAATGGGAACAGAGCGACGAGCAGGGTCCGCTGGCGGTCTGGCGCACCTATGATCCCGCCGGTCGTGTGCTGGAGACCGCCATCGCCGATGGCCTGGGCGCACC
The DNA here is from genome assembly GCF_036320065.1 of Stenotrophomonas sp. SMYL8. Taxonomy (NCBI): domain Bacteria; kingdom Pseudomonadati; phylum Pseudomonadota; class Gammaproteobacteria; order Lysobacterales; family Lysobacteraceae; genus Stenotrophomonas; species Stenotrophomonas sp. SMYL8. The sequence continues at coordinate 3,869 of NZ_JAWIRR010000022.1, forward strand.
GCCGGATGGGCCACTGCGTGGCGAGCAGGCCACCGTGGTGCCAGCGCGCCTGTTCCTGTTCGACCGGCCCGGTGCATCCAGCACCAAGCGTTATCTGGTGCAGGGCGACCGTGTGGAAATGCTGGATGAACAGGATGGCTGGATGAAGCTGCGCTACCGCAATCCGAAGCTGGGCGCGGTGGAAGGTTGGATCAACGTCAACGATTGAAGAAAAAAGGGGACGGAGGGAATTAAGTCGTTTGTGCCGTTAACGACTTAATTCCCTCCGTCCCCTTTTTTTGCGGTGGCATCACTTCATCGGGTCTAGCCTCGGATGTTCCCCCGTTCGAGGATGTATCCGATGAGCAAGCGCGTGGCAGAAATCGTGGTGGACGCCCTGCAGCAGGCTGGTGTCCGCCGTTGCTACGGCATCGTGGGCGATACGCTCAATCATGTGACCGATGCGATGCATGGCAGTGACATCGCCTGGGTGCACGTACGACATGAGGAAGTGGCCGCATTCGCCGCCGGTGCCGATTCGCTGGTGAGTGGCGAACTGACCGCCTGCGCCGGTTCCTGTGGGCCCGGTGGCCTGCATTTCATCAATGGCATCTTCGAGAGCAACCGCAACCGCGCGCCCATGGTGCTGATCGCCAGCCAGATCGTTACCAGCGAGCTGGGCATGGAGTTCCCGCAGGAAGTGGACTTCAAGGCGGTGTATGGCAGCTGCACGGTGTTCTGCGAGCAGGTGCACAGTGCCGAACAGGCGCGACGCGTGGTGGCGCTGGCCTGCCAGGCCGCGATCAGCCGTCGCGGCGTCGCCGTAGTGATCCTGCCGGCCGACATCAGCGAGGCCGAGGTGAAGCACGATGTGCCGTTCTCGGTGCACTACACCCAGCCGGTGCTGCGTCCCTCCGACGCGGAACTGCAGCGTATCGCCGAGTTATTGGGGCAGGGCAAGCGCATTGGTGTCTACGCTGGTGCCGGTTGCCAGGGCGCGCACGCGCAGTTGTTGGAACTGGCGCGCAGGTTGCAGGCGCCGGTGGCGCACACCTCGCGCGCCAAGGACTTCGTCGAGCCGGACAACCCGTACAACATGGGCATGACCGGCATCTTCGGCATCGAATCCGGCTTCCACACGCTGATGGAGTGCGACACGCTGTTGCTGCTCGGCGCCGACTTCGCCTGGGGCCAGTTCTACCCGGACAAGGCCACGATCATCCAGGTCGACCGCGATGGCAGCCACCTGGGTCGCCGCCATCCGGTGAATCTGGGTGTGGTCGGTGACATCGCACCGACGCTGGATGCATTGCTGCCGATGCTGCCGCCGCGCGAGGACAGCAGTTTCCTGGACGAGTGCATCGAGCGCCGTGACAAGGCACTGAAGAAGCGCGAGAAGGAAGAGCAGCCCGGCGAGGGCGAGCTGATCCATCCGCAGCACCTGACCGCGCTGCTGTCGAAATATGCCACCGATGATGCGCTGTTCACTGCCGACGGTGGCTCGCCGATGGTGTGGGTGTTGCGCCACATCCGCGTCAACGGACGCCGCCGCACGCTGACCAGCCTGCTTCACGGCACGATGGCCAATGCGATGCCACAGGCACTGGGCCTGCAGAAGGCGTTCCCGGGCCGGCAGGTGATCTCGCTGTCCGGCGATGGTGGCCTGGCCATGCTGCTGGGCGACCTGCTGACGGCGGTACAGGAGAATCTGCCGATCAAGGTGGTGGTGTTCAACAACGGTTCGCTGAATTTCGTCGAGCTGGAGCAGAAGGTGGAGGGGCTGCTGGACAACTACACCGACCTGAAGAACCCGGACTTCGGCCGCCTGGCCGAGGTGATCGGCTTCCACGGACGCACGGTGACCCGCAGCGAGGATCTGGAGGAGGCGGTGCAGGACTTCCTGGCGCAGCGCGGCCCGGCGCTGTTGGATGTGCATACCAGCCGCGCTGAACTGGTGATGCCGCCGCAGATCGAGGCCAAGCAGGTGGCCGGTACCGCGCTGTATGCGGCCAAGGCGGTGTTGAACGGACGCTTCGACGACGTGAAGCATCTGCTGGTGGACAACTTCCTGAAGAAGTAGGGGGGTGGTTGATGCAGGGCTGCGCCCTGCACCCGCGGTAGTGCCGGCCGCTGGCCGGCAACACCAACAGCAGGAGCAGGTTTCTGAGGGATGGCGGGGTGGGTCCGGTTGCGGGTGACGCTGCAAGTACATCCATGTAAGCTCGGTCGCGCCATCCATGGCGCTCACGCCCCCGCAACCGGACCCACCCCGCCTTCGACAGATCATCGCTGCTGTTGGTAGGTGTCGACCTTGGTCGACACAGTAGATCCACGCCATGCGTGGATAGCGTGGAAATGATCGAATTGTTCTTGTAGAGCCGAGCCATGCTCGGCTGAGAGGCTTCGCGTACAGCAGCCGAGCATGGGCTCGGCGCAACAACGAGAGCCTGCCTTTGCTTTTGATCTTTTGATTCTCTTCCGTGGCTGGCACGCGCAGGAAACTGTCAGGGGCCGTTCGGGATGGGCTGCGCAGGACCGTTGGCGCCATGGATGGCGCCATCGAGCCCCAGGGATGGGTTTACGGCGTGTCCTGCGCAGCCCATCCTGACCGGCCCAACCCAGAAATCGCTGTCCGCGACCAACCCAGCCACGAGGGGCCCCGCCGTTGGCTGGAACCCATCATTCCACGACGGAATTGGCGCCCGGGCCCCGCTGGGCCTACCATCGGCGGTCCCCACCCCCACCGCCCCTTCCATGTCCGCTCCCGCTTCCGCCGCACCGCGTCGCTGGTTCGTCTCCGGCGACTTCAACGGCTTCTTCGGCCTGGTCGTCGACAACCTCTCCATCCTCGGTTTCATCGCCATGGCCCTGGTCGGGATCTTCCAGTTCCCCGCCGACGTGGTGTTCGGCCGCATGTTCCCCGGCACCGCCTTCGGCGTGCTGGTCGGCAACCTGCTGTACACCCTGATGGCACGCCGGTTGGCCGCGCGTACCGGCCGCGATGATGTCACCGCCATGCCGCTCGGCCTGGATGCACCGACCAGCATCGGCATGGCGTTGCTGGTGCTCGGCCCGGCCTTCATCGCCTTCAAGCAGCAGGGCATGGACCCGCATGCCGCGGGTATCGCGACCTGGCAGCTGGGCATGGCCGCGCTGGTCATCATGGGCGTGCTCAAGTTCGTGCTGTCATTCTTCGGTGAAGCGGTCACCCGCGCGCTGCCGCGTGCTGCGCTGCTGGGTTCCATCGCCGGCATCGCGCTGGTGCTGATGGGCCTGCTGCCGCTGCTGGAAACGCTGCGCTCGCCGCTGGTCGGCTTCACCACGCTGGGCCTGCTGCTGTACGTGCTGATCGCCAAGGGCAAGCTGCCGGTGCGTGGCCCCGGCGTGTTGCTGGCCTTCGTGTTCGGCACCGTGCTGTATTACGGCCTTGGCCTGGCCGGGCTGGGCGCACCGGGCTTCCACGTGCCGGCGTGGGTGCCGCCGCAGGTGGTGCTGCCGCTGCCGACGCTGGGTTTCCTCGATGGCCTGCCTGCCGCGATGACCTACCTGCCGCTCCTGCTGCCGTTCGGCCTGCTGATGGTGGTCGGCGGCATCAATGTGTCTGAAAGCGCGCGCGCGGCCGGTGACGACTACCGCACCCGCGACATCCTGCTGGTGGAAGCGGTGGCCACACTGGTGGCCGGTGTCTGTGGTGGCGTGGCACAGACCACGCCGTACATCGGCCAGCCGGCCTACAAGCACATGGGCGCGCGCAGCGGCTACACGCTGCTGACCGGCCTGTTCGTCGGCATCGGCGGCATGCTTGGCATCATCTCGGGGCTGGTGCAGTGGCTGCCGCTGGCGGTGCTGGCACCGATCATCGTGTACGTGGCCATCGACATCACCACCCAGGCCTTCCAGGCCACGCCGCGCCACCATACCGGTGCGATGGTGTTCGGTTTCCTGCCGTCGGTGGCCTACCTGCTGGCGATCAAGGCGCCGGGTTGGATCGCCCCGGACCAGCTGCCGCAGCTGCTGACCAAGCTCGACGGCCATGGCCTGCCTGAGCTGGCGGTGATCTTCACGCTTGGCAATGGCTTCATCATCACCTCGATGCTGTGGATCTCGGCGGTGGCGGCGATGGTCGATGGTCGCCTGCGCCGCGCCTGCGGTTTCCTGCTGGTGGCGGCGGTGCTGACCCTGTTCGGCCTGATCCATTCGGTGGACCCGCGCGGTGGCATCTACCTGCCGTGGGATCTGGACGGCCTGGCGCGCATGATCAGCTGGCAGTTCGCCGGCGCCTATGTGGCATTGGCGCTGCTGCTGGGCCTGCTGTCACTGCAGAAGCAGGCGGTGAAGCCGCTGGGTGAGAACAGCTGACCCCAGGGTAGTGCCGGCCGCCGGCCGGCATCCTCATGGACCTCGGACGTAGTGTGCAGCTGCCGGCCAGCGGCCGGCACTACCGCTCTCCATCCAGTTCCGGGTAGTGGCGGAAGATGCCGTTGGTGTTGAACGGCAATCGCCGTTCCGAGTCCAGATAGGAGGCAATGTTGGGTCGTTTCGCCACCCGCTCCTGCAGCGCGCGCAGCAGGGGCAGGGTAGGTTCCAGTGCCTGCATGCGGCGTGGGAACATGTAGTTCAGCCCGCTCAGCAGCTGGAACAGCGACAGATCCACATACGAGTGCTCGCGCAGTGCATGGCGGCCACCGTTGGCGGCCAGCACCTGCTCGAAGTAGCCGAGGAACTTCGGCAGCCTCTCGCTGCGCAGTGACGCGGCGCGTGCCTTGGCTTCGGTCTTCTGCTCTTCGTAGTACCTCGATGCAGCGATCGGATGGTGGGTGTCATGCACCTCGGCCACCAGGTCGGCGATGGTCAGCTGCAACTGCAGTGCCTGCGTCCGCCGCGAGGCCGCCTGCGGCACCAGGTCCAGCGTCGGGCCCAGGAAATCCAGGATTGCCGCGACCTGCGCGATGACCTGGCGACCGGCCTTCAGGAACGGCGGCGCGAAGGGCTGCGCACCTTCATTGCTGCCATCGAGAAACGGCTGCATCACTGCATCGCCGTGCGCCCGCGCCATGTCGATGTAGTCGGCACCGGCATCCTCCAGCGCCAGGCGCACGAACTCGCCACGGCCCTGGATGCCGGTCCAGTAATACAGCGCGTACTGCATGGCTGTGTCTCCACGGGACAGGATGCATAGCGTCGCGCTGCTCGCGCAAAGCGGGCGTGAGTGCAATGCCTACCTGGCGTTGGATGTCGGAGTGTTCAGGCCGATGGCGCGACGGTGATGATGTCGTGTTCATTGACGCTGCCAGCCAGCGTGTAGCGATATCCCTTGGCCAGCACTTCAACGTAGCTGTCATGTGCGGCAAGGATGAAAAGCTGCAGGTCGTGGACATTGCGGGGATCGTAGTGCGCGAGCAGTGCCGCCAGGCCAGGATCGTGGATGACCCGGTAGAAGCCGGGGAAAGGGCAGAGACCGGTTTGCCGCCAGTGCGCGGTTTCATCGGCTGGTCCGGTTTCCTCGAAGATCTCGCCGTGGCGCATCTCGTGAAAATTTCCGCCCCGGCAACGCGCTTCATGGACAAGTTCGAAATCCACCTGCAGTGAGCGGTAACGCATGCCCGGCTGCGCTGCATAGTCCTCCAGCGTCTGTGCCTCCACGTTCACCTGTGCGCTCGCGTTCTGCTCTCGATACACCAGTGTCAGGTCGAGCGTGCTGATGCGGAAAGGCACCGGTTCCGGGCGAAGCTCCATGGGTCGTTCGTCGAAGGGGCTGGACTGCTCATTGGGCCGCCCGTCGCACTGCGCTGTCAACGCGTTTCCCGAACCTTACCGGAACGGGTGGGGAACCCACGGAAATCAGCCGGGTCACACCTTCTCCATGCGTGTGAGAACGAGGTGCTGCATCATGCAGAGTGGAAAAGCAGTTTGGCCCTGGGTGTTGGGCGTGGTGGTGATCGGTGGCGCGGGCGGTTGGCTGTTCCGCGACCAGCTGAAGAGCCTGGCGGACGGAGTTTCGGTGCCGGTGCAATCAACCCCGGCCAGTACCGGCGCACCGCCACAACCGAAGGCGGCCGCAGAACCCGCCCCAACACCACCCCCGATCAAGCATCCGCTGGATGCCGAGGCTGCGGCCGACCCTGCGTTGCCCAAGCTGGCTGACAGCGATGCGGCGGCCTGGGGCGCGCTGAGCCAGTTGTTCCAGGGCGAGGGCCCGCTGACCCTGCTGCTGCGCGACCACCTGATCCAACGCCTGGTCACCCAGGTCGACAACCTGGACAAGCCCAGCGTGCCGCCGACCGCGCTGGCCGCGCGCCCGCTGCCGGGCAACCTGCAGGTCGAGCCGGGCGAAGGCGGTGAACGCATCGCCGCCAGCAACGCGGCGCGCTATGCGCCCTACGTGCAGGCGTTCACCGCGCTGGATCCGGCGGCGACGGCCACCGCGTACAAGCGTTTCTATCCGTTGATCCAGCAGGCTTACGTGGACCTTGGCCGGCCCGAGGGCTATTTCAACGACCGTCTGGTCACGGTGATCGACCACCTGCTGGAGACCCCGGAACTGGCCCAGGCGCCGTTGGTGGAACGCGATGAGCGTGGCCGCTACCGCTTTGTCGATCACGATCTGCAGTCGCGTTCAGTGGGGCAGAAGGCACTGCTGCGCATGGATGCCACGCAGGAGCGTGCGGTGAAACAGCAACTGCGCGCGATCCGAAGTTCAATCACACGTGGCTGAAGGCTGCAGCGGCAGATGTCATCGCCACCGTGATACGGTCGGCGTCGGGTAGACAGGAGTAACCTCGATGCATCGAGTGTGGTTGGGAGTGAGTGCGTTGGTTGCCACGGCAGTGGCTTCGGCTGCCGCCGTGGAGACGCCGGACGGCGAACTGAGCGATCCCTATCGCTACACCCGCAGCGTGCGCCTCGCGGAACTGGGAAGGCTGCAGGCGCTGGGCAAGGCCCAGGGGGCAAAGGGACTGCTTGGCCAGGCGGGCTTCTACCGGGTGCGTGGGGAGCTGGAACGCTCCAGCAAAGCCGCCCAGCAATGCCTGCAGGCCGTGGCCAGTGAACCGGCCGACAGCGTGAAGGGAGTTGAGTACCTGTGCTCGGCCACCCTGGCCGGAAATCTGCTGCTGCAGGGCGATATCGCCGGATGGGCAACGCAGATGCTGCAGGTCCGCACGCTGCTGGAGCGCGATATCCGGCCGTTGCTGAAACGTCAGATGGGCGACATCCATCTCGCCGGCATCAGTGAGCCGCATTTCGAGCGTTTCACCGCCTGGCCGCGCAATGCGCTGGCAGTGCCGGCGCCTGCCCGCGATGTCAGCGTTCCCCTGCAGATGAACAACGAACTGCCGACGCTCGCCTTGAAGGTCCATACTGCCACCGGCGAACGCGAGGTGCGCGTGCATCTGGACAGCGGCGCGGCGCGTTCGCGCATCGGGCGCACACTGGCGGCCGAACTCGGGCTGGAGCTGACCGAAGGTTTCATGCTGGCCGATGGCAAGCCCGGGCAGTTGTATGCGCTGGCGGCGCCGGCCGATCTCGAGATCGGCGGTCTGGCAGTGCGCGGCGTTTCCTTCGCGGTGCTGGGTCAGGACGATCTGCCCCGCATCGGCCTGGACGTGCTGCGCGCGCTGGGCCGGGTACGCGTCAACAAGGATGCGCTGGTGATCCAGGCCGCGGCCACCCCAGTGCCGTGCACGCGGCGGATGGCCACGCTGTCGACGCTGTGGGGGGATGCGTATGACGTCCGCTATCCGATCCGCGCCGGCAAGCAGAACGTCTTGGTCAAGGTGGATACCGGCTTCAATGGCGCCTTCCAGGCCCGTGGAACGCTGCCGGCAGCGCCGCCCGCGTCTGCGATCCGGCGCAAGAACGTGATCACCACTGCGGGCAGCGAAGACATCCAGTACGTAGAGGCGACCACGCCGGTGATGATCGGCGAGGAAGTGCTGAACCTGCCGGTGGACATCGGCCTGACACCGGGGCCTGACCCCCTGTTCAACCCGGACTGGCGGGTGGGTTTCGCCGCGACCCAGCGCTACAGCCTGTACATGGACGTTGCCGGCACCTATGGCTGCCCGGTTGCCATTGCTGCCGCGCCGCCGCTGTTGCCACCGAAACCGGCTGCAGCGCCGCCTGCCGGCGGCTGATCGCAGCTACAGGGTCTGCAGGAACGCCTCGATATCCTGCAGGTCCTGGCGGCTGAGCCCGCGCGGCCGCAGCAGTGGATCAGGCGCAGGAAAGGGCGCCGCATCGGCCGGAGGCGAGGCCGGTGCGCGCGGGCGCGCGCCGCCGACGTTGTAGAACACCAGTACGCCGGACAGCGTCGGGATCATGCCGTTGTGCATGTACGGTGCAGTGGCGGCAACGCCGCGTAGCGAGGGCGTCCGGAACCGGCCGCTGTCGGCGGGATCGCCGGTGAACTCATAACGCCCCAGATCCTGCCGCGCGCGCCCATGAAAATGCAGGCCCAGGTTGTGGAAGCCGTTGTCGGTGAGCGCCGCCCCGCTGTGGCAGTTCATGCAACCGGCCTGCGTGCGGAACAGGTGCAGGCCACGCAGCTGGGCATCGTCCAGCGCTCGCGCATTGCCGCGCAGAAAGCGATCAAAGCGGCTGCTGCGCGGTGACAGGCTGCGCTCGAAGACGGCGATGGCCTGGCCAAGCTGCGCGGCATCGATGCGCGGTTGCGCGAACACCGCGGCGAAGTCAGCGCGATAGGACGCATCGCGGCGCAGGCGACGCACGGCGCCCTGCGTGGTGAAGCCCATTTCGATGGGATCGGCGATGGGATGCAGCGCCTGCGCTTCCAGCGTGGCCGCGCGTCCATCCCAGAACAGCGGTGCCACGTGCGCGCTGGTGGCCACGCTGGGCGCATTGCGGCGGCCGGACTGGCGTCCGTGCCCGAAGGACACGTGACGACCGTCGGCCCAGCCCAGGTCCGGATCGTGGCAGCTGGCACAGGCCAACTGCCGCGACTTCGACAGGATCGGGTCGAAGAACAGCCGCCGGCCAAGCGCCACCTTGGCTGGCGTGGAAGGATTGTCCGGTGGATCTACGGGCGACGGCAGTGGGGCCAGTTCCTTCCACGCCACGCCGGGTTCGACCTCCGGCGCGGGCCAGCGCGTACTGGGGCTGCTGTAGAGCGCACGCAGGCAGGCGCCATCCCAGCGTTCCGCCTTGCCCGGAGCAGGCGCGCAGACCGGCTGGGAAGGACGTGGCTGTGCAGCGCTGGCCAGCACGGCGCTGACCAGCACTGCAATCCAGCCAAGCCTGCGGCGGCGCGCGGGCCTCAGAACCGGTAGCCCACTTCGAGCCAGAACGAGCGTCCCATTTCGTAGTACGGCGCGCGGCTGACGCTGCTGGATACGTCATTCACCGCGCGCCGATCCAGCACGTTGAACACATCCACGTTGGCAAAAACCGTGCCCATCGTCGACAACGGCTGCTCCCAGCCAATGCGCATGTCCCAGATCAACGAAGGGGCAAACCGCCGTCTTTCCCAGACCGCAACACTCTGGCCGTCATGGACATCCTTCAGTCCGGTGTCCCGTATCGCGCGATAGCCGGCCCGGTAGCGCAGCGTATTGCCCCAGGTCAGCCGGGCTGCCGGGATATGCGTGGTGGTGGCCAGTCGCGCGGTCCATGGGCGAGTGAAGTTGTCTGCCGGACGATCGCGGTAGCGGATGTAGCTGCCGTCGTAGCGGATGATCGGATTCTCGTAGTACGCGGTGCTGAAGTCGTCCTCGTAGTCGGGCGCAGAAGAGCGGCTATCGGTCCAGTCCAGCGCCAGCAGGCCCGTGGTGCTGGTTCCGCCGAACTGCAGGCGGCGCAGGGGGCGCACGGTAAGGCTGATGATCTGCGTCTCGCTGCGGCCGTCGTTGCTCCAGGTTTCGTAGTGGGTGGCCAGTGAAGGGTCATCCGCGCGTTCGTCCTGTACCCGGCTGCTGGAACGCACGACCTGGTCACGCCCCTTGCGGCTGACGACCTTGCCGAGGAACTCCCAGCCCTTCCATTGCTGCTTGACGCCCAGCATCAGCTCATCGTCGTAGGCGATTCTCAGGCGATCGAAATGCAGGCCGTTGGCGGTCTGCGTGCCTGCGGTCCACTCGCTGTCGAGGGTGGGGCGGCGCTGGTTCCTGTATTGCAGCCGATCAAGGCCATCGCGCAGCCGCCACGTGGCCGCGTTGCGGCCGTAATAGCGGTTGGCGCCCGCGATCAGCTGGGTGTCGCCGGCGGCGTCGAGATCCAGTGACATCGCCAGGCGGGGTGCGACCGTGGTGTGCCGCATGTAGCTGTCATGGTCGATGCGCAGGCCGGGGCGCAACGACAGGCGTCCCGCGCGGATGCTGTCTTCGGCGTAGGCGCTCCAGCTGTCGATCTGGAAGTCCAGCCGGCCGCGCGTGTAATAAGTGCGGCTGGTGAAGAACTGTCCGGGCCAGTTGCTGGTGTTGGCGCGGCCGGTGCGGGTCAGGCCCATCCAGCAGGTCTGCGTGTCGGTGATGCCGGCCTTGTTGGTACAGCTGGTGGTGCGTGCCGGCGAGACATAGATGTAAGTGTCGTCCAGGCGCTCGTAGTCGACATCCTGGTGCTGGTACTGGACGCCTGCCGCGAAACGATGCTCCATGCCCAGCCAGCGCTGCGGTGCCAGTATCAGATCGGCACGGTACTGGAGCGTCTTCTGTGCCTGGTCAATATCGCCGAATTCACCTTCCAGCGAGCTGCCCGAGGTTCCCCAGTCCTTGCCCTCGGCCCAGTGCCAGCTCATGTAGTCCGCAGACTGTGGATGGCGGGACTGCTCGGTAGAACTCCAGCCCACCTGCTGGGTCAGAGTGCCCCATTGCGGCGACCACGTCGCCTTGAGCATCGCCTGGCGGCCACCGCCAATGATGTCGATGCCGGCACCGGGGACGTTAGAGCGGAAGTAGTGGGATTCCTCCGGCGCACGGGTAAAGCTTGCCTCGATGTCGAGGGTGTCGCTCGCTTCCCAGACCGCCTTGACGAACAGATTGTCGATGCTGCGCCGCTGGATCTGTTTCTCCGGATGCGCATCGTCGACCAGGTGCGACTGCAGGTTGTAGGTGGGAATGGTCGAGCGCTTGCGGGTGAAACTGGCCAGGACGCCGATGCGGTCGGTCAGATAGCCTTCCAGATCAGCGCGCGTGGTGGTCTTCTTGAAGTCCGGCTGCCCGTCATTCGCGCCGGACGCCTTCTGGTAGCTGTCTGCGACGGTGGAGTCCAGGTGGTAGCGTGTCCACGAAGATCGCGAGGACTGGGTGGACAGGCGGCCGCTGAAGGCGCGCGATGGTCGTCGGGTGCTGGCTTCGACCACGCCGCCGTTGAATCCACCATAGGCGGCCGAAACGTTGCTGTCATGCACGGTGACGTCTTCCAGCAGGCTGCTGTCCAGTGCCAGCGCCTGCGAGCCGCCTGGAACGGAGAACAGCCGGTACACCTCCGGATCCGCGCCCGGGTCGATGTCGTTGTTGAAGTTCATGCCATCGACGATGAACGCGTTCTGATAGAACTTCGCACCATTGATGCTGATCTCCGCAGGGCGGATTTCGCCGGGGCTGAAGCTGCCCTGGTCGGCATTGTCGAACTGCACGGCGGGATGGATGCGCAGCAGCCGGGTGATGTCACCGTTGCCGGCGGCCTGCGCCGCAACGTAGCTGCGGTCCAGTTGCAGGCTGCCTCCGAAGGTCGAGCCGGCGTCCTGCCCCGGCACGTGCAGGGTACTGGTGCGTCGTGCGCCTGCCGACACCTGCGCACGCTGCAAGGTGTAGCTGCCATCGGCGCGCCGCACCGCGCGCAGCCCGCTGCCGTGCAGCAGTGCGTCGAACCCTGCGTCCACGTCCAGGCCTGTGGCAATCGATGGAGCCTGGCGGCCACGGGTCAGCGCGGGGTCGAAGGACAGGGCCACGCCATGCTCGGCGGCGAACGCGCCAAGTGCACTGCCCAGCGAGACGGTGCTGCGCTGGACGTGCAGGGATTCATCGGGCGGTGATTGAGCCAGCGCGGGTGTGGCGGTGAGCGCGGTGGCGAGGAGGCTCAGTCGAAGCCGGGGCAGGTTTACGGTCATGGGGAGGAAAATGAGGGGTTCATACCCTCTGCCACGCGACGCTCGGAAAAGTGTCAGCCGCGATGTCCCGCAGCCGACACGTGGATCCACAGCCCCTGCTCGATCCGCAGCGCATGGGTGGCGGCAAGCATCGACAGGCTGCGTTGCAGGTCGTCCAGCGGGAATGCGCCGGACACCGGCAGGCCGGCGACGTGCGGATCCACGCGCAGCCAGCGGTGCTGGTAGCGCCCCAGCTCCTGCAAGACCTGTTGCAGCGGCATTGCATCGGCGACCAGCATGCCCCGGACCCACGCGTCAGCGCCGGGTAACGCAGGTACGGGCAGTGGCAGCCGGGCCAGGTTCCAGCGCAGCTGCTGCCCGGCGTCGACCTGGCGCTTTTGACCCTGTGTGGAGATCCGCACCGCGCCGTGCTGGACCACCAGCAGGGCGTCGTCCCCGAACAGGCGCACGCTGAAACGGGTGCCAAGTGCCTGCAGCGTGCCGTAGGGGGTTGTAACCCGGAACGGCCTCGCCGGGCGTTGTGGATCAGCGGCTGTCTCCACCAGCATCTGCCCATGCCGCAGCCGCAGAAGGCGCGCATGCGCATCGAATGCGACGTCGACCGCAGTGCCGGTATCCAGCTGCAGCACGCTGCCATCGTCCAGCACCCGCTGTGATCGTTCGCCCACGGCGGTACGGACGCTGGCATCCCACGCCGCGTCATCCCACAACCTCCATGCCAGCCAACCGCCGAGTGGTGCCACCAGCAGTGCGGCAACGCTGCGCAGCACGGCGCGCCGGCCCGGCGAGGGCGCGCGTTGCAGTGCGCTGTGGGCCAATGGCGGTGGCACCTGCCCGCTCAGCGCCAGTAGACGCTCGGCGCGCTGCCACGCACGTGCATGGTCGGGATCGGCATCGTGCCAGCGCTGCCACCGCGCCCGCTGCGCCGCGCTGCCGTCTTCGTGCAGGCGCATCAGCCAGTCGGCGGCCTGCTCCAGCACACGTGGCGGTAGGGCCGGTGCGGCGGTGGTCTCAGCCGGCATGCGCCAAGCAGCCCAGCAGTGCCCGTTTCATGTGCCGCTTCACCGTGGACAGCGACAACCCCAGCTGTTCGCTGATGGCTTCATAGCGGAGCCCATCGAACTGCGCCAGCAGGAACACCCGGCGCGCCATTGCCGGCAACCCGTCCAGCATCGCATCGATCTGCTGCAGGGCCTCACGTACCAGGGCCTGTTCTTCCAGCGAGGGCAGCACCGGCTCTGGGAACTGCGCCAGGTATTCCAGGTAGGCGCGCTCCAGCGCCTGGCGGCGGAACCAGTTGGCGGCCAGCCCACGCGCCACGGTGGTCAGGAACGCACGCGGCTCACGCAGCGCAGCGAGATCGCGTCCCTGCAGCAGCCGCGCGAAGGTGTCCTGGGTGAGTTCGTCGGCCACATCGCGATTGCCCACGCGCCCGCTCAGCCAGCCGTGCAGCCAGACGCGATGATCGCGGTACAGCATGCCCAGTTGTTCGTGTCGGGGGCCCATGAAAGGGGATGCGTGGTCTTGATCGAAATGAGAATGATTCGCAAGTATCGCATCCGCGATGCCCGGATTCCAGTGCCAGGCGCGCAGTGGCTTGCGCAGGATCAACGCGCCGACCACACCCGTTCCGGCATGCTGGCCGCAGGCTGACTGGCCTCGGGGTGCAGTCGCAGTCACCCTTGAAACGGGGTGGGGCAACCGCATTTTTCCAGCATCGCCGGCGCGGGCCGGCCCTGATGACCGATGAGGATTCGCAATGCGGATGGACAAGCTCACCTCGCGTTTCCAGCAGGCGCTGGCAGACGCACAGTCGCTGGCCGTGGGCCGCGACAACAGCATCATCGAACCGGTTCACCTGTTCAGCGCGCTGCTGGACCAGCAGGGCGGCAGCACGCGCCCGCTGCTGGCCCAGGCCGGGGTGAACGTGCCGGTGCTGCGCGAGCGCCTGAACGAGGCGCTGGATGCACTGCCGAAGGTGTCCGGCCAGGCCGGCAACGTCTCGATGGGCAATGACCTGGGGCGCCTGCTGAACCAGACCGACAAGCTGGCCCAGCAGAACGGCGATGCCTTCATTGCCAGCGAGTGGTTCGTGCTGGCGGCGCTGGACGACGGCGGCACGCTGGGCATGGCGCTGCGCGCCGCCGGTGCCGACAAGACCCGCCTGCAGGCTGCGATCGACAAGCTGCGTGGCGGCGAGAACGTGCAGTCGGAGAACGCCGAGGAACAGCGGCAGGCGCTGGAGAAGTACACCATCGACCTGACCGCGCGCGCCGAGAGCGGCAAGCTCGATCCGGTGATCGGCCGTGACGAGGAAATCCGCCGCACCATCCAGGTGCTGCAGCGCCGGACCAAGAACAACCCGGTGCTGATCGGCGAACCTGGCGTTGGCAAGACCGCGATCGTCGAAGGCCTGGCCCAGCGCATCATCAACGACGAAGTGCCCGAGGGCCTGCGCGGCAAGCGCGTGCTGTCGCTGGACATGGGCGCGCTGATCGCCGGTGCCAAGTTCCGTGGTGAGTTCGAGGAGCGATTGAAGGGCGTGCTCAACGACCTGGCCAAGAGCGAAGGGCAGATCATCCTGTTCATCGATGAGCTGCACACCATGGTCGGTGCGGGTAAGGCCGATGGCGCGATGGATGCCGGCAACATGCTCAAGCCGGCGCTGGCACGCGGCGAGCTGCACTGCGTCGGTGCCACCACGCTGGATGAGTACCGCAAGTACATCGAAAAGGATGCCGCGCTGGAGCGCCGCTTCCAGAAGGTCTTCGTGGGTGAGCCGTCGGTGGAAGACACCATTGCCATCCTGCGCGGGCTGAAGGAAAAGTACGCGGTGCACCACGGCGTGGAGATCACCGACCCGGCCATCGTCGCCGCTGCGACGCTGTCCAACCGCTACATCACCGACCGCCAGCTGCCGGACAAGGCCATCGATCTGATGGACGAGGCGGCCTCGCGCCTGCGCATGGAAATCGACTCCAAGCCGGAGGAGCTGGACCGCCTGGAACGCCGGGTGATCCAGCTGAAGATCCAGCGCGAGATGCTGAAGAAGGAAAAGGACGAGGCGTCGCGGCAGCGCCTGGCCGATCTGGAGAACGACATCGATGCGCTGGAGCGTGAGTTCTCCGACCTCAATGAAATCTGGAAGTCGGAGAAGGCCGCGCTGCAGGGTGCGACCAAGATCAAGGAGCAGGTCGAGCAGGCCAAGCTGGAGCTGGAAGCCGCGCAGCGCCGCCAGGATTTCGCCAAGATGAGCGAGATCCAGTACGGCCTGCTGCCGCAGCTGGAAAAGCAGCTGGCCGCTGCGCAGGAAGCCGAACACAGGGACTTCAAGCTGGTGCAGGACCGGGTCACCGACGAGGAGATCGCCGAGGTCGTGTCGCGCTGGACCGGCATTCCGGTCAACAAGATGCTCGAAGGTGAGCGCGACAAGCTGCTGCGGATGGAAGAGGTGCTGCACAACCGCGTGGTCGGCCAGGAGGAAGCGATCAAGGTCGTCTCCGATGCCGTGCGCCGTTCGCGTGCGGGCCTGTCCGATCCGAATCGCCCGGCCGGTTCGTTCCTGTTCCTCGGCCCGACCGGCGTCGGCAAGACCGAGCTGTGCAAGTCGCTGGCCGAGTTCCTGTTCGACAGTGCCGACGCGATGATCCGCATCGACATGAGCGAGTTCATGGAGAAGCACAGCGTCGCCCGCCTGATCGGTGCGCCCCCGGGCTACGTTGGTTACGAGGAGGGTGGCTACCTGACCGAGGCCGTGCGTCGCCGTCCGTACTCGCTGATCCTGCTGGACGAAGTGGAGAAGGCGCATCCGGATGTGTTCAACATCCTGCTGCAGGTGCTGGACGATGGCCGCCTGACCGATGGCCAGGGCCGCACCGTGGACTTCCGCAACACCGTCATCGTGATGACCTCGAACCTGGGCTCGCACCAGATCCAGGACATGAGCGCTGATGACAGCCCGGAGGCCTACACGCAGATGAAGGCGGCGGTAATGGGCGTGGTGCAGGCGCACTTCCGCCCGGAGTTCATCAACCGCCTGGACGACATCGTGGTGTTCCACCCGCTGGACAAGCAGCAGATCAAGCAGATCGCGCGCATCCAGATGCGTGGGCTGGAAAAGCGCCTGGCCGAACGTGGTTTGAAGCTGCTGGTGTCCGATGCAGCGTTCGACCTGCTTGGCAACGTTGGTTTCGATCCGGTGTACGGCGCACGTCCGTTGAAGCGTGCGATCCAGGCGCAGCTGGAGAACCCGCTGGCGCAGAAGATCCTGTCCGGCGCCTTCGTCAACGGCGACACCATCGAAGTCGGCAACGACGGCGGCCACCTGGTGTTCGCCAAGGCGTGATTCACACGGGGCGCTGCCTGATCGCGGCGCCCCGTTTCCTGCGGAGTACGCCGGGCCATGCCCGGCGCTCACTCAGAAGCGGTGCGTATAGCCGCTCATCAAGCCGAACTGGTTCGCCTTCTGCACGATCGGGCTGTCGGCCGCATCGCCGAGCAGGCGCGTGCCTTCGGCCGAGATGTACCAGTTGCCATTGCGGCCCACGCGGTGGCTCCATTTCAGGCCAAGACCGGCGCTGACCAGCCCAGCCTTCGGCGTGTGCTGGGCAAAGCCGGTGCGCGTCGCCTGTTCCGGGCTGACTCCGTACCAGGTCTGCATGTAACCGCGATTGCCGTAGTCGGTGGAAACACTGCCGCTGACCACGCCACCGGCCAGGTCGAATAGCGGCATGCTCAGATTCAGATGGATCTGCTGGGTAGCCAGGCCGTTCTCGGCCTTGTCCTCGTCCTTGCGGGTGAACTGCCAGGAGCCGCTCAGCACGGCTTCGCCCAGCGTATAACCAGCGGTGAGACCGACCAGGGGACGGGTATCGATATCACCCATGCCGCGCAGGAAGTCCGAACCGCCGAGCAGGGAGTCCTTGTCGCGGCGGATGCCGCTGGCGCCGATGTAGGCACGCACGCGGGTGTGCTCGCCGATGGACGTGCCCCAACCGATGCCACTGGTGCCCAGAAACCATCCCCCCGGCGAGGTGACATCGAACGACAGCGACGGCGTCGCGCGGTATTCCTCGCTGCCGCTGTAGCGCGGCGTCACGCCACCACCAGCGGCGAGCTCGAAGGTCCAGTGGTCATCCTTGGCGTGGGCGATCGGCGCGGCGAACAGCGGCAGCAGGGCCAGGCAGAGCAGGGTGGGGGAACGGCGAAGCTGGGACATGGAATCTCTCGACAATGGGAGGAAAGCAGCGCGCGCATCCGGCGAGTGCTGCAGGGTCGCCAGCGTGGCGATATGCCGGCGACCGATCCCTCCGCAGTTGTGCGGGAGTTGTAATCAACTGTAATGGCGCCCGTGGGCGTTCAGCTGGCAGCCAGCGGCCAGTGCATTTCCAGGCGCGCGCCACCCAGCGTGGCGCGGCTGACGCGCAGCTCGCCACCGTGGCGGGCTGCAATGCGGTTGACGATGGCCAGGCCCAGCCCGAAGCCGCCGGTATCGCGGCTGCGGCTGTCATCCAGGCGGGTGAACGGGCGCATCACTTTTTCGTGGTCGGCCTCGGCGATGCCCGGGCCGTCGTCATCCACGCGCAGGCACGCGCGGCCGCCGACACCGACCAGCGACACTTCCACCTGCGAACGCGCGTGGCGCAGCGCATTGCCTACCAGATTGCTCAGCGCCAGCTGCAGCAGCCGCGGTTCGGCATCCACCCGCGGCAACGCACTGGGCTGCACGCGCAGGACCACGCCGGCTCGTTCGGCATCACGGCGTGCATCGGCCAGGCAGGCCTGCAGCCAGTCGTTGGCTTCAATGCGCTGCATCGGCTCGCCTTCGCCGGGATGCTCCAGACGCTCATAGGCCAGCAGTTCGCTGACCAGCCGGTTGAGTTCGGCCAGGTCGCCGTGCAGCCCCTGTGCCAGCCGTGTACGGCGTTCGTGATCGTCGCTGTCCTGCATCAGGTCCAGGCCGAAGGCCACGCGCGCGATGGGCGTGCGCAGTTCGTGCGATATGGCATGGGTGAGGTCGCGCTGGCGCTGGACCAGTTCGGCCACGCGTGCGGCCATGCGGTTGGAATGGTCGACGATGACGCGTATCTGCGAGCGTGGCGAAACCTGCGCGCGCGCCTGCAGATCGCCGGCACCGATGCGATCGGCGTGCACGCGCAGCGCGTCCAGATCGCGCCAGAGCAGGCGCACCCAGGCGTACAGGCACAGCCCGAACAGGGCCAGCATTACCGAATAGGCGATCAGGGTGAGATAGAGGGTCATCGACGGCTCGCCTGGCAGATGCAGGCGCAGCCAGGGGCCATCGGGATGCAGTGGATCAAGCGGCGCCAGTACGATCTCGAACTTCTGCCGGGAAATGAGCCCGTTGCGCTGCAGCTGTTCCTGTTCGCCGGCCGCGAGGGCCGGTGCTGACGGCAGCAGAGCCAATGCGATGCCATAGTGGGGTTGCCATTGCGCCAGTTGATCCTGCTGGGCGGCGGAGTCCTTTCCGTCCAACCCCTGCCGCAATGCATACAACTGGCCGCGCACCTGCTCTGCGAACACACGCTGCTGGAACGGCAGGTAGATGCGATCGAAGATCACGTTGATCAGCAGCAGGGTGATCAGGAAGCTCGCGCCGACCACCAGCCACAGGCGCAGGAACAGCCGCTTCATGCCGACCAAGACGAAGGATTGAACTGGTAGCCGCGGCCCCACACCGTCTTGATCCGCCGCGGTTCGCGCGCGTCATCGCCCAGCTTGCGGCGAAGCTTGCCGATGCTGACATCGACACTGCGGTCCAGCCCGTCGAAGCCGATGCCGCGCACCGCCTGCAGGATCTGGTCACGCGAGAGAATCTGCCCCGGCTGGCTGGCCAGCAGCCACAGGATCTCGAATTCGGTGGTGCCCATGTCCACCGGCTGGCCGTGCAGATGCACCTCGCGCTGCATGCGGTCGATCAGCAGCTCGCCGTGCATCAGGCGGCAGGGGGTTCCGGTGTTGCTGCTGCAATGGCGGCGGCGCAGCAAGGCGCGCAGGCGGGCCAGCAGCAGGCGCGGCTCGATCGGCTTGTGCACATAGTCGTCGGCGCCTGATTCCAGGCCGAGCACCTGCTCGATGTCGTCCTCGCAGGCCGTCAGCATCAGGATCGGCACATCGGAGAAGCTGCGGATCTGCCGGCACACATCGATGCCGCCAAGGCCGGGCAGCATCAGGTCCAGCACCACCAGTTCCGGCGCGTGCTGGCGGCAGGCCGCACCGGCGAGGTCGCCACGGGCCACATGCTGCACGGCGAAACCATGTTCGTGGAGATAGTCGCTGACCAGTTCGGCCAGGCGACGGTCGTCCTCCACCAGCAGCACCGGGGTCGGCGAGCCGCTGGCGGCGGGTGTCCAGGGGGATGACTGCATGCGCTTGGGCCTCCGTGCCCGGGCAGGAGCGCCCGGCGGCGAAGCCTAGCAACGGCCCATGACGGCTGCCTGAATCGCGGCCAACCTGATAACCGGTGGTACTGGCGTCATCGCCAGCAGCTTTCAGCGCGTGGTTCTGACTGGCCTATGGTGGCGGTTTCCCCGGATGGAGCCTGGCGCAATGAGCGACCCGCAGTGGCAACTGGAAACCCTGGCCGTGCATGGCGGCTACCGTCCCGACCCGACCACCCGCGCGGTGGCGGTGCCGATCTACCAGACGGTGGCGTATGCCTTCGATGACACCCAGCACGGCGCCGATCTGTTCGACCTGAAGGTGCCCGGCAACATCTACACCCGCATCATGAACCCCACCACCGACGTGCTGGAACAGCGCCTGGCCGCACTGGAGGGTGGCATCGGCGCGCTGGCGCTGGCCTCGGGGCAGGCGGCGATCACCTATGCCATCCAGACCATTGCCGAGGCCGGTGACAACATCGTTGCCTCCAGTGCGCTGTATGGCGGCAGCCTGAACCTGCTGGCGCACACGCTGCCGCAGTACGGCATCCAGGCGCGCTTCGCCGACCCGGCCGATCCGTCCGCCTTCGCCGCGCTGATCGACGAACGCACCAAGGCGGTGTTCGTCGAATCGATCGGCAACCCGCGTGGCAACGTCACCGACATCGCGGCGATTGCAGAGGTCGCGCATGCCGCCGGCGTGCCGCTGATTGTCGACAACACCGTGGCCACGCCGTTCCTGCTGCGCCCGTTCGAGCACGGCGCCGACATCGTGGTGCATTCGCTGACCAAGTACCTCGGCGGCCACGGCAACAGCCTCGGCGGCGCGATCGTCGATTCCGGCCGCTTCGACTGGGCTGCACAACCCCAGCGCTTCGCGCGGCTCAACCAGCCCGACCCCAGCTACCACGGCGTGGTCTATACCGAAGCGCTGGGGCCGGCGGCCTACATCGGCCGCGCGCGGGTGGTGCCGCTACGCAATACCGGCGCGGCGCTGTCGCCGTTCAATGCGTTCCTGATCCTGCAGGGCATTGAAACCCTGGCGCTGCGCATGGAGCGCATCAACGCCAACGCGCTGGCTGTCGCGCAGTTTCTGAAGTCACACGCAAAGGTGGCCTGGGTGCGCTACGCCGGGCTGGCCGACGACCCCGAGCATGCCGCCGCGCAACGTTACCTGGGTGGGCACGGCTCGGGCGTACTGACCTTCGGCCTGCCGGGCGGCCGTGAAGCCGGCGCACGTTTCCTCGATGCGCTGAAGCTGTTTACCCGCCTGGTCAACCTGGGCGACGCGAAGTCACTGGCCACCCATCCCGCCTCGACTACCCATCGCCAGCTGGACGCCGCCGAACTGGCCAAGGCCGGCGTCAGCGAAGACACCGTACGGCTGTCGATCGGCATCGAGCATATCGGGGACCTGCGTGCCGACCTGGAGCAGGCCCTGGTCGGCGCCTGATAGCCGCACGCTTGGTGTATATCGCCACAGGCGATCACCACCCGCGCCGTGATGCGCTACGGTGGAACTGCCTCTCCAAGGCAGTGGCAACGTGGCGATCCAGATCCCCGGTCGAAGCGGGTCGACCGGGGATTTTTTTGTTTCCGGGGTCAGATGCACGGCCGTGTCGACCAAGGTCGACACCTACCAGAGCAGGACGCCGTTCCGACAGATCGCAGGAATCTGTCGAAGGCGGGGGGGGGCCGGTGGTGGGAGTGTCCGCGGCATGGATGCCGCGGCCAAGCCCCCATGGAAGGGTTTACGGCGTCTCCCGCCACCGGACCCGCCCCGCCATCCCACGGAATGCCAGCTTTTGCTTTTGTCGTTGCAGTTGAAGTTGATTCGGCAGGTGCAGGGCTGCAAGCCCTGCCGCACACACACTCTCACACCACCGGAATACTGTGCTGTCCCAGCCCGCGATACGGCGGCGTGGACATCACCATCTCCGCCAGCGAGTACGCCAGCTCACGCTCGGCCATCACCGTACCATCGGCACCATGCTCCAGCAGGTGCTTCACCTCTGCATCGCTGTGTGCTCGCGCCAGCAGGGTCAGATCCGGATTGATCGCACGCAGCTTGGCCAGCGCCTCACCGGCTTCCAGCGGCTGAGGAATCGCCAGCACCGCAATCTTCGCGCGTTCCGGATGCGCTTCGGCCAGCACGCGGTCGGCAGCAGCACTACCACGGATCGCCGACAGGCCCTTGGCGTGCGCCTGTTCGACGTGCTCCTTGTTGTCATCGATCACCAGCACCGGCACGCCACGATCGCGCAGCACCTGCGCCAGCTCGCTGCCGACCCGGCCGTAACCAATGACGATGGCATGGTCATGCAGGTCACGCGAGGGACCGGTGGCCTCTTCCGGCTCGGCGGCCTGGGGCGACTGCTCCTGCTTGGCCTGCCAACGGTCAAGCAGCCCGAACACCAGCGGGTTGAGCATGATCGACACCAGCGCACCGGCCAGCACCAGCGACTGGCCTTCCTTCGGCAGGATCTGCAGCGCGACGCCGAGGCCGGCGATGATGAAGGCGAATTCGCCGATCTGCGCCAGGCTGGCCGAGATGGTCAGCGCAGTGCTGGTCGGGTGGCCGAACGCGCGCACGATGAAGAATGCGGCGGCCGACTTGCCGAACATGATGATCAGCACCGTGGCCAGCACCTGCCACGGGTGCTGGACGAGGATGTTGGGGTCGAACAGCATGCCGACCGAAACAAAGAACAGCACCGCGAACGCATCGCGCAGCGGCAGCGAATCATGCGCGGCCTTGTGGCTCAGCTCCGATTCGTTGAGCAGCATGCCGGCGAAGAACGCGCCCAGCGCGAACGAGACGCCGAACAGCATCGCCGAGCCGAACGCCACGCCCAGCGCGATCGCCAGCACCGACAGGGTGAACAGTTCGCGCGAACCGGTGCCGGCGATACGTTCGAGGATCCACGGGATGACCCGGCGCCCGACCACCAGCATCACCGCCACGAACAGGCCCAGCTGCACGAAGGTCCAGCCGATGTCGGCCAGCACGCTGCCCAGCGAGTGCGATTCCTTGGCCGCATCGGGGCCGAACACACCGGCCATCACCGGCATCATCACCAGCGCCAGCACACAGGCCAGATCTTCCACGATCAGCCAGCCGACCGCGATCTTGCCGCGCATGGTTTCCAGCAGGCGGCGCTCCTCCATCGCCCGCAACAGCACCACGGTACTGGCGGTGGCCAGCGAGAAACCGAAGATGACGCCATGCAGGGCTGGCCAGCCCATCAGCGAGGCCACGCCCCAGCCGAGCAGGGTAGCGACCGCGATCTGGCCGATGGCACCGGGGATGGCGATGGCCTTGACCGCCATCAGGTCCTTCAGCGAGAAGTGCAGGCCGACGCCGAACATCAGCAGCATCACGCCCAGCTCGGCCAGCTGGTTGGCCAGCGCCTGGTCGGCGACGAAGCCGGGGGTGAACGGGCCTACGCAGATGCCAGCAACCAGGTAACCGACCAAGGGAGACAAGCGGAGCTTGTTGGCCAGCGCGCCGAAGATGAAGGCGAGCCCGAGGCCAACGGCAACGATGTTGATCAGGTCGGTGTCATGGTGCATCGGCACTCGCAGGAAATCGGGGGGATGCCCCGATTTTCACCTAATGCGCCAAATGCGGCAAACCCAGGGGGCAAATCCCTTCCCGCAGGGAAGGCACCTGCCCCCTGGGTTTGCCTGCGCATTTCTCCTCTACCCCCGCCTTCGGCGCGCCCCTTCAACAAGAAGGGGCTCTCCTCCAGATGCGGCGAGGGGATGCCGGCCAGCGGCCGGCACTACCAGAGCGGCGCTGGGTATGGCCCGGCGCTACCAATACCGCTTACCAGGTGTACTTGACCCGGCCGTACACGTACGCGCCGTTGAAGCCGAACGGCGAGTAGTTGCTGTACGGCAGCATGCCGAAGGTGGAGTTCTGCAGGTCTTCGGTGCGGTCCGGGTACTTGTCCAGCAGGTTGTCGGCGCCCACGGTCAGGGTCCAGTTGCTGCTCGGCTTGTAGCTGGCCGAGGCATCCACCACCCAGGCGTCGCCATAGGTCTGGTCGCGCAGTGCGGTGGCCGAGTTGCGCACGGTGAATTTGCCGTAGCGGGTCGCGGCCAGGCCCAGTTCCCAGTGGTCCGAACGCCAGGTGCCGCTCAGGATCGCCTTGTCGCGCGGATAGCTGTCCTCGATGCGGCCGATCTCATCGCGGCCGATCAGCGACTGGGTCAGGCCCAGCGTGCCGAACACCGCCGGGGTGCCGCCGACGCGGCGCACTTCGGTGTCGTTGTAGCTGTACGCGGCGGTCAGTTCCAGGCTGCTGGCGCTGAAGGGCACCGTGTAGCTGGACACGAAATCGACACCGCGGGTGCGCGTATCCAGGCCGTTGGTGAAGTACGAGAACGCGGTCACCTGCGGCAGGCCCAGCGTGCCCAGCAGCGCGCTGGTGGCGGCGTTGGTGGTGATGCTGGACGACAATGCGATGCGGTCATCGATGTCGATCTGGTAGGCGTCGACGGTGATGTACAGGCGGTCGACCGGCTGCAGCACCAGGCCCAGGCTGTAGGAGGTGGAGGTCTCGGCCTTCAGCGGCGAGGCGCCCAGCGCCTGCGCAGCCGGGCTGGTGGTGGGGAAGGTGCCGCGCTCGACGAACACGCCGTTGAGGAACTGGCTGGTGACCGCCTGGTAGCCCTGCTGCGCCAGCGACGGTGCACGGAAGCCGCTGGACGCGGTGGCCCGCAGCGCGACCTTGTCGGTGAACGCGTAGCGCGCCGACAGCTTGCCGGAGAAGCGGTCGCCGAAGTCCGAGTAATCCTCGTAGCGGCCGGTGATGCCGGCCGAGAACTTCTCGGTCAGGTCCGCTTCCAGACCCGCATAGACCGCGTAGTTGTGGCGGTCGGCATGCACTTCATTGGTCGGGGTGAAGCCACCGAAGCCCTGCGCGCCACTGCCGGTGTACGAGTTCAGCTCGCCCGGCTTCTGGTCCCACTTCTCCTTGCGGTATTCACCACCGAAGGACAGCGTGACCGGGTAGGCCAGGCCCCAGTCCAGCGACTTGGTCAGGTCGGCATTGAAGATGTCCTGCTGGTACTTCAGCGTGCCGTCGTAGAACGAGCGCGGGCTGGTTGCGCCGAGGCTGTAGTTGATGCTGTTGCGGGTGTGGAAGTCGAGGGTGTTCTCGCCGTGGTTCAGGCTCAGGTCCCAGGTCCAGCCGTTGTCGGTGTTGCCCTTGACCCCGGCCACCAGCGAGCGGTCCTTGGAGTACTGGTTGATCTCCGGCACGAAGCCGTCCGGGTAGGTCTGCGCCAGCAGCGCGCTCTGCCCGCTGTGGTTGCGCGAGCGGTAGAACGCGAACGAGGTGATGTCGCGGTTGCTGAGCAGCGCGCTGGCGTAGCCGGTCACGCGGTCGCTGAAATCGAAGCTGGCGTTGACCGAAGCCGCAGTCGCATCCACGTGCGGGTCGCCGACGATGAAAGTCTTCTGGCCGATGCTCGGGAAGTTGCCGGTGTTCGGGGTGGTGCCGCGGTACGGGCCGGCGCGGTTGCTTTCGTCCTGCTGGCTGATCTGGCCAGCCACGTGCACGCGGCCACGGCCGTTGCCGAACTCGACGCCGGTATCGCCGGAGAGCTGGTACTTGTTGCCGTCACCGGCAGAGTACTGGCCGTAGTCCACCGCCAGGCTGCCGCCACTGCCGCTGCCCTTGAGCACGATGTTGATGACGCCGGCGATGGCGTCCGAGCCGTACTGCGCCGACGCACCGTCGCGCAGCACTTCCACGCGCTCGATGGCGGCGATCGGGATCGCATTGATGTCCACCGCCGACGAACCACGGCCGATGCTGCCGTTGACGTTGATCATCGCCGAGGTGTGGCGGCGCTTGCCGTCGACCAGCACCAGCACCTGGTCCGGTGACAGGCCGCGCAGCTGCGCCGGGCGCACACCGCTGGTGCCATCGGTCAGCGCCGGGCGCGGGAAGTTCAGCGAGGGCAGGGCGCGCGACAGGGCGGTGGCCAGCTCGCTGGTGCCGGTGGACTGCAGGGCTTCGGGGGTGATGATGTCGATCGGCGACTGCGATTCGGCCACCGTGCGGTCGGCCACGCGGGTGCCGGTGACGATCACCGTGTCCAGGGTGTTGGCGGCGGTGCCGGCCTGCTGGGCAGCGGCAACGAACGGAGAGCCACCGAGTGCGACAGCGACGGCGGCGGCGATCAGGCTGGTCTTGCGGGTCATCGGGACGGAGCTCCGGTTGGCGGGGGCGGCACCGGAATCGACATCACGGGGGTGAGGCGGACGGCGGTTGTTGCGGTGCGCAAAGCAGGAATTAACGGGATATTCAGTGCGTGTCAAATGCCAGTCATCGGAAAAAACGTTGCAGCAGCAACCATTTAGCCCGGATCGGCACTGGCGGGGGAGGGAGCCCGGGACGCGCGCGGCAAGGACGTGGGAGAGAGGAACGCCGGCCGCCGCGCATCCCGGGACGCGTCAAGTATTCGTTAACGCTAGAATTGCGTCGCAGGAACAGTGCTCACCAGCACATTCCATCTGGTTATATGGACGCCTCCCCCGATGATTTCCCTTCGTAATTTCGCCTTGCGCCGCGGCGAGCGGCTGCTGTTGTCCAATGTCGACCTGACCCTGCACGCCGGTTACCGGGTGGGTGTGGTCGGCCGCAACGGTGCTGGCAAGTCCAGCCTGTTCGCGGCGGTGAAGGGCGAGCTGGAGGCGGACAAGGGCGATGTTGATCTGCCCGGCAAGGTGCGCATCGCCAGCGTCGCCCAGGAAACCCCGTCGCTGCCCGACCCGGCGCTGAGCTTCGTTCTGGGCGGTGACATCGAGGTGGCCGCAGTGCTGGCCGCCGAGGCCGAGGCGACCGCCCGTGAAGACTGGGAAGCGGTGGCCGAGGCGCACACGAAGATGGCCGAGCTCAATGCCTACGACGCCGAAGCGCGCGCCGGCAAGCTGCTGCACGGCCTCGGTTTCCCGGCAGAGACCCACCACCGCGCGGTGTCCTCGTTCTCCGGCGGCTGGCGCGTGCGCCTGAACCTGGCCCGCGCGCTGATGATGCCAAGCGACCTGCTGCTGCTGGACGAACCGACCAACCACCTGGATCTGGACGCGGTGTACTGGCTGGAGCAGTGGCTGCTGAAATATCCGGGCACCCTGCTGCTGATCTCGCATGACCGCGAGTTCCTCGACAACGTGGCCACCCACACCCTGCACCTGCACGGTGGCGGCGCCAAGCTCTACCCGGGCGGTTACACCGATTTCGAGCGCCAGCGCGCCGAACAGCTGCGCCAGCAGCAGATCGCGCACGAGAAGGAACAGGCCGAGCGTGCCCACCTGCAGAGCTTCATCGACCGCTTCAAGGCGCAGGCCAGCAAGGCCGCGCAGGCGCAGAGCCGCATGAAGCGCCTGGCCAAGCTGGCCGGCACCGAAGCGGTGCGCGCCGAGCGCGAGTTCCGCATCGAGTTCGCGCCGCCGGCCAAGCTGCCGTTCTCGCTGATCCGCCTGAACCACGTCGAGGCCGGCTACGGCAAGGACGCGGTGATCCTGCACAACGTCGGCTTCGGCCTGGAAGCGGGCCAGCGTATCGGCCTGCTTGGCCCCAACGGTGCCGGTAAGACCACCCTGGTGAAGACCCTGGTAGGCGAGCTGGCGCCGATCGTCGGCGAGCGCATGGCGCACCCGGACCTGAAGATCGGCTACTTCGCCCAGCATACGGTGGAGTCGCTGCACGAAGGCCAGTCGCCGATGGAGCACTTCCGCGAGATCGCCCCGGACGCACCGAACCAGTCGTTCCGCGATTTTCTCGGCAAGTGGAACTTCCCCGGCGACCGTGCATTCGAGCCGGTCGATGGTTTCTCCGGCGGCGAGCGCGCGCGCCTGGCGCTGGCGCTGATCGCCTGGCAGCAGCCGAACGTGCTGTTGCTGGACGAACCGACCAACCACCTTGACCTGGAAATGCGCGAAGCGCTGGCCGAAGCACTGGCCACCTTCGAAGGCGCGATCGTGATGGTCTCGCATGACCGCCACCTGATCGGCCTGGTCTGTGATACCTACTGGCGCGTGGCCGATGGCGTGGTCGAGCCGTTCGATGGCGACCTGGATGCGTATGCCGCGTGGCTGCGCACCCGTCCGCAGGCGCAGGGCACCAAGGCGCGCATGGAGCAGGTGGAAGAGCCGGTGGTGGTCAAGACCGCCCCGGTGGCGCAGGTGGTGCAGAAGAAGCCGGTGAATCCGCACAAGCTGGCCGCCGCCGAGGCCAAGGTGGCCGAGCTGGAAGGCGCGCTGGCCGAGCTGGACCGCCAGTTGGCCGATCCGGCCAACTACGCCGATGCCACCCGCATGGCGGTGATTGGTCGTGACCGCGAAACCGCCGCCGCCCAGCTGGAAAAGGCCGAAGCGGCGTGGATGGAGCTGCTCGAGTCCTGACTCCGCGAAAAAGGGGACGGAGGGGATTAAGTCGTATGTGCACATACGACTTAATCCCCTCCGTCCCCTTTTTTCAACCCTGCGCCTGCAGCCACTCGCGGAAGCGCTTGGCCGGCTCGCGCTCGGCGCGCGAGCGCAGCCGCGTCAGCCAGTAGCGACCCAGCTCCAGCGTGGTGCCGAAGGGCTGCAGCAAGCGGCCTTCGGCCAATTCCTGCTCGAACATGCGCAGTGGCAGCAGTGCCACGCCGGCACCGCCGATCGCGGCCATCGCCAGCGTCAACGACGAATCGAACACTGGCCCGCGGGCTTCCACGCCACTGACCCCGGCCGCCTGCAGCCAACGCGGCCATTCGTCGCTTCGGTAAGAGCGCAGCAGCGGTAGCGTGCCCAGGTCGCGCGGCTGCTTCAGCCGCCGCGCCAACGCCGGGGCGCACAGCGGTGCGAAGGGTGCATCGAGGATTGCCGTGCAGGCCTGCCCCTGCCAGTCGCCATCACCGAAGCGGATCGCCAGGTCCAGGCCCTCGCCGGCCAGATCGATGCGGTTGTTGTGGGTCTGCAGTCGCAGCTCGATGTCCGGGTGTGCGGCCTCGAACGCCGCCAGCCGTGGCAGCAGCCAACCGGTGGCGAAGGTGCCGACCACGCCCAACGTAAGTACTTCACGGGCCGGGCCACCGGTGTAGCGCGCGATGCTGGCCGAGATGCGCTCGAACGATTCGTTGAGCACCGGATACAGCGCCGCGCCCTCCTCGGTGAGCGCCACGCCGCGCGGCAGGCGATGGAACAGACGGATGCCGAGCCGGTCCTCCAGCCCGCGGATCTGGTGGCTCAGCGCGGCCTGGCTGACGCACAGCTCCAGCGCGGCACGGGTGAAGTTCTGGTGGCGTGCGGCCGCCTCGAAGGCACGCAGGGCGTTCAGCGGCAGGGTAGGGTGCAGCATCAGAGTAGTCGTGAGCCAGGATGATGGCTGATCCTACCTTCCCAGTAGCCAGTTCAGGAGAATTAAAGGGTTGATTGCGACAGGCATTAATCCAGCTAATGCCTTCCGCTGATTTTTCGCGCTGGTCGCCGGCGTGCGAGGCTTCAATAATCGGGCGGTCCCCAGGAGAACCCCGCATGCTCGCCCGTCGTCGATTCCTGCAGTTCAGTGGTGCTGCCGTTGCTTCCTCGCTGCTTGCCCCTGCGCTGGCGCGGGCGGTTGCCCCTTCGTCCGGCACACCCACCGCGAACGCCGCCATTGCTGGCGCCGCCGATTTCGCCGCGCTGGAAAAAGCCAGCGGTGGCCGCCTGGGCGTCACCGTGCTGAACACCGGTAATGGCCGTCGCATCGGCGGGCATCGGCAGGACGAGCGCTTCCCGATGTGCAGCACGTTCAAGTCGATGCTGGTTGCCCATGTGCTGAGCCTTGCCGATGCAGGCCGCGTTTCGCTCGACACCCGTGTGCCCATCGCCGGGAAGGATCTGCAGTCCTACGCCCCGGTGGCGCGCCGCCATGTGGGCAAGGACCTGACGGTGCGCGACCTGTGCCGGGGCACGCTGACCACCAGCGACAATACGGCGGCCAACCTGCTGCTGGAGGTGGTGGGCGGGCCGTCGGCGCTGACGGCATTCCTGCGCGGGCAGGGCGACAGCGTTACCCGCAATGACCGCAACGAGCCGGACGTGAATCTGTTCGCGCAGGGAGACCCGCGCGATACCACCAGCCCGGCCGCGATGGCCACCAGCCTGGCCCGCTTCGCGGTGGGCAATGGCCTGCAGCCGGCATCGCGCCAGCAGTTCGCCGATTGGCTCATCGACAACCAGACCGGCGATGCCTGCCTGCGCGCCGGGCTGGGAAAGCGCTGGCGGGTGGGGGACAAAACCGGCAGCAACGGTGATGACACGCGCAACGACATCGCCGTGCTGTGGCCGCATGCGGGAGGCGCAGCGTGGGTGGTCACCGCCTATCTGCAGGGCGCGTCGGTCGATGACGACCAGCGCGCAGCGGTGCTTGCACGGGTGGGGGCGCTGGCCGATGCGATGATCGGATGAGGTAACCGGGGTCATTCGGAAATGGCTTGCCGGATCGGTCGGGCACGCGCATCCTGCGCGCGTTCGAACCCCACGGAAGACCCCCGATGAGCCATGAGTTGATCTACCTGCTGCTGATCTTCGCGCTGCTGGTGATCCCGCGCGCGCTGCAGCGTTTCAGCCTGCCCGCGCCGCTGACCTGCCTGCTGTTCGGCATCATCGGCATGCTCTGGCTGGGCGACCAGGCGCACGACGCGGTGATCGGTCTGTTGGCCACGCTGGGCATTTCCTCGCTGTTCCTGTTCGCCGGCCTGGAAGTGGATCTGCAGGCGCTGCGCCGTGGCATGTGGCCGCTGCTGGCGCATCTGGTGATCCGTACCGGCACGCTGTTCGGCGTGGGCTGGCTGGCCTGGCGATATGCGGGATTGCCGTGGCAGGCCGCTGGCCTGCTGGCGCTGGCCCTGCTGACGCCCTCCACCGGCTTCATCATGGACTCGCTGTCGCGGCTGGGCCTGAGCGAGGACGAGCGGTTCTGGGTGACCAGCAAGGCCATCGCTGGCGAACTGCTGGCGCTGGCGGCGTTGTTCATCGTGCTGCAGGCCGGCGACCCGGGCCACATGGCGCTGTCCAGCCTGGCGCTGCTGGCGATGATGATCGGCCTGCCGCTGCTGTTCATCGCGCTGGGCCGCTGGGTGGCGCCGCATGCGCCGGGCTCGGAGTTCTCGCTGCTGGTGATGGTGGGCATGGTCGCGGCCTACATCACCTATCTGCTGGGCGTGTACTACCTGGTCGGTGCGTTCATCGCCGGTCTGGTCGCCCGCCTGCTGCATCAGCGCATGCCGCTGCTGGCTTCGCACGAGAACCTGCACGCGCTGCGCCTGTTCGCCTCGTTCTTCGTGCCGTTCTATTTCTTCAATGCCGGCACCAAGGTGCCCAGCGAAGCACTCAGTTTCGAGGCGCTGGGGCTGGGCATCGTGATCACCCTGGTGGTGCTGCCGCTGCGTATCGGCGTGGTCTGGCTGCAGCGCCGGGTGATGTTCGGCGAGAGCTTCCGCAGCAGCCTGAGGGTCTCGCTGGCGCTGGCGCCGACGCTGATCTTCACCCTGGTGCTGGCCGCGATCATGCGCGAGCGCTTCCAGATCCCGGCGGTGCTGTTCGGTGCGCTGCTGCTGTATGCGGCGCTGACCACGCTGCTGCCGTCGCTGGTGTTCCGCACGCCGTTCGATGTCGATCCGGTTGAACAGGAACCTGCGGGTGAAGGCGAGGCCGCGCCGGTGGCGGCCACCGAAACGCTGCCAGCGGCATCTGCAGTCGATCGCTGAGCGGATGCTGCGCGTGCGGTTTGCGCACTTCGGCCATGGCCGTTAGGGTTGGGGCATGAAACTGCCTGCCGTTGTCACCGCTTCCGCCCTCCTGCTCAGCCTTGCTGCGTGTTCGCAGCGCTCCGATACGGTCGCCCATGATCTGGCGACCGCACCGGCCGATGCCTTCATGGCAGCCATCGCCGCGCACTGCGGCCAGGCTTACGCCGGCAAGGTGGTGGAGGACACGCCGGCACCGACCGGCAAGGATCCGTTCGCCGGGCAGCGCCTGGTCATGCATGTGCGCGGCTGTGCCGATCCGGCGCACGAGCTGCGCATCCCGTTCCATGTCGGCGATGACCACTCGCGGACCTGGGTGCTGACCCGTACGGAAACCGGCCTGCGCCTGAAGCACGACCATCGCCACGAAGACGGCAGCCCCGACGCGATCACCCTCTACGGTGGCGACAGCACGCCGCCGGGCACCGCCGAGCGCCAGCAGTTCCCCGCCGACGCCGATTCGGTGGCGATGTTCCGCCGCGCCGACATGCTGGCCTCCACGCACAACACCTGGGCGATGGAGATTGATCCCGACCAGACCTTCGTCTACGAGCTGACCCGCCCGGAGGGCCGCCGCTTCCGCGTGCAGTTCGACCTGAGCAAGCCGGTTGCCCTGCCGCCTGCACCGTGGGGCGACGACAAAGCGTCCGCCCCGTGATCCCAGGGTCGGATCCCTCATGCGGAGGGCCCCGACCCCAGAAGGACCCTCAGTAGTTCCACGCCATGTGTGGATGCGGGATACCGGACCGGGGCCAGAGCCCTGGCCGTCGGCCAGGGATCCGACCGTGTACTTACCGCGTACCGAAACGCGCGCGGCAGCCATTGCTCACCCACACCTGGCCACGTGAGTAGCCCCAGCTGCGGCCTTCCTGGCAGGCACTGCCGGACAGCTGCTGCTGCAGCACCGGGCGGCCCTGACGCTCATCCCAGTCGCAGGTCTGCGAGCGGTTGTTGTTGCTGCTGCAGGTAACTGAGTAATTGCTGTTGCCGCCCCCCCAGCCACCGCCACCACCGCCCCAGCCGCGGGCTTCGGCGAATTCGGCACGGCAGCCGCCACTGACCCAGACCGCGCCGTTGCGCACGCCCCAGGTACGCCCTTCGTTGCAGGGGCTGCCGGACAGCTGGCGGACCAGGCGGGCATTGCGCCAGCCGACCGGGCAGCTGCGCTCGCGGTTGTTCTGGCTCTCGCAGCGGATGGTCTCGCGGGGCCGGCCGTTGTTGCCGCCCCAGCCACCGCCATTGCCGCCGCCCCAGCCACCGCGGGCCTCGACGAATTCCGCGCGGCAACCGTTGGTGACCCAGATGCTGCCGTTACGGCTGCCCCAGGTGCGTCCTTCATCGCAGTCCGAGCCGGACAGCTGGCGCACCAGCTGCGCATTGCGCCAGCCGGTGTTGCAGACCCGTTCGCGGTTGTTCTGGCTTTCGCAGCGGACCACGCCGCTCTGCGCATGCGCGGAAGGGGCGGGCAGGGCAAGGGTGCCCGCGGCACCCAGGCTGAGGGTTACGGCCAGGCTGGCCAGGGACAGCGGTTTCATGGCGGCATCCCATACGGTGACAGGTGCCCGACTATAGGGAGGGGGGCGATCAAGCCGGTGTGACTGGCCGGATTTGCCCCGGCCGGGGCCTCGGCCGCAGAATACGAGGCTTTCCGGCCCCCATCCGGTGCCGGCGTTCTCCAGCGGAGCTTCCCCCCATGCGTACCCACTTCTGCGGCCTGGTCGATGAGACCCTGATTGGCCAGACTGTCACCCTCGCCGGCTGGACCGACGTGGCCCGTAACCAGGGCGGCGTCTGCTTCATCGATCTTCGAGATCATGAAGGCATCGTGCAGGTGACCGTGGAAGTCGACAACGCCGACGTGTTCGCCGTGGCCGCGTCGCTGGGCTACGAGGATGTGCTGCAGGTGGAAGGCGTGGTGCGTGCCCGCCACGCGGTGAACGACAAGATGCGCACCGGCAAGGTGGAAGTGATCGCCACCGCCATCACCGTGCTGAACAAGGCCGCGCCGCTGCCGTTCCACGCCCACGAGAATCCGGGCGAGGAAACCCGCCTGAAGTACCGCTACCTGGACCTGCGCCGCCCGGAAATGCAGCGCATGCAGCGCACCCGCATCAAGCTGGTGCAGGCCCTGCGCCGCCATCTGGACGAAAAGGGCTTCCAGGACATCGAGACCCCGATCCTTACCAAGGCCACCCCGGAAGGCGCGCGCGACTTCCTGGTGCCGGCGCGCATGCACCCGGGCGAGTTCTACGCCCTGCCGCAGAGCCCGCAGCTGTTCAAGCAGATCCTGATGGTGGCCGGCTTCGACCGCTACTACCAGATCGCGCGCTGCTTCCGCGACGAGGCCCTGCGTGCCGACCGCCAGCTGGAATTCACCCAGCTGGACATGGAATTCGCCTTCGTCCGCGAGCGCGACGTGCAGGATTTCGTCGAGGACATGATCCGCGCCATCTTCAAGGAAGTGGTCGACGTGCAGCTGGACGCCAGCTTCCCGCGCATGACCTGGGCCGAGGCCATGCGCCGCTACGGCTCGGACAAGCCGGACCTGCGCATCGCGCTGGAGCTGGTGGACGTGGCCGAACTGGTCAAGGACAGCGAGTTCCCGGTGTTCACCGGCCCGGCCAATGATGCTGAGGGCCGCGTTGCCGCGCTGCGCATCCCGGGCGGTGCGTCGCTGTCGCGCAAGCAGATCGACGAATACTCCGCGCATGCCGCCAAGTACGGCGCCAAGGGCCTGGCCTACATCAAGATCGCCGACAACGGCGAGATCAGCTCGCCGATCCAGAAGTTCTTCAGCGAGGAATCCTTCGCCGCGCTGGTCGCCCACGTCGGCGCCGGTAACGGTGACATCGTGTTCTTCGGCGCCGGTGGCTACAACAAGGTCTCCGATTTCATGGGCGCGCTGCGCCTGAAGGCCGGCAAGGACTTCGGCCTGGTCGCCGACGGCTGGGCACCGCTGTGGGTCACCGACTTCCCGATGTTCGAGTGGGACGAGGAAGAACAGCGCTATGTCGCCCTGCATCACCCCTTCACCGCACCGGCCGTGGACGACATCGCCGACCTGCGCGCCAATGCCCGTACCGCCGTTTCGCGCGGCTACGACATGGTGCTCAATGGCAATGAAATCGGCGGCGGTTCGATCCGTATCCATCGTCCGGACATGCAGAGCGCGGTGTTCGAACTGCTCGGCATCGGCGCCGAGGAAGCCCGCGCCAAGTTCGGCTTCCTGCTCGACGCGCTGAACTACGGCGCGCCGCCGCACGGTGGCATCGCCTTCGGCATCGACCGCATCGCCGCGCTGATGGCCGGCACCGAGTCGATCCGCGACGTCATCCCGTTCCCGAAGACCACCGGTGCACAGGATCTGATGACCGACGCGCCGTCGCCGATCGTCGACGCGCAGCTGGCCGAAGTGCACATCCAGGTTCGCCCCAAGACCAACTGATCAGGAGATCCAGGCAATGACCGAGTTTGCGTTTTCGCTGGAGTGGGAAAAGCTGGGCAATGAAGGCTCCGAGGCCACCCTGGTCACCGAGCGTGCGCGCGTGTTCGGTGGTTGGCTGGTCCGCGTCGGTACCAATCCGGCGGCGATGGCCCTGACCTTCGTCGCCGACGGCGAGGGCCGTTGGGACGGTGAAGACTTCGGCGTCGAGGATTACGAGGACGACGAAGAGGAAGAGTACGACGAGGACGAGGAAGGCGAAGAAGAGGACGAGGACGAAGAGGAATACGAGGAAGAGGATGAGGAAGAAGAAGCGGAATCGCCTGAAAAGGCTTGACCCGCGCTTCGCCCTGACGTCAACTTCCTGCATGTATTCGATCCGCCGCGCCACCGTGGACGACGCGCCGACCCTGTCGGCGCTGGCTGCCCGCACGTTCACCGAAACCTTCGGCCATCTGTATCCGCCGCAGGACCTGCAGGCCTTCCTCGAGGAGGCCTACACGGTCGAGCGCCAGCGCGTGATCCTGGCCCACCCGGATTACGCGGTGTGGCTGCTGGAGCTGGACGGGGAGGCGGTCGGCCATGCCGCCGCCGGCCCCTGTGGCCTGCCGCACCCGGACGTGAAGCCCGGTGACGGCGAACTCAAGCGGCTGTACCTGATCAAGACGCAGCAGAGCTGCGGCTGGGGCAGCCGCCTGCTGGAAACCGCGCTGGCCTGGCTGGAACACGAAGGCCCGCGCACGCTGTGGCTGGGCGTGTGGTCTGAGAACTTCGGCGCACAGCGTTTCTACGCCCGCTATGGATTCGAGAAGGCCGGCGAGTACCTGTTCCCGGTCGGTGACACCCAGGACCTCGAGTTCATCCTGCGCCGCGCACCGCGCGCGGCCTGATGTTCACTGCCGCTTGCTGCGCGCGCGTGTTCAATCACCGTACGTTCCTGCCCCGCTGACCGCCAGGCTGTTTGCATGACTCCCCCCGTATTGCTGCTGCATGGCATCTGGAATGCCCGCGCCTGGGTCGGGCCGCTGGCCTGGCGCCTGCGCGCGCGCGGCTTCCAGGTGCACGCGTTTGGTTATTCCTCGGTGTTCGGTGGCCCGGACGTGGCCGTACCGCAGCTGCTGGAGCGGCTGGCCGACGCCGGCCCACTGAGTTTGGTCGGCCACAGCCTGGGCGGGCTGCTGGCGCTGGAAGCGCTGCGGCGCAATCCGCAGCTGCCGGTGCAGCGCGTGGTCTGCCTGGGCTCGCCGCTGCGCGGCAGTGGCACTGCGCGTTCGCTGTCCGAGCACGGCTGGGGCCTGGCGTTGGGGCGCAGCAGCGATCTGCTGCTCGATGGCCTGCCGGACTGGCAGGGCAGGGCCGAGGTTGGCCTGATCGCCGGTTCGGTGCCGCACGGCCTGGGCAGCCTGCTGGGCGCCATCGACGACGCCTCCGACGGTACCGTGGCCCTGGCCGAGACACGCCTGCCGGGCCTGGCCGACCATTGCGTGGTACGTACCAGCCACAGTGGCCTGGTGGTATCGCCCGATGCCGCGCGGCAGACCGCGCATTTCCTGCGCCACGGCCAGTTCGATCACAGCCGCGACGCCGCCGCTGCATGATTGAGTGGGTGCGACGGGCCTGCCTCGGTGGGTGCGAACCGTTGGTTCGCACGCTCTCCGCCGGGCATGACCTGGCGGCATCCCTCCGCCCTAGACACGGTTGCCGCCCCCGATCAGGTAGAATCCGCGCCTTGATCCTGAAGCAGCCAGACGGTAGCACCCATGGGTAGAGGCCCCTCCATCGAAGCCCGCAAGAACGCGTCCGACGCGAAGCGCGGCAAGATTTTCACCAAGATCATCCGCGAGATCGGCGTTGCCGCGCGCGGCGGTGGAGGCGACCCCAACAACAATCCGCGCCTGCGTGTGGCCGTGGACAAGGGCCTGGCCGTGAACATGTCCAAGGACGTGATCGAGCGCGCCATCAAGAAGGCTACCGGTGAACTGGAAGGCGTCGATTACGAGGAAATCCGCTACGAGGGCTACGCCCCGGGTGGCGTGGCCGTGATCGTCGACTGCCTGACCGACAACCGCGTGCGCACGGTGGCCGATGTCCGCCATGCGTTCAGCAAGTGCGGCGGCAACATGGGCACCGAAGGCTCGGTCGCCTTCATGTTCAAGCGCCTGGGCGTGCTCAGCTTCGCCCCGGGTGCCGACGAGGAAGCCATCACCGAAGCGGCCATCGAGGCCGGCGCCGATGACATCGTGGTCTACCCGGACGACGGCTCGATCGACGTGGTCACCAGCCCTGACGCGTTCAACGCGGTCAAGGATGCGATGGCCGCCGCTGGCCATGTCGCCGACCACGCCGAAATCACCTTCCGCGCGGACAACGACATCAAGGTCGAGGGCGAGGTTGCCCTGCAGGTCAAGAAGCTGCTGGACATGCTTGAAGACCTGGACGACGTGCAGGACGTGTACTCCAACGCCGAACTCGGCGCCGACGCCTACGCCTGAGCCGTCTTTGACGGCCTGGGCGCGGGCCGTTGAACGGTCACCGCGGACAGTCATGAGCCCATACGCCTGCCAGCGCCTCCCGTTCCGCCCCGCCAGGAGTGCAGCATGACCCGCATCCTCGGCATCGACCCCGGTTCGCAGCGGACCGGGGTCGGCATCATTGATGTCGACGCCACCGGCCGCGTCAGCCACGTGCACCACCAGCCGCTGGTGCTGCTCGGCGCCGACGATTTCCCGCAGCGCATGAAGCTGCTGGTGCTGGGCCTGGCTGACCTGTGCCGCGAGTACCAGCCGCAGGAAGTGGCCATCGAACGCGTGTTCATGGCCCGCAACCCCGATTCGGCGCTGAAGCTGGGCCAGGCCCGTGGCGCGGCGATTTCCGCCGTGGTGCTGCGTGACCTGCCGGTGCACGAATACGCCGCCAGCGAGATCAAGCTGGCGGTGGTCGGGCGCGGTGGCGCCGAAAAGCAACAGGTTCAACACATGGTCGGGCTCATGCTCAACCTGAAAACCAAGCTGCAGGCCGACGCGGCCGACGCGTTGGCAGTGGCGATCACCCATGCCCACGTAAGGGCAACGGCCAACCGCCTGGGGCTCAGTGCCCGCCAGGCGTGGGGCCGCAAATGAGGAGCTGCACGCAATGATCGGTCGACTGCGCGGCATCGTCGCCTACAAGGCGCCGCCGTGGCTGGTGGTGGACGTGAACGGAGTGGGCTACGAGCTGGAGGCGCCGATGAGCACCTTCTACGACCTGCCCGAGCTCGGCCGCGAGGTCACCCTGTACACCCATTACTCGCAGAAGGAAGACAGCGTCTCGCTGTACGGCTTCCTGCGCGAAGGTGAGCGGCGCCTGTTCCGCGACGTGCAGAAGGTCAGTGGCATCGGCGCGAAGATCGCGCTGGCCGTGCTGTCCGGCGTCACCGTCGAGGAATTCGCGCGCATGGTCCAGGCCGGTGACATCACCGCGCTGACCCGCATTCCGGGCATCGGCAAGAAGACCGCCGAGCGCATGGTGCTGGAGCTGCGCGACCGCGCTGCCCAGTTCGGTGCCGGTGGCGCACTGCCGACCGGCAGTGGTCCGGCCCCGGCCGATCCGCTGTCCGATGCCACCGTGGCCCTGCAGCAGCTGGGCTACAAGCCGGCCGAAGCGGCGCGGATGGCCCGCGATGCCTTCAATGAAGGTGATGAAGTGGCCACCGTGATCCGCAAGGCGCTGCAGTCGGCGCTGCGCTGACCCGCTTTCCTTTCCTCCAACGAACCGCCTGAGCCCCGCCAGGAGTCCCATGTCCAGCAGTCAAACCCCGCACGCAGCTGCCCCCGGCGGCCACGGTCACGCTCCTCCAGCCGGAGGCCTGGCGCTGATCATCGGTGCGATCGGCGTGGTCTTCGGCGATATCGGCACCAGCCCGCTGTACACCCTGAAGGAGGCGTTCTCGCCGCACTACGGGCTCAACAGCGACCATGACACCGTGCTGGGCGTGCTGTCGCTGGCGTTCTGGGCGTTGAACATCGTGGTCACCCTGAAGTACGTGACCATCATCATGCGCGCCGACAACGACGGCGAGGGCGGCATCATGGCGCTGATGGCGCTGACCCAGCGCACGCTGCGCAACGGGTCGCGCTCGGCCTATGTGGTCGGCATCCTCGGCATCTTCGGTGCCTCGCTGTTCTTCGGCGATGGCGTGATCACCCCCGCGATATCGGTGCTGGGTGCGGTGGAAGGCCTGGAAGTTGCCGCGCCAGGCCTGCATGCCTTCATCGTGCCGATCACGGTGGTGGTGCTGTTGATGGTGTTCGCCGCGCAGCGCTTCGGCACCGAGAAGATCGGCAAGGCGTTCGGCCCGATCACGTCGGTCTGGTTCATTTCGCTGGCGGCGATCGGCATCTACAACATCGTCGACGCGCCGGAAGTGCTGAAAGCCTTCAACCCGTGGTGGGCGATCCGCTTCTTCATGGAGCACAGCTGGCACGGCATCTTCATCCTCGGTGCGGTGGTACTGGCGGTGACCGGCGGCGAAGCGCTGTACGCCGATATGGGCCATTTCGGCGCCAAGCCGATCCGCCACGCCTGGTACTTCTTCGTGCTGCCGTGCCTGGTGCTGAACTATCTGGGGCAGGGCGCACTGGTGCTCAACCACCCCGAGGCGCTGAAGAACCCGTTCTTCGAGGCCGTGCCGTCGTGGGCGCTGTACCCGATGATCATCCTGGCCACGATGGCGGCGGTGATCGCCTCGCAGTCGGTCATCACCGGCGCGTTCTCGGTATCGCGCCAGGCCATGCAGCTGGGCTACATCCCGCGCATGCGCATCAAGCACACCTCGCACGACACCATCGGCCAGATCTACATCCCGGGCATCAACTGGGGCATCGCGGTGATGGTGATCGGCCTGGTGCTGGCGTTCCGCAGCTCGTCCAACCTGGCCGTGGCCTACGGCATCTCGGTGTCGGCCACCATGCTGATCGATACCCTGCTGCTGGCCTTGGTCGCCCGCTCGCTGTGGCCGAAGGCGCGCGCCTGGCTGCTGCCGCTGTGCGTGGTGTTCTTCATCATCGACCTCGGCTTCGTCATCGCCAACGGCGCCAAGCTGCTGCAGGGTGCATGGTTCCCGGTGGTGCTGGGCATCTTCCTGTTCACCATGATGCGCACCTGGCGCCGTGGCCGCGAGCTGCTGCGCGATGAGATCCGCAAGGACGGCATCCGCCTGGACACCTTCCTGCCAGGCCTGATGCTGGCGCCGCCGGTACGCGTGCCGGGCACCGCGGTATTCCTCACCGCCGACCCGACCGTGGCTCCGCATGCGCTGATGCACAACCTCAAGCACAACAAGGTGCTGCACGAGCGCAACGTGTTCCTGCACGTGGAAACCCTGCCCATTCCCTATGCGATGGAAGGGCAGCGGCTGAAGATCGAATCGGTGGGCGACGAGTTCTACCGCGTCTACGTGCGCTTCGGTTTCATGGAGACCCCGGACGTGCCGCTGGCGCTGATGCGCTCGTGCGACCACGGCGGCATCTACTTCGACCCGATGGACACCACCTTCTTCGCCAGCCGCGAAACCATCGTCGCCACCGCCAACCGTGGCATGCCGATCTGGCGCGACAAGCTGTTCGCGCTGATGCACAGGAACGCCGCTCCGGCGACCGGGTTCTTCCGGATTCCGGGCAACAGATTGGTGGAACTGGGCGCGCAGGTGGAGATCTAATCTCCACCTGCGCTACGTCCCACGATTTGCTGCGCAAACCGTGGGCCCCGCGCGCATTCCACCTTATCCCCCCGCCTGTCGGCGCGCCCCCTTGAAACGCAGGCGCCTTGGGCGCCGGCGTTCCGCGCATTCCACCTTATCCCCCCGCCTGTCGGCGCGCCCCCTTGAACAACAAGGGGGCTCCACTTGCGGAGATGCCGCGCGCTTGAAGCTTGGTCCACTCTGCTCTCCAGTTTCCTCCACGCCTGGATCTACCGTGCCGACCAACGGTCGGCACCCACCAAAGCAGAACGCCGTTCCGACAGACCGCAGGAAACTGTCGAAGGCGGGGTGGGTCCGCTTGCGGGGGCGTGAGCCGCATGGGCCCGAGGCATGCCTCGGGCGGGTTGGGCAGGACGCCCAACCCCGGTCTTGCCGTGTGCGCAGGATTGCGCACACGAGCAAGCGGCGACCGAGCTTACATGGGTGAGGGCGCTTTGCTTGCGAAGCACTGCTTCGCAAGCGCCCGAACGCACAGCCGCCAGCGGCTGGGCCGGGCCCCGGAGGGGTACTTGCAGCGTCCCCCGCAAGCGGACCCACCCCGCCATTCCCCAGGACGCCCGCTTCGGCTGTTGCTCTGGATGTTGCCGTTGCCGTTGCCTCTGCGGGTGCCGGGCGCAGCCCGGCCGAAGCCCGCGCTTTTGCCGCATAATCAGCACATGACCGACGACCGCATCATCGGCGCCGGCGCCACCCGCGAGGATGACGCCGCCGACGCCAGCATCCGCCCCAAGCGCCTTGCCGACTACCTCGGCCAGGTGCCGGTGCGCGAGCAGATGGAGATCTACATCCAGGCGGCCAAGGGGCGCGGCGACGCGCTCGACCATGTGCTGATCTTCGGGCCGCCCGGCCTGGGCAAGACCACCCTCAGCCATGTCATCGCCAACGAACTGGGCGTGGCCCTGCGGGTCACCTCCGGCCCGGTGATCGAGAAGGCCGGCGACCTCGCCGCGCTGCTGACCAACCTGCAGCCGCACGATGTGCTGTTCATCGACGAGATCCATCGCCTGTCGCCGGTGGTGGAGGAAGTGCTGTACCCGGCGATGGAAGATTTCCAGATCGACATCATGATCGGTGAGGGCCCCGCCGCCCGCTCGATCAAGATCGACCTGCCGCCGTTCACCCTGATCGGTGCCACCACCCGTGCTGGCCTGCTGACCGCGCCGTTGCGCGACCGCTTCGGCATCGTCCAGCGCCTGGAGTTCTACAGCGTCGAGGAGCTGACCCGGATCGTGCGCCGCTCGGCAGCCATCCTGGCCATCGACTGCACCGCCGATGGCGCCGGCGAGATCGCACGCCGCGCGCGTGGCACCCCGCGTATCGCCAACCGCCTGCTGCGCCGCGTGCGCGACTATGCGCAGGTGAAGGCCGGCGGCCACATCGACGAGGCCGTGGCCCAGGCTGCGATGAAGATGCTCAAGGTTGACCCGGAAGGCTTCGACGAGCTTGACCGGCGCCTGCTCAAGACCATGGTCGACTACTTCGATGGCGGCCCGGTCGGCATCGAATCGCTGGCCGCGGCGCTGTCTGAAGAGCGTGGCACGCTGGAAGACGTGGTCGAGCCATACCTGATCCAGCAGGGCTTCCTGGTGCGCACCGCGCGTGGCCGCATGGCCACCCACAAGGCCTACCGGCACATGGGCCTGAAGCCGAAGAACCCGCCGCAGGACCTGTTCGCGGAGGTCCCCGATGTCGGTTGAGCCCCGATTCAGTTGGCCGACACGCATTTACTGGGAAGATACCGACGCAGGTGGCGTGGTCTACCACGCCCGCTACGTGGCCTTCATGGAACGGGCCCGGACCGAATGGATGCGTGCGCTGGGCTACGGCCAGGAGCGCATGCGCGCCGAGCACGGGATGGTCTTTGCGGTGCGCTCGATGCAGATGGATTTCATCAAGCCGGCACGGCTGGATGACACCCTGCAGGTGAGTGCCCGCCTGGTCCAGCTGAAGAGGGCCAGCATGGTCTTCGACCAGCAGATCCTGCGCGACGGCGAGCTGCTGCTGTCGGCGCAGGTCCGCATCGCCGCACTGGAAGCGGCCAGTTTCCGCCCGCGTGGCATGGACGAGGCCGTCCTTGCCGTGCTGCAACCCCACCTCCACCCCGAATCCGAACACTGAGGAACAACGGATGATCGCAACGCTCCTGGCCCTGCAGGCCACGGTCACCGAGGCACTGCCGGCCGATGTCAGCAACGCCGCGACACAGACCCTTGCCCAGGCCACCACTGGCGGCGGCATCAACTACCTCGAACTGATGGCCAAGGCCAGCCTGCCGGTGAAGATCATCGTGCTGCTGCTGCTGGTCGGCTCGTTCGTCAGCTGGGTGATCATTTTCCGCAAGGCCCGCGTGTTCAAGCAGGCCACCCGCGAAGCCGACGAGTTCGAGAACCGCTTCTGGTCCGGTGCGGACCTGGGCAAGCTGTACAGCTCGGCCACCGACCGCAGCCGCAATGTCGGCGGCCTGGAAGCCATCTTCGAAGCCGGCTTCCGCGAGTACACCCGCCTGCGCGACAAGCGCCGCCTGGACGGTCGTGCCCAGCTGGAAGGCGCACAGCGTGCCATGCGCACCACCTACACCCGCGAAGTGGACCAGCTTGAGCGCAACCTGGAACTGCTGGCCAACATCGGCTCGACCGCGCCTTACGTGGGCCTGGTCGGTACCGTGTTCGGCATCATGGTGACCATGCACGACATGATCAGCAGCGGTGCGCAGGCCGGCATCGCCGCCGTCGCGCCGGGCATCTCCGAGGCACTGTTCGCCACCGCCATCGGCCTGTTCGTGGCGATCCCGGCGGTGTGGGCCTACAACCGCTTCACCACGCGCGTGGAGCGCATGTCGGTGCGGTTCGAGACCTTCGCCGAAGAGTTCAGCTCCATCCTGCAGCGCCAGAGCGCTGGCGACGAGTAAGCGCCTGACCCGGGAGTCCAAGCCATGTCCGCTGCCATCGGTCGCCGCAAGCGCCGCAAGCTGAAATCGGAAATCAACGTCGTTCCCTACATCGACGTCATGCTGGTGCTGCTGATCATCTTCATGGTCACCGCGCCGCTGCTCACCCTGAGCTTCGACGTCGACCTGCCGCAGTCCAACGCCAAGGCGCTGGAGAGCAAGCAGGATCCGGTGATCGTCTCGGTGCGCCAGGACGGCCAGCTCAGCCTGAAGCTGCCCGACGCCAAGGACCCGACCGCCGTGTCGGCCGAGGAACTGGAAGGCCGTCTGGCCGGCATCGCCGCCCAGGACAAGGGCGTGCGCGTGATCGTCGCCGCCGACCGCGCCGTGGCCTATGAAAAGGTCATTGGTGCAATGGATGTGATCAAGCGCGCCAAGGTAGACAAGGTAGGCCTGGCCACCGATGCACGCTGACGCCCTGCCACCCCCGCATCAGCGCGAACCCGGCTGGGGCCTGCCCCTGGCGCTGGCGTTGCTGGTGCACCTGCTGGTCGCGCTGGTGTTCATCGTGGCCTGGTTCTGGTCGCCCGAGCGCAACACCGATGCCGCCGCCGGCGACCCCTCGGTCGAGGCCAGCCTGGCGCTGTCCGCGTCCGAGGCCTCCGCCGCGCGCCAGGCCCTGCGCCAGTCGGAGAAGCTGGAGGACCTGCCGCCGCCGGTGGCCGAGCCGATCCCGGTGCCTGAAGACACCATCCCGCCGCCGCAGCCGATTCCCGAACCGCGCCCGCAGGACGCCCCCACGCCGCAGCAGCAACAGGCGCAGGAGCGTGTCGCGCAGCCAGACACCAAGGACCAGGAAGCGGTGAGCGCGCTGGCCATCTCGCAGGAGAAGGCCAAGCAGGAACAGGAAGCCAAGCGCCGCCAGGAACAGATCGACCTGACCGAACGCAAGCGCCAGGAAGAAGCGGAGCAGAAGCTGCGCCTGGCCAAGCAGCAGGAAGCGGACGAAAAGAAGAAGCAGGCCGAGCAGGAGCGCGTGGCGGCTGACAAGGCCGAGGCCGAGAAGCAGAAGAAGATCGCCGAGATCCGTGCCCGCCGCGAGCAGGCCGAGAAGGAAGCCAAGCTGGCCGAGCAGAAGCTGCGCCAGGTGGCAGCCGCTCGTAATGCTGCCGGCAGTGCCGCTGCCGGTTCCAGCGGTGCCTCCCAGCCGGCCGCCGGTGGCGGTGGCAACAGCGATGATCTTTCGGCCAAGTACGCGGCCGCGATCCAGGCCAAGGTGCTGTCGCAGTGGGTGCGCCCGGATACGGTGCCGCTCGGCCAGCGTTGCCAGATCACCATCACCCAGATTCCGGGGGGCACGGTGATGCAGGCCAAGGTCAGCCCGAACTGCCCGTACGACGAGGCCGGCAAGCGTTCGATCGAGGCCGCCGTGCTCAACGCGCAGCCGCTGCCGTACCGCGGCTTCGAGTCGGTGTTCGCACGCACGCTCAACTTCACCTTTACTGCCCAGGATCGCTGAGGCGGGCAGGGCAAGGTGGCTCTCGGGTCACCTGCGCCCAAGGATGTCGCGCTTGCCTCTGGCGGGCCCGGTTTCAGCCGGGCAGGCTGGGGGCTGCTGTGGAATACCACCCTGCGGGGCGGTGTGGCCGGGGCAGGCGGTGCGATGTTAGCCACG
Source organism: Stenotrophomonas sp. SMYL8 (assembly GCF_036320065.1). NCBI lineage: Bacteria > Pseudomonadati > Pseudomonadota > Gammaproteobacteria > Lysobacterales > Lysobacteraceae > Stenotrophomonas > Stenotrophomonas sp. SMYL8. The sequence goes on from NZ_JAWIRR010000022.1 coordinate 48,843, forward strand.
ACGTTAACGGTGCGTGAGAGGACGGGCTGGAACTGACCCGGAATTCACGTACCCTTGGTTCATGATTGCGAAGCGGTTCACTCCCGCTTTGTTATCCCTCGTTCCGGTTTCCCCCTATTGAGCGCTCCATGAAAAAGATGCCTCGCTGGCTTGCCGTGTTTGCGGCCCTGTTGCTGCCCTTTGCTGCCGTCGCGCAGCAGAAGGGGCTGGATATCGACATCATCGGCGGCAATGCCTCCGCGCTGCCGATCACCATCGTGCCGATGCCCTACCAGGGTTCGGCGGCTGCACCGCAGACCGACGTCGCCGGCGTGGTCCGCGCCGACCTCGAGCGTTCGGGCCAGTTCCGCACGCTGCCGGAAGCACAGATCGTCGAAAAGCCCGTGCGGGGCGGCGACATCCAGTTCGCCACCTGGCGCGCGCTGAAGCAGAACTACATCGTGGTCGGCCGCGTGCTCGACGCCGGTGCCGGCGCCTACCGTGTCGAGTACGAACTGTTCGACGTACCGAAGGGCGAGCGCCTGCTGGGCCTGGCGATGACCGCCCGTGGCAACGCCATGCGTGACGTCGCCCACCAGATGGCCGACGCCATCTACGAGAAGATCACCGGTGTGCGCGGCGCCTTCTGGACCCGCATCGCCTACGTGACCGCCAGCGGCAAGGGCGACGCCATGCGCTACGCGCTGATGGTGGCCGACTCCGATGGCTACAACCCGCAGACCATCGTGCGTTCGGCCGAGCCGCTGCTGTCGCCGTCGTGGAGCCCGGATGGCAGCAAGCTGGCCTACGTCAGCTTCGAGCGTGGCAATTCGGCCATCTACATCCAGAACATCGGCACCGGTGCGCGTGAGCTGGTCACCAGCTTCCGCGGCATCAACAGCGCCCCGGCGTTCTCGCCGGACGGCCGCAAGCTGGCCCTGACCCTGTCGCGTTCGGGTAACCCGGAAATCTACGTGATGGATCTGGGCAGCAAGCAGCTGACCCAGCTGACCAACCACTTCGCCATCGATACCGAGCCGACCTGGGCACCGGACGGCAGCGCGGTGTACTTCACCTCCGACCGCGGCGGCCGTCCGCAGGTCTACAAGGTCGGTGCGGGCGGCGGCAGCGCCGAGCGCGTGACCTTCCAGGGCAACTACAATGCCAAGCCCTCGGTGTCCTACGATGGCAAGAAGATCGCCGTCGCCCAGGGCTCGGGCAACAGCTACAAGATCGCGATGATGGACAGCTCGCTGGGTTCGCCCCGCTGGAGCACGCTGTCCCCGGGTTCGCTGGATGAATCTCCGAGCTTTGCGCCCAACGCAAGCATGGTGTTGTACGCCGCCCGCGAGGGTGGCCGTGGTGTGCTGTACGCCGTTTCTGCCGATGCGCGCGTGCGCCAGCGGTTGGTTCTGGCTGACGGAGATGTGCGCGAACCGGCATGGTCCCCATACCGTACCCAGCGCTAAAAGAGTGTTAATATTTTCGCTGTCTTGAACCCCTCATCGGCCTAGGAGCCACAAAGGTATCGCCATGAACAAGTCCACCCGCGTTCTGCTTGTTTCCCTGCTGTCTGTGGCCGTCCTGGCCGGTTGCTCGAAGAAGGTGAAGGAAGAGCCGGCAGCCCCGGTTGACACCGGCACCTCGACCACCACCCCGACCGGTCCGTCGACCTCCGGCCTGTACGGCCCGGGCGACCTGGACACCGACGCTTGCCTGCGCCAGCGCGTTGTCTACTTCGACCTGGACAAGGAAGACGTGAAGCCGGAATTCCAGGCCATCATGGCGTGCCACGCCAAGTACCTGCGTGACCGTCCGTCCTCGCGCATCACCCTGCAGGGCCACACCGACGAGCGCGGTTCGCGCGCGTACAACCAGGCCCTGGGCGAGCGTCGTGGCAACGGCGTCAACTCGGCCCTGCAGGCCAACGGTGGCTCGGCTTCGCAGCTGACCGTCGTGTCCTACGGTGAAGAGCGTCCGGTCTGCACCGAGTCGAACGAGTCCTGCTGGTCGCAGAACCGTCGCGTCGAAATCGTCTACACCGCGCAGTAATCCATGCGTATTGGCATCAAACTGATGCTGGTCGTTGCGGCAGCCCTCCTGGGTGGCGCACCCGCGCCAGCACAGCGACAGAGCCGGGCCGGCCGCGTTGGCGCGATCGAGCAGCAGATGTACAACAACAGTGCCAACCAGGACCTGTTGAACCAGATCAATCAGCTGCGGCAGCAGGTCACCAGCCTGCAGGCCTCGATCGAGCAGTTGCAGCACGACAACGCCCAGCTCAAGCAGTCCGCCCAGGACCAGTACCTGGATCTGGACAGCCGCCTGAACCGGTTGGAAGGGGGCAATGCCGCCCCGGCCCTGCCGCCCGTTCCGGCGAGCGCGCCGAAGGCCGCCCCGGCCCCGGCAAAACCCGCAGCGGCGGCCACTTCCGAGCGGCCGCCTTCCGTCCATGGTGATGCCGGCAGCCTTGCCGCCACCGGCGACGAGCGCACCTCCTACAACGTCGCCTTCGATTCGCTGAAGGCCGGCAAGTACGATGATTCGGCGCAGCTGTTCCTGAGCTTCCTGCAGCTGTACCCGAACGGCGTCTACGCGCCGAACGCGCTGTACTGGCTGGGCGAGAGCTACTACGCCACACGCAATTTCCCGATGGCGGAGACCCAGTTCCGTGAACTGCTCTCGCGCTATCCGACCCACGACAAGGCCGCTGGCGGCCTGCTCAAGGTCGGCCTCTCGCAGTATGGCGAGGGCAAGGTCGACCAGGCCCAGCAGACGCTGGAGACCGTCGTGGCGCAGTACCCTGGCTCGGACGCCGCGCGCACCGCGCAGGACCGCCTGCAGTCGATCCGCCTCGGCAAGCAGATTCGCTGATCCGCTGACCGGGCGTACAATACGTGTCCTGTAGAGCCGAGCCCACGCTCGGCTGCTTTCGTTTCCGGACCGGCAAACCCGCCCGGATCCGGTAGCGCCGGGCCATGCCCGGCGGCCTGCATTACCGACTGGGCCAGACCCGACCGGCTGCAGTTGTAGAGCCGAGCCATGCTCGGCTGCTTTCGTTACCGGCCACGGTAGCCCACCCGCCACGTGTCCCACCAAGAAGTCCCCGCCATGACCGCCGTTACCTCGTCCAGCGCCGCCGCCACGCCCAGTGAGATCGTGCAGTCGCCCCTGCCACGCCTGAAGATCACCGAGATCTTCACCTCGCTGCAGGGCGAAGCCGATACCGCCGGCTGGCCGACCGTGTTCGTGCGCCTGACCGGCTGCCCGCTGCGTTGCCAGTACTGCGACACCGCCTATGCCTTCCATGGCGGTACCTGGTGGGACATCGACGACATCGTGGCCGAGGTACTGGCCCAGGGCGTGCGCCACGTCTGCGTGACCGGTGGCGAGCCGCTGGCACAGAAGCGCTGCCTGGTACTGCTGCAGAAGCTGTGCGACGCCGGCATGGATGTCTCGCTGGAAACCTCCGGTGCGCTGGACGTCAGCGCTGTGGACCCCCGGGTATCGCGCGTGGTCGACATCAAGACCCCGGGTTCGGCCGAAGTGGCGCGCAACCGCTGGGACAACCTGCCGTTGCTGACCGCCCGCGACCAGATCAAGTTCGTCATCTGCAGCCGCGAGGATTACGACTGGGCCAAGTCCCTGTTGGCCGAGCACGATCTGGTGAAGCGTTGCACCGTGTTCTTCTCGCCGAGCAAGGGTGAGATCACCGCGCGCCAGCTGGCCGACTGGATCGTCGAGGACCGGCTGCCGGTGCGCTTCCAGATGCAGTTGCATAAAATCCTGTGGAACGACGAGCCGGGCCGATGAGCCCAGGCAGCGTTCCCTGATGTAGCTCCGGCGCGGGACAGCGTGCTGGCTTTCCCCTCCCAACCGGATGTTTTACCCATGAAGAAGGCAGTCGTGCTTCTCTCCGGCGGCATGGATTCAGCCGCCGTCATCGCCATGGCCCAGGAACAGGGCTTCGCCGTGCATGCCCTGAGCGTGCGCTACGGCCAGCGCCATACTTCCGAACTGGATGCCGCCGCCCGCGTGGCCAAGGCCCTGGGCGTTATCGCGCACAAGACCGTGGACGTGGACCTGCGCAGCATCGGCGGCTCGGCGTTGACCGACGACATCGACGTGCCCGAGGCCGGCGGTGCCGGCATTCCGGTCACCTACGTGCCGGCGCGCAACACCATCATGCTGTCGCTGGCGTTGGGCTGGGCCGAAGTGCTCGGCGCCAACGACATCTTCTGCGGCGTCAACGCCGTGGACTACTCCGGCTACCCGGACTGCCGTCCCGAGTTCGTGGCCGCGTTCCAGGCGCTGGCCAACCTGGCCACCAAGTCGGGCGTGGAAGGCGCGGGCATCAAGGTGCACGCACCGCTGCAGTTCCTCAGCAAGGGCCAGATCGTCAGCGAAGGCGTGCGCCTGGGCGTGGACTTCGGCCTGACCGTGTCCTGCTACAACGCCGACGCCAACGGCGCCGCTTGCGGCCACTGCGATGCCTGCCGCCTGCGCGCGCAGGGCTTCACCGAGGCCGGCGTAGCCGACCCGACGCTGTACGCCTGAAATACGGGTGCCGGGCATGGCCCGGCGCCGCCGGGGTCTGGAATCTGGTAGTGCCGGCCGCTGGCCGGCATTCCCGTGGGTGCCAACCTTGGTTGGCACTGTCCGCAGGGCATGGCCCGGCGCTACCGCTGCCGTAACCACCCCGACGCGTCAATAAACGCCCGCACTGCCTCCGGATCGGCATAGTCCAGTTCGATCATCCGCGCGATCGCCGCCTTCTCATCGGCCTGCTGCCGCATGTACCCCTGCGCGATGCGATACCCGGCGTAGTACCCCACATCACTCACCCCGAACGGATTGCGGGCGCTGTTGTAGAGCCAGTTGTCGAGATTTTCCCCGTTCATCTCAGCAATGAAGCGTGCGCGGATTTCCGCCTCGTGTGTTGCGCCGTAGTCGTAGAAGGATAATGCCGGCCGGCGCCCGCTCAGCCGCTCCGCCACATACTCGGCCACACCCTCGCGCACCGCGTACTGGGCCAGGCTGCCGGTGGTCTCGCGCTGCTGCGTATGCACGTACTCGTGCAGGTTGTTCTGCGCGTTGTTCGCCCCCGGGCGGCTGTCGTAGAAGATCCGCAGGCGGCTGCGCATCGGCTCCGGCAGCTCGCTCACGTCCACGCGCTCATCGCCCAGCGCCATCTCCGCTCCGATCAGCACCTTGTCACCCAGCGTCGTGCCGCCGGTACGCAGAACACCGACCGCATAGGTGATGTTGGCGGGGCGCAGGGCGGGGTAAAGCTCCCGGAACGCAGCCAGGTCCCGTTCCAGGGTGGCGCTGGCCTGCTGCGCGTTGGCGGTCAATGGCCGTACCGACGTCCAGAAGCGCGGCCACGTACGCATGGCCGTGGCGTATTCGCGGGCGGTGTAGTTGCGCACCTGCATCAGCGCATGCAGGCCGGGGCTGCCCGGATCGATGTAGCGCTCCTGCACCAGTGCGACCTGGCGTTCAACGTCGGGCTCGGTGCGCACGGCGTCATAGGTAGCCCAGAAGCGGCCGATATCATCAGTGACGACCTGGGGCGGGGCGGCCAGTGCTGCGCAGGGCACCAGCAGGGCGGCAATGAGGCAGAAGGGCAGGCGCATCCGTGGCTCCGGGGAAGGATCACAGATGGGATGCGACGGAGGCCCGGAAGGTTTAAGCCGGCGGCCCAGATCGGGGTAGTGCCGGCCGCTGGCCGGCAACCTCGACGCACCAGGGTTTCACCCGGCCCGGCAAAGTAGGGTAGAATGCCCACCCCGCCGAAAGGCTGGGGCAGTGCAATGGGCCGTTAGCTCAGTCGGTAGAGCAGAAGACTTTTAATCTTTTGGTCGAAGGTTCGAATCCTTCACGGCCCACCATTGCATCCAATGACCCAGGTCATTCAGAAAGGCACCGCAATGCGGTGCCTTTTTTGTGGCGCTCGTCCAGGGCAACTACTTCGTCCGCGCATTCTTCGCTTTAGCCGCCGCCGCGTCGGCAGCCTCCTGTGCGGCCGTTGCTGCCGCATTCGCAGAACGTGCCGCCTCCGCTCTTGCCGCCTCGAAATAGGTGAGCCGCTGCAGGTTGGTTCTGCGTTCCAGTTCCATTGCTGCGGCGAAGCTCTCCGGATGCTTTGCAGCGCAGGCCTCCTGCACCAGTTGCACGGCACGATCAGACAGTCCGGGCTGGATGTTGCCGAGCAGGCAATCGGCATACGGTACGGGCGCGGCCGGGCTGGCGGCCAGCGCGGCGATGAGTACGGCACTCAACATGCAAACCTCCTTGTAGGTTTCGAAGGGACTGGCGACCAGCCCGTCCCAAGTATGGACCGGTTCTGGGTACAACGGCGGGTACGCCGGCCGGATATCCCGGCACACCCGTTCCGCCAGCCTGCGGCAGGCGAAGAACAACCCATCGCCCCCCCTTCATCCAGATGGCAGTCGGGCGTGGTCATCGACCGGCAGTGCTCAGCGGCGTGCAGCATTTCCGCCACGGTCAGCATGCCAACGGCGGCACGCTTCGCGCGTGCCATCGCGGATGCGCTTGAGGCATCCCCAGAATGCGCATCCACGCATGGCGTGGATCTACTTTCGCCTGAGAACAATCGCTGCGATGACGGCTGCGATGCCGACCGGGATCAGGACGACCGCCAGAAGAATGATCCAGTGCCAAATGCTGAAGCCTCCCATGTCCCAACTCCTTGTAGGAAACGACGAATGCTAGCAAACCCGATTGCAGTCATTTCCCGATACAGTTCAAGCATCGCGCAGCGCCGTAGCATACGTGCAGGCTTGCCGAATCGGCCGACGCCTTGGCCTTGGCGTTATGCTCGGCACTTTCCCAGGATGGGCCGCTCCATGCGCTTGATCGTGCTGTCGCTGTTGTTGTCCGCTGTCTCCGCCGCGCCGTTGATGGCCGCCGAGCCGGCGCCGTCCGCACAGGCCGCCGCCGCAACCCCGCTGGTCATCGGCGAGACCTTCACCATTGAATCGAAGGCGCTGGGCGAAACCCGCCGCATCAATGTCTACCGCCCGCAGCCGTGGGGCCTGGACCCGAAGGCGGCGTTGCCGGTGCTGTACATGGCCGATGGCGGCATCGGCGAGGACTTCCTGCATGTGGCCGGGCTGGTGCAGGTGCTGAGCGGCAACGGCAGCATGCGTCCGTTCCTGCTGGTAGGCATCGAGAACACCGAGCGCCGCCGCGACATGACGGGCCCCAGCAGCGACCCGCAAGACCAGAAGATCGCGCCCCGCATCGGCGGTTCAGCGGCCTACCGCAGCTTTCTGCGCGACGAACTGATGCCACAGGTGCGCCAACGCTACCCGACCACCGACGAGCGCGCGCTGATCGGCGAGTCGTTGGCTGGACTGTTCGTGGTCGAGACGTTGCTGCAGGAGCCGACACTGTTCAACAGCTACATCGCGCTGGACCCCAGCCTGTGGTGGAATCGGGGCACGATGTTGGCCGCTGCGGCCAAGCAGTTGCCGGCGGTGACGCGTGCGCAGCCGCGCGTGTTCCTGGCCAGCAGTGGGCAGCCGGAGCTGGCTGCGTCCGCCGCGCAGTTGGCCACGCTGCTGCAGCAGGCGTCGCCGTCGCCGCTGGTGAAGTACCTGCCGCTGCCGGAGGAAACCCACGCCACGATCTATCACCCAGCCGCCTTGCAGGCGCTGCGCACGCTGTTCCCGGCACCGCCGCCGGCGTCGCCCTGATCCGGCGTGGCACTGCACCGCATGACGTGTGAGGATGCGGTAGCGGCGCCACCTGAGGGCGCCGCCCGCAACGGGAGAGCGTGGATGCAGCGTGTGCGTGGATGGAGTGTGGCGGCCTGCCTGGCCGTGAGTGGCTGTGCGATGTCGGTGGCACCACCGGCAACGCAGAGTGACGCGAAGGAAAGCGCGGCAACGGCGGTGCCGGGCGTAGTGCTGCCGGATACCGAAGCGCTGCGCGTACATGACCCGGTGGGGCGCGACTACCCGATCTGGGTGGCGCTGCCGGCCGATTATGCGGCGCATCCGGAAAAGCACTATCCGGTCCTGTACGTGACCGATGCGCTGTACAGCTTCCCGCTGGTGCGCAGCGTGCGCAATCTGGTGGGGCAGCAGGGCGTCAACATCGAGAATTTCATCCTGGTCGGTTTGCCGCCGCAGGAAGGCCTGACTTCAAAGCAGAGCCGCTCGCGCGACTACACGCCCAGCAATCCGGCGCGCACGGTCGATGGCTATTACAGTGATGACGTCACCTACGGCGGTGCCGCGCACTACCGTGATTTCCTGGCCGCACAGGTGCTGCCGATGGTCGATGCGCGTTATCGCACCGATCCTGCCCGGCGCATGTTCGCTGGTCATTCCTATGGCGCGCTGTTCGGTGCCTATGTGCTGACCACACAACCGGACATGTTCAGCACCTACATCCTGTCCAGTCCTTCGCTGTGGTTCGACCAGCTTCTGCTGCCGCGCATGCAGGATGGCGCCGTCATCCCTGCGCAGCCTACGCGCGTGCTGCTGTCGGTGGGCAGTTACGAGACGGACAAGCCAGGGCCGCGTTATTCAACCGGCAACGACATGCTGAGGCAGACCGCGGACTTCACTGCCCAGCTGAAGCGCACGGGTCGCAAGTTGAATGTGGACAACGTGGTGATTGACGGTGAGGACCATCTCACGGTTTACCCGCGGGTGATCACTCGCGCACTGCTGGAGGTGATGCCGGGTGAAGGGCCGTACACCGGCGGTTGATGGGGAGGCTGCATCCACGCATGGCGTGGATCTACCGGTGGTGTTGACGTGGATCCATGCCGAAGAGAAACGGAATCAGTAGATCCACGCCAGGCGTGGATGATTGCCTCAGGCCGCGCTGGCCTGCGGCGGCGGTATCAGCGTGGCATCCGCTGCGTGCCGGAAGCACAGCCGGATGGCATCGAGCAGCTCGCTCATGCTGTACGGCTTGGGCAGGAAGTGGATGCCGGCGCGCAGCTGCGGCAGCACGCGGTGCTGGTCCATGCCGGAGGTGACCAGGATCGGCAGCTGCGGCAGGTGCTCACGCACGCGGTTGGCGGTTTCGATGCCGCTGATGCCGCCCAGGCAGACGTCGGTGAACAGCAGGTCGAACGGTTCGCCGGCGTTGAGCAGGCCCAGTGCGGCCTCGGCGCTGCTGACAGCGGTGACCTGGCAGGCCTGGCTTTCCAGGGCGAGGCGACTGAGTTCCTGGGTTTCCTCGGCGTCCTCGATCAGCAGGACGCGCGGTTCCACAAAGCGCTTGGACAGCAACATGACGCGGCAACTCCGGACAACAGGGGGAGCGAAAGGCGCGCAAGTATGCGCAAGCCGGTAGTGAGCCCGGCGTGCACGGCAAGCTAAGTGGGCGTTACAGCTGTCCGCGCCGTTGGCGGCGCACGTACCAGGCCAGGATTGCGACCGCGAGCAGGGCGGTGCCGATGCGCAGGCTGGTGGCCTGCCAGCCGAGCGCGACGGCGTCATCAAGGCTGAACACATTCCAGGCCAGGTTCATCGAAACGTGCAGGACCAGGCCGCACCACAGGGTGTCACCGTCGAGGTGGTCGAGCCAGGCGAAGATGAAGCCGCCGAGGGCGATCACCGCGCCGACGAACAGCGCGATGCCGCCACCGTCGAACCCACCGAAGCCCAGCCAGTGCACCATGCCGAACAGCAGCGCCTGCGGCAGCGCGAGCAGCGGCCACGGACCACGCACGATCTTCACCAGCAGCACGAAGCCCAGGCCGCGGAACAGCACTTCCTCGGCCAGTGGGAACAGCACGGCCAGCATCGTGGCGTCCAGCGCGGTCAGCGCGGTGTTCGGGGTGCCGAGCATCGCCAGGCCCAGCCAGCACGGCAGGCTGGCCAGCAACACCCACATCGGGCCGCCCCAACCATTCCCGCGCAGCCCGAGGCTGCCCAGCAGGCCCATGCCACGGGGCCGCAGCAGCGTGGCCAGCAGTAGTGCCAACAGCACCGCCAGCGCGTTGTCCAGCAGGCTGCCGCCGTAGGGTATGGGCAGGGCGGGAATCGGAGTCCCTGCGGCCGCAGCGATATCGCGCAGATTCAGGCCCAGGCCAACGCCCAGCAGGACCAGCAGCAGGCGCGCGGCGGTGGGCAGGCGGGACAACGCGGTCATGTACGCACTCCCTGCGGAACAGGGGCCCAGTGTGTGCGACTGCCGCCGCATCGGCACGCGTCGGAAGTCCCTGTGCCATCGGTCATGCGTTGCCGCACAGTCATCACCGCACAGGTACAGTCGATGCAGGACCGACAGGAGCAATGCCGATGCTGTGCCCCGTGTGCAAGACCCAGACCCTGCAGATGGCCGAACGCCATGGCATCGAGATCGACTATTGCCCCGGCTGCCGGGGCGTGTGGCTGGATCGTGGTGAACTGGACAAGATCATCGAGCGTGCCGGTGCCGGTGCCGGTGCGGCCGTGCCGCCGCCCGCGCCTGTACAGCAGCATCCGGCATCCTCTCCGCCGCCGGTGATGCACCGTGATACCCGCCACTTGGGCCAGCGCTACGAGGACAATCGGGGCCACGGATACAAGAAAAAGAAGAAGGACAGCTTCCTGTCGGAGCTGTTCGACTTCTGAGGCGTTGTAGAGTCGAGCTTGCTCGACTGGCTCTTGTTACCAATAGTCGAGCAAGCTCGACTCTACGGATCAGGTGCAGTCGAGCATGGCTCGACTCTACATGGAGCGCGTGATCACGGCCGCCGCAGGATGAACTCGCGGTCGTGGGTGTCGCCGACGATGAAGTCGTACTCGCCAACCTTGCTGCAGCCGTAACGCGCATAGAAGCGCTGTGCGCCGAAATTCTCTTCCCACACGCCCACCCACAGGGTGCGGCGCTGCGGCTGGTCCAGCCAGGCCATGAACGCGTCCATCATGCGTGCACCATGGCCGCCGTTCTGGTGTGCGGCCAGGATGTAGAACCGCTTCAGTTCGATGTCGCCGTCGCGTGCATCCGTGTGCGGCAGGGTGTTGGCACCGGCGGCCAGATAGCCGACCACGGCGTCACCGTCCATCAACAGCCAGATGGCACTGTGTGGATCGGACAGTTCGATGCGCTGCGGCTCGCTGCTGTAGTGCGCCTGCAGGAAACCGTGCAGCTCCTGCGGCGGATAGGAATCGCCCCAGGTTTCGTTGTAGGTGGCAATCGCGATGGCCGACAGCGCGTCGACGTCGGCAAGGGTGGCGCGGCGGATCTGCAACGACATGGCGGTGCCTGCATTGGAACGTGGCGCAGTGTAGCCGGCCCCGGCGGCTGCCGGGGCTGGCCATTGCTCACGATCTGCTGCTCAGAACCACATGCGCACGCCAGCCACCCAGCGCGTGTCGCGCGCGTGGTCACCGGCATAGTCGGCGGTGTCACCAAACGTGCGTTCGTGGCTGATGCCGATGTAGGGCGCGAAGCGGCGGCTGAACTCATAGCGCAGTCGCAGCCCGGCTTCGACCTTGTTCAGGCCACGGCCGATGCCGTACTCCTTCTCGTCCTTGGCCGCGACGGTGGCTTCCAGCAGCGGCTGCAGAATCAGGCGGTTGGTCAGCAGCACGTCGTACTCGACCTCGGCCTTGGCCAGCACCTGGCCGCCGGAGCCCATGTACAGCGTGGCCGAGCTCTCGAACTTGTACGGCGCCAGGCCCTGGATGCCGACGGCCGCCCATGTGCGCGAGTCGGCCGGGCGGAAGTCCTGGCGCACGCCGACCAGCACGTCCCACCATGGCGACACGCTGCGGCCATACAGTGCTTCCAGTGACGACGATTCCGTGCGGCCACGGCTGCGTTCGCCATCGGTGCGCAGCCACAGGCGGTTGATGTTGCCGCCGATCCAACCGGTCGCCTCCCAGGCCTGACCATTGCTGCTCTTGCCATCCCAATGTTCCAGACGGTCGATCAGCAGCAGGCTGTTGATCTCCGGCGCATGCTCCATCGCACCGTGGGCGATGGGCGGGAAGGCCGCGGCGCGGTCGGCGTCGGTCGGCACCGGGATGGGTTCGCGCGGTTCGGTCGGTGCAGGCGATCCGTGGCCCATCGCGGCGTGGTCCATCGTGGAATGATCCATCGTGGAATGGTCCATCGTCGCCGGCTGCCTCGCGCCATGGTCCATCTTCGAGTGATCCATGGCTGAGTGGTCCATCGCACCCGAATCCATCTTCGAATGATCCATCTTCGAATGATCGACCGGTTCGACCGGTGCCTTCACGGTCTTCGCGGGCGGATCCATCGCGGCCATGTCGTGACCAGCGTGCGACTGCGCGAACACGGGCAATGCAGCGGCCAGGCCCAGGGCCAGCAGGCTGGGGGAAAGCAGTGAGCGGCTCATTCTTCGATCCTCACTTCGCGCATCATGCCCGCTTCCATGTGGTACAGCAGATGGCAGTGGTAGGCCCAGCGGCCGAGTGCATCGGCGCGCACGCGATAGCTGCGGCGGGTGCCCGGCGGCATGTCGATGGTGTGCTTGCGCAGCTGGAACTCGCCCTGTGCGTTTTCCAGATCGCTCCACACGCCGTGCAGATGGATCGGGTGCTGCATCATGGTGTCGTTGACCAGCACGATGCGCATGCGCTCGCCGTAGTTCAGCCGCAGTGGTTCGGCGCTGGCAAACGGGATGCCATCGAACGACCAGGAGAACTTCTCCATGTGTCCGGTCAGGTGCAGTTCGATCTCGCGGCTCGGCTCGCGGCCATCCGGGTCTTCGAACAGGCTGCGCATCGCGCCGTAGGTCAGCACCTGGCGGCCGTTATCGCGCAGGCCGATGCCGGGGTCGTCCAGCTTCGGTTCGGAGGCCGAGCTCTGCATGTCCACCAGCGGGTTGTTGCGTTCGCTGGCAGGGTGCTTCGGTGCCTTGCTGGCGGCATCGCCGCCGCCGTGCGCGCCGTGGCCCATGCTGGCGCCGCAGCCACCTTCCATGCTTTTCATCGCAGCCATGTCGTGACCGCCGTGGCCACCACTGCCCATGTCGTGACCCATGTCGCTCATCGTCAGCAACGGACGTGGGTCGCGCGCGGGAATCGGTGCCTGCAGGCCATGGCGAACCGCCAGTGTTCCGGCGGCGTAGCCGGTGCGGCCCATGTCCTGGCAGAAGATGGTGAAGGCGTCCTGGCCGCTCGGTTCGACGATCACATCGTAGGTTTCGGCCGGGGCGATGCGGAACTCATCGATGCTCACCGGGTGGATGTACTGGCCGTCGGCAGCGACCACGGTCATCTTCAGGCCAGGAATGCGCACGTCGAAGTAGGTCATCGACCCGCCATTGATGAAGCGCAGCAGCACCTTCTCGCCGCTGCGGAACAGGCCGGTCCAGTTGCCGGCCGGGGCGGTACCGTTCATCAGGTAGGTATAGGTGTGCGCGTTGATGTCGGAGATATCGGTGGGCGTCATCCGCATCCGGCCCCACATGCCACGGTCGGACAGCGCCGCCGACCAGCCGTCGCGTTTCGCGTCGCGCAGGAAGTCGGGCAGGGTGCGCTTGTAGTAGTTGTCGTGCTCGGCCAGCTTCTTCATGCGGCGGAACAGCGCGCCCGGGTCCATGTCGGTCCAGTCCGACAGCATGATCACGTGCTCGCGGTCGTGGTGGTACGGCGCCGGTTCGGCCGGGTCGATGAGAAGCGCGCCGTACAGACCAGCCTGCTCCTGGAACATGGAGTGGCTGTGGTACCAGTAGGTGCCCGACTGCTTCAGCTCGAAGTGGTAGTGGTAGGTCTCGCCGGGGCCGATGCCGTTGAAGCTCAGGCCGGGCACGCCGTCCATGTTGGCGGGCAGCAGGATGCCGTGCCAGTGGATCGAGGTCGGGTGGCGTTCCAGCGTGTTGCGCACGAACAGGTCGACGGTCTGGCCTTCGCGCCAGCGCAGGATCGGTGCCGGCAGCGAGCCGTTGACGGTGATCGCCGGGCGGGTGCGGCCGGTGAAATTGGCGAGCGATTCGCCGATGGCCAGTTCGATGCGGGTGTCGCTGAGCACGGCGGGGGCGCCGGCCAGCCGTGGGGCGGCCGTGGCGGCGAGCGCGCGCTGCGGCACGCCGACAGCGGCGATGCCGGCAACCACGCCGCCGGCGGCCAGGCCCTGCACGAACAGGCGGCGCGACGGCATGGGCACAGCGCCCGGACCGGGGGGAATGCGGGTATTCATGGTGGTGACTCCAGACACGTAAAGACGCCGGCAGGCGGCCGGCTGCGGTGCGCAAGGCGCACGGTGCGTGTGGAATCAGCCGATGGGAGGACGCGAAATCGGCGGCAGTGGCGGCGCCGGACGGCCAGTGGCCGGCATCGGCTGCGGGGCCAGCGACAACGTCGGACCGGCCATGAACGGCAACGGCTGCACCACCAGCAGCGGGTGCTGGGCGCAGCTGCGCACGCAGTCCTTGATCTGGCAGTGGGCGTCGTGGGGCGGGGCCTTGGCCTGCGGGGCCTCGTCGGCCTGCATACCCGCGTGATGGTGGCAGTCAGGGTCACCGCCGTCGGCGGCAATGGCCACGGCGTGCGCCATCCGGCCCATTTCCTCGTGACCACTGGCCATGGCCGCGTTCAGCCCGTTGAGCAACAGGCTGAGCATGAGCACGACACGGAGCAGGGTCGAGGCCAGGGACATGGCGCTAATCTAGCTGCAAGCGGGCGCGGATGCACTTCCGGCTGAATGGCCGGTTCAAGGTTGGACCAGCACCAATGTGGAGCCGCTACCCTTCTTCGCGCACGATCTCCACTAGGCGCGGGCCGTAGCGGCTCAGCTTGGTGCCACCGATGCCGCCGACCCTGGCCAGTTCATCCAGGCTGGTCGGGCGCTGTTCGGCGATGTTGCGCAGGGTGCTGTCGTGGAAGATCACGAAGGCCGGCACGTTCTGTTCGCGGGCCAGTTCGGCACGCAGGCCGCGCAGGGCGTTGAACAGGGCCAGATCCTGCGGCAGCACCGACAGGCCGGTGCGCTGCGCGCTGCGCTCGCGCCCGCTGGTGCTGCTGGCCGGGTCGCGGCGCATGCTGATCTGGCGGCGGCCGGTCAGCACGTCGCGGCTTGCATCGGTCAGGCGCAGGCCACCGTGGCCCTCGCTGTCCACTTCCAGCAGGCTGGCGGCGACCAGTTGGCGGAATACGCTGCGCCAGGTGCGCGCGTCGAGGTCGCGGCCGATCGCATAGGTGCTGAGCTTGTCGTGGCCCTGCTGCTTCACCTTTTCGTTCTCGCTGCCGCGCAGCACATCGATCAGGTGACCGACGCCGAAGCGCTGGCCGCTGCGATAGACACAGCTCAGCGCCTTCTGCGCCGGAATGGTCGCGTCCCAGGAGGCGGGCGGGGTCAGGCAGTTGTCGCAGTTGCCGCAGGGCTGGGGATAGGTCTCGCCGAAACCGGCCAGCAGCACCTGGCGGCGGCACTGCATGGATTCGCAGTAGCCCAGCAGGTGGTCCAGCTTGGACCGCTCCAGCTGCTTGCGCTCTTCGCCGGCTTCGGACTGCTCGATCATCTGCTTGAGCAGCACCACGTCGCCCAGGCCGTAGCACAGCCAGGCCTCGGCGGCCTCGCCATCGCGGCCGGCGCGGCCGGTTTCCTGGTAGTAGCCTTCCATCGACTTGGGCAGGTCGGTATGCGCGACAAAGCGCACGTCCGGCTTGTCGATGCCCATGCCGAAGGCGATGGTGGCGCACATCACGATGCCATCCTCGCGCAGGAAGCGGCGCTGGTTGCTGGCGCGTACTTCCGGTGGCAGGCCGGCATGGTAGGGCAGGGCGTTGAAGCCCTGGCCGTTGAGGAATTCAGCGGTCTCTTCGACCTTGCGCCGCGACATGCAGTAGACGATGCCGGCCTCGCCGCGGTGGCCGCGCAGGAAGTCGGTCAGCTGCTTGCGGGCGTTGTCCTTCTGCACCACGGTGTAGCGGATGTTGGGGCGATCGAAGGAGCTGACGAAGTGGCGTGCTTCCTGCAGATCGAGGCGCTCGGCGATCTCGCGCTGGGTCGGCGGATCGGCGGTGGCGGTGAGCGCGATCCGCGGGATCTGTGGCCAACGCTCGTGCAGCACGGTCAGCTGGCGGTACTCGGGGCGGAAGTCATGGCCCCACTGCGACACGCAGTGTGCTTCGTCGATGGCGAACAGGGCGATGTGGCTGCGCGACAGCAGTGACAGGAAGCGACCAGTCAGCAGCCGCTCGGGAGCGACATAGAGCATGTCCAGCTCGCCGGCGAGCAGTTCGCGCTCGACGCGCCCGGCGGTCTCGGCATCCAGGGTGGAATTCAGGTACTCGGCACGCACGCCGAGCTGGCGCAGGGCTTCGACCTGGTCCTGCATCAGCGCGATCAGCGGTGAGATGACGATGCCACATCCGTCACGCAGCAGGGCCGGCACCTGGTAGCAGAGCGACTTGCCGCCGCCGGTGGGCATCAGCACCAGGGCATCGTGACCGGCAGCCACATGCTCCACGATGTCCTGCTGGGGACCACGGAAATCGTCGTAACCAAAGACGCGTTGGAGCAGGTCGTGCGCGGGACGGGAAGCCATCCGGCTAGTTTACCCCGGCGGGGGTTCGGCAGGGCTGCGCCCTGCACCTGCAGAAGCCTTCAAGCCAGAGCAACGTCAAAGGCAACAGCCGGCTCTGGGGTGATCCGTGGGTTGGCGGGGCGGTGTCGGATTGCGGGGACGCCGCAAGTACGTCCGTGTAGGCTTGGCAGCCGCATCCATGCGGCTGACACCCCCCAATCCGACACCGCCCCGCCTTCGACAGGTTCACGCGGCTGTTGGTAGGTGTCGACCTTGGTCGACACATCTGTCAGATATCGAGTGAATTCATCTGTGTCGACCAAGGTCGACACCTACCAGAGCGGACGCTGTCCCGGCAGATCGCGAAAAACTGTCGAAGGCGGGGGGGGGGCCGGTTGCGGGGGCGTGAGCGCCATGGATGGATTTACGGCGTCCCCCGCAACCGGACCCACCCCGCCAACCCACGGATAGCCAGCTTCTGCTCTGGCTCTGGCCTTGGCTTCAAGGCCTCTGCGGGTGCAGGGCGCAGCCCTGCCGAACACCCCCAACCCTTACTGCAGCAGCGAGCGCAGCATCCAGGCGTACTTCTCATGGGTCTGCAGGCGCTGGGTCATCAGATCCTCGGTCGGGGCGTCGTCACCCTTGGCCGCCACGTCCAGCACTTCACGTGCCGTACGGCAGACCGCTTCGTTGGCGACCACCAACTGGCGTACCATTTCACGCCAGTCCGCACTGTCGGTAAGGCCCGGTTCCTCGGCGATCGAGGTCAGCGCAGCGAATTCCCGGTAGGAGCCCGGGGCATTGAAGCCCAGCGCGCGGATGCGCTCGGCCACGTCGTCCAGTGCCGCCCACTGCTCGGTGTACTGCGTCTCGAACATGGTGTGCAGCGAGTTGAACATCGACCCCGTTACATTCCAGTGGAAGTTGTGCGTCTTCAGGTAGAGCGTGAACGCATCAGCCTGGAAGCGCGACAGACCGTCGGCGATCTTCTTGCGGTCGCCCTGGGTGATCCCGATATCGATGTTCGGCGCCGACGGTGCCGCCGCTGCAAGCTTCTGCTTGCCGGTCTTGGCCTTGGTCGTGCTCTTGGTCTTCGCCATGGGGTTCCTCCTTGTGGAATCGTTGGCCTTCACAATAAACCGGTCGTGATGACTGGTCGCTTTCAAAGTTTTGAACGAACCGATTGATGAACTCTATCGATAAAAATCCATCGCCCCGCCTGCGCCAACAGCGTGCCGCTATCGACGGCGCCATGAGCCGCGACCGGGGCCGTTTGCTGGGAATGCTCTCGCGTTGCCAGGCCAAGCCACAGGATGCGGCGTTGGCCGCC
Source organism: Stenotrophomonas sp. SMYL8 (assembly GCF_036320065.1). Classification (NCBI taxonomy): domain Bacteria; kingdom Pseudomonadati; phylum Pseudomonadota; class Gammaproteobacteria; order Lysobacterales; family Lysobacteraceae; genus Stenotrophomonas; species Stenotrophomonas sp. SMYL8. The sequence continues at coordinate 66,623 of NZ_JAWIRR010000022.1, forward strand.
ACCTTCGAGCAGGCCTTGCAGGCGTCGGTGCAGCGCCGGCAGGTGCGGGCGCTGCAGCAGCCGTCCATTACTCTGGACCCGCAGCTGCCGATTGCGCGTGAAGCCGACGCCATCATCGGTCTGATCCGCGACCACCAGGTCGTGGTGATCGCCGGTGAAACCGGCTCGGGCAAGACCACCCAGCTGCCGAAACTGTGCCTGGCCGCAGGCCGTGGCCAGGCCGGCATGATCGGCTGCACCCAGCCGCGACGGATTGCCGCACGTGCGGTGGCCAGCCGCGTGGCGCAGGAACTGCAGAGCGAACTGGGCCAGCTGGTCGGCTACCAGGTGCGCTTCAACGACAAGGTCAGCGAAGACAGCCGAATCAAGTTCATGACCGACGGCATCCTGCTGGCGGAAATCGCCAGTGACCGCTGGTTGTCGAACTACGACACGATCATCGTCGACGAGGCGCACGAACGCAGCCTCAACATCGACTTCCTGCTGGGCTACCTGAAGCAGCTGCTGCGCAAGCGCCCGGACCTGAAGCTGATCGTCACTTCGGCCACCATCGACACCGAACGCTTCGCCCAGCATTTCGACAATGCGCCGGTGATCAGCGTTGAAGGCCGCACCTACCCGGTGGAAGTGCGCTACCGCGCGCTGGAAGGCGAGGGCGAAGACCAGGGCGAACGCACCGTCAATGACGCCATCGTGTCGGCCATCGACGAAATCACCCGCCTGGATGCGCGCGGCGACGTGCTGATCTTCCTGCCGGGCGAACGCGAGATCCGCGATGCGCACCAGTCGCTGGAACGCCGCAAGTACCGCAATACCGAGGTGCTGCCGCTGTACGCGCGCCTGTCCAACCAGGACCAGGACCGGGTGTTCAACCCCGGGTCGAACCGGCGCATCGTGCTGGCCACCAACGTGGCGGAAACCTCGCTGACGGTGCCGCGCATCCGCTACGTGGTCGATCCGGGCTTTGCCCGAGTCAAGCGCTACAGCCCGCGCAACAAGCTGGACCGCCTGCACATCGAGCCGATCTCGCAGGCCAGCGCCAACCAGCGCAAGGGCCGCTGCGGCCGTATCGCCGAGGGCATCTGCTACCGCCTGTACGCCGAGGCCGATTTCCAGGCGCGGCCCGAGTTCACCGATCCGGAAATCCGCCGCTCCAGCCTGGCCGGGGTGATCCTGCGCATGCTGCAGCTGGGCCTGGGCCGCATCGAAGAGTTCCCGTTCCTGGAAGCGCCGGACGAGCGTGCGGTGGCCGATGGCTGGCAGCAGCTGACCGAACTGGGCGCGATCGACGCCGAGCGGCGCATGACCACCATCGGCAAGCAGATGGCACGCCTGCCGGTGGACGTGAAGCTGGCGCGCATGCTGGTCGCCGCGCAGGCTGCCGGCTGCCTGCGGCCGATGCTGGTGATCGCCTCGTTCCTGGGCATCCAGGACCCGCGCGAGCGCCCGCCCGAAGCGCGTGGCGCGGCCGACAGCGCGCATGCGCAGTTCGCCGATGGGCGGTCCGAATTCGTTGGTGTGCTGCGCCTGTGGGATGCCTATCGGCAGGCCCATGAAGACCTGACCCAGTCCAAGCTGCGCGACTGGTGCAGCCGCCACTTCCTTGGCTTCCTGCGCATGCGCGAGTGGCGCGAGCTGCATCGCCAACTGCGCCTGCTGTGCGAGGAACTGGGCTGGAAGGAAGAAGCCAACGAGGCCTCGATGGCACCGCTGCTGGCCGGCAGCAGTGCACCGGCCCCGGCGCGTGATGATGCCGCCGCAGTGAAAGCCACCCGAGGCCAGCTGCACCGTGCCGCGCGCCTGGCCCGCGAAGGCAAGGCCGAGGCCGCATCGGCGCCGGTAGCCGTGCGTGCGCAGAAGGAACAGGCGCCGGTGGGCGGCGGTTTCAGCGAGCGCGTGCGTGCCGCTGCGTACCAGACCCTGCATCGGGCGCTGGTGGCGGGCCTGCCGACGCAGATCGGCCACCGCACCGAGAAGGGAGATTTCCAGGCGCCACGCCAGCGCCGCTTCCTGCCGTTCCCGGGTTCGGCGCTGTCCAAGCGGCCGCCGCCGTGGCTGCTGGTGGCCAACCTGCTGGATACGCAGAAGGTGTGGGGCATGACCTTGGCGGCGATCGAGCCGGACTGGGTGATCGCCGAACTGCCGCACCTGCTGCTGCGCAAGCACTTCGATCCGCACTGGTCGCGCGCGCAGGGCCAGGTGCTGGCCTCCGAGCAGATCAGCCTGTTCGGCCTGGTGCTGGCGCCGAAGAAGCCGGTGCACTACGGTCGCATCGCGCCGGGCGAAGCGCACGACATCTTCGTGCGCCAGGCACTGGTGACCGGCGAGATCAACACCCGCGCCAGCTTCGTGGCGGACAACCAGAAAGTGCTGGAGATCGCCCGCGAGGAAGAAGCCAAGCTGCGCCGCGCCGGCATCGTCGCCGACGAGGACTGGCAGGCGCGCTGGTATCTGGACCGGGTGCCGCCGCAGATCCATTCGGCGGCGGGTCTGGATACCTGGTGGAAGGGGCTGGCGCCGGAACAGCGCAAGACCCTGCACTGGTCGCTGGTCGATCTGTTGCCGGGTGAGGGCAGCGAACAGGAGCGCTATCCGAAGTACCTGCCGCTGGGCCAGGCGCGCCTGCCGCTGCATTACCGCTTCGAACCGGGTGCCGACGACGATGGCGTGACCCTGGACGTACCGCTGCACCTGCTCAACGCACTGGACCCGGTGCAACTGGGCTGGCTGGCGCCGGGTTTCGTCGCCGACAAGGCCTCGGCACTGATCCGCAGCCTGCCCAAGGCGATGCGCCGCAACTACGTGCCGGCACCGGACTTCGGCCGCGCGTTCTACGAGGCGTTCCCGCAGCCCAGTGCCGATGCCATCACCGGCGAACTGGCGCGCTTCCTGTCACGTGCCACCGGCGCGACGGTGACGGCGCTCGATTTCGAACCCGGTTCGATCGAACCTCACCTGCATATGAACCTGCGCCTGCGCGACGAACAGGGCAAGGTGCTGGCGACCTCGCGCGATCTGGACGCACTGCGCGCGAAATTCGGTGGTCGTGCCGGCGATGCGTTCGCTGCACGCGCTGGGCGCGAGATGGCCGCCGATGGCCTTCGCACGTTCCCGGCCACGCCGATTCCGCTGCAGGTACCCGGTGAAGCGGGTGTGCCGGCTTATCCGGCGCTGCTGGACGAGGGCGACAGCGTGGCGCTGCGCATCTTCGCCGATCGCCAGCAGGCGCTGGAGGCCCATCCGCTGGGCGTGCGCCGTCTGCTGGAGATTGCCCTGGCCGAGAAGGTGAAGCAGGCACGCAAGCAGCTGCCGGTCGGTGCCAAGACCGGCCTGTTGTATGCGGCGATCGAGTCGCAGGAGCGCCTGCGTGGTGACCTGGTCGATGCGGCGATGAACGCGGTGCTGGCCGAGGGGCTGGAAGACATCCGCGATGCGGCAGCCTTCGAGCAGCGTCGTGAGCATGCGGCCAAGGCGCTGTTCGGCGAGGCCATGTCGCGGCTGAAGCTGGCCGAAACCATCCTGGCGCTGGTGGCGGAACTGAAGCCGATGCTGGAAGCACCGTTGATGGGTTGGGCGCGCGGCAATCTGGACGACATGGAAGCGCAGCTTGTCGGGCTGATCCATCCCGGCTTCCTGCGTGACACGCCGGCCGACGCGCTGGCGCAGTACCCGCGCTACCTGAAGGCGATGATCCTGCGCACCGAGCGCGCCAAGCGTGATCCGCCACGTGACCAGGCACGCATGCTGGAACTGCACCCGTTCCTGGAAGCGCTGGACGTGGGTGAGCAGCAGGGACTGCGCGAGCGCCCGCAATGGCAGGCGCTGCGCTGGGATCTGGAAGAGCTGCGGGTATCGCTGTTCGCGCAGGAGCTGGGTGCGCGCACCGGCATCTCGGCGAAGAAGCTGGCGCAGCGGGTGACCGCATTGCGCCAGGCGTGACGTCGTTGCTGCAGAGCCGAGCCCACGCTCGGCTCTGCAGCAAGGTCACGGCGTTACTTGGTTCGGCGCACCTTCGGCTGGGTGTTCACGCCGTCGACCTTCAGGTACCACACGCCCATCACACCGGGCTTGATGCTGACGGCGGGGGACTGCTTGCGCACACCGGCCAGGGTGCTTGCATCGGTCTGCTCCCATTCCTGGCCGTTGTCCAGCACGTAGACGCGGCCTTTGCCGAAGCCGCGGAACTCGCCCTGCAGCACGCCGGTGATCGGCTCGCTGCTGCCGAAATCGAAGAAGCCGCGATTCTTCACGATCACTTCCTGACGGCCTTCCTCGCGCGCCGTTTCCCGTACGGCCGCAACCGCCTGGGTGGTGGCCGCTTCGACCTTGCCCTGCAGCCAGCGGTTCAGCGTGGCCAGTTCCTGCGCGTTGAGCTTGTCCAGGCCGGCCGCCTTGAACTCGGCCGGTGACATCTGCTGCTGCAGGTCACCCTCCACCACGCGCTGGGCCAGCGCAGGCGCCGACAGGGACAGCAACAGTGCGGCACAGGCCAGCAGCCGTAGGCGGAAACGCGGGACGATCGAGGACATGTCGGGACTCTCCTGGGTTTGCCCGCGAGTGTAGCGGCATGTCTTCATGCCGGGTGATGGTGGCCGCGGTGATTGTCCCTGAACGGCGCCGGCGCTAGTGTAGGGGCCTCTGTCTTGCCTGCTCGATGCTGTGAACCGCGCTTCCGTCCCCGGCCTGGATGCCTTGTTGAACCGCCCCTCGGCAGCCGTGCTGCCTGCTCCGCTGCGCCAGGCCCTGCGCGGGCACTGGGAAGCGCCGGACTGCGACCATCAGATGCGCGTCAGCTGGTCGGTGCTGGGCGACACCCTCGACGCACTGGCGATGCTCTCGGCCGACGAAGGCGCGGTGGTCGCGGCCCTGCTGTTCGATCTGCCCGGCCTGCGCGCCAGCCTGGAGCAACTGCCGCTGGGCAACCACAAGGCCGCAGTGATCGGCCTGCTGGATGGCCAGGATGCGGCCGATCCGGTGTGGGCGCTGCACGCCGGCCGCGAGGCCGGGCGCAACAGCGAGGGCCTGCGCCGCCTGCTGCTGGCGATCATCCGTGACCTGCGCGTGGTGCCCATCCTGCTGGCGCGGCAGCTGGCGCGCATGCGCGCGGCCGACAAGCTGGACGACGAGCAGCGCCGCGCGCTGGCGCAGCTGACCCGCGACATCCATGCGCCGTTGGCCAACCGCCTGGGCATCTGGCAGTTGAAGTGGGAGCTGGAGGACCTGGCGTTCCGCCACCTGGAACCGGAGACCTACCGGCGCATTGCGCGGGAGGTGGACGAAACCCGCATCGCCCGCGAGCGTTACGTCGAGAACGTCAAGAAGGTGCTGTCGCGCGAACTGGTCGCGCAGGGCATCAAGGCCGAGGTCAGTGGCCGCCCGAAGCACATCTACAGCATCTGGCGGAAGATGCAGAAGAAGCGGCTGGCGTTCGACCAGCTGTACGACATCCGTGCGGTGCGCGTCATGGTCGACGATGTCGCCGCCTGCTACGCCGCGCTGGGCGTGGTGCATGCGCTGTGGGCGCCGGTGCCCAGCGAGTTCGACGACTACATCGCCCGGCCCAAGGCCAACGACTATCGCTCGCTGCATACCGCCGTGGTCGGCCCGGAAGGGCGCACCATCGAAGTGCAGATCCGTACCCACGAGATGCATTCGCAGGCCGAGCTGGGCGTGGCCGCGCACTGGAAGTACAAGGAAGGCGGCAAGGGCGCGGAGAAGTCCTTCGACCGCAAGATCACCTGGATGCGCCAGCTGCTGGAGCAGGCGCAGGACGGGCAGGGCAATGAACTGGCCGGGGCGCTCGATGCCGAGCTGACCGAGGACCGGGTCTATGCACTGAGCCCGAAGGACGAGGTGCTGGACCTGCCGCAGGGCGCCACGCCGCTCGATTTCGCCTACCAGGTGCACACGATGGTGGGCCACCGCTGCCGTGGTGCGAAGGTCAATGGCCGTATCGTGCCGCTGACCTACCGCCTGCGCAGCGGCGACCGCGTCGAGATCCTGACCGGCAAGGAGGCCGATCCGCGCCGCGACTGGCTGATGCCGGCCAACGGCTTCCTGGCCAGCAACCGCTCGCGCGAAAAAGTACGCAGCTGGTTCCACAAGCTGGACCGCGCGCGCAACGTGCAGGCCGGGCGCGAACTGCTCGAGCGCGAGCTGAAGCGTCTGGGCCTGCAGCATTCTGATCTGGCGGTGGCGGCGAAGAAGTTCCATGCCGACAGCGTTGACGACCTCTACATCCAGGTGGCGCTGGGTGACACCGGCCCGAACCAGGTCAGTCGTACCCTGCTGGAAGCCGAACGTGCAGCGAGCCAGCCGGCGCCCGCGCCAGCCCTGCCGCGGCCGACCGCGCGCCGCGAGAACCTGGGCAAGTCCAAGTTCACCGTGCAGGGCGTGGGCAACCTGCTGGTGCAGCTGGCGCGTTGCTGCCAGCCAGTGGCCGGTGAACCGATCGTCGGCTACCTGACCCGTAGCCGTGGTGTCACCGTGCATCGTGCAGACTGTGCCGCGCTGGCCCGGCTGGCAGCCACCAGCCCGCAGCGCATCCTGCCGGTGGAGTGGGGCCAGGCCGGTGGCGGCTACGAAGTGGACGTGGTGGTCACTGCGGTCGACCGCCGCTGGCTGCTGAAGGACATCACCAACCTGATCGCCCAGGAAGACGCCTACGTGCTCGACATCCACAGTGACAACGTGCGCAACAGTGGCGGTGCCCACCTGCGCCTGCGCCTGAAGGTGAGCGACTACGGCCAGCTGTCGACCCTGCTGGGCAAGCTGGATGCGCTGCCCGGCGTGAGCGAGGCGCGTCGCCTCGGCTGAGCTTCACGCTGCCCCGGCTACCCTGCACGCATGGAACGCGAGCCTCCGCATCGCCCGCATGGCGCTGAACATCCTGCGCTGGACCGCGTCCGCCGCGAAGGCCGTTGGTGGTGGCTGCAGGCACGTCACGCGCGCCGGGTGTGGCGCTGGGCGCTGGTCGCGGCGCTGGCGGTGTTCGTGCTGCTGGTGCTGCTGCGCAAGCCGCTGGCCGACTGGTTCTGGGATGAGCCTCAGATTGAACAGTTGCTGGCCGAAGGCGATCGCGCACTGGCGGCCGGGCGGCTGAGTGCCGCCGATGGCAGTGGTGCGCGTGAGCGCTACCAGGCCGTGCTGGCGCTGGATGGTGATCGTCCGCAGGCCCGTGAGGGGCTGGCCCGTACCGGCGCCGCGGCCCTGCAGCAGGCCAGCGAAAAACTGCAGGCCAACGACCTCGAAGGCAGCGCGCAGGCGCTGGCACTGGCCCGGGAACTGCAGGTGCCGCAGGGCGATGCGGATGCCGTGGCACGCCAGCTGCAGGCCCGGCGCAGCGCAGGCGCCGGCATCGGTGCACTGCTGGCGCAGGCGCGCAACGCCTTTGCAGCGGGCCGGCTGGACGACGGTGACAGCAGCGCGCTGCCCCTGTTCCAGCGCATCCTGGTACTGCAGCCGGACAATCTGCCGGCGCTGGAAGGTCGCGAGGACGCACTGAGCGATCTGCTGCAGCAGGTCCGCATCCTGGCCGGGCGCGGCGAGCTGGCCGAGGCAGCCGCGATGCTGCAGCGTGCGCGCCAGTTCGATGCCGGCCACGCCGATCTGCCCGCCAGCCAGGAAGCATTGGCACAGGCCGTCGACCAGCGCCTGCGCCAGGCCCAGCGCGCCTTGCAGCGTCGGCAGCTGGAATCCGCAGCGAAGGGATTCCTCGCCGTGCTGGCAGTGGCGGTTGATGATTCCAGTGCCCAGCGCGGCCGCGAACAGACCTTGCAGGCGGTGCTGGCACGCAGCCAGAAGCAGGCCGACGATTTCCAGTTCGAAGCGGCGCAGGCCGATGCCGCACTGGCAGCGGAACTGGGTGCTTCGCCGGCGGCGCAACAGCAGCTCGCGCAACGCCTGCAGCGCGCCCAACAGGCGCAGAAGGCGCTGCAGCAGCCGGCGGTCAGCAACACGCAGCGCGAGCGCCAACTGCGCGACCACCTGCGCAGGATCGAGCGCGCCGAACGTGCCGGGCAATGGATCAGCCCCCCCGGGCACAGTGCGTTCGACGCGTTGCGCGAAGCGCAGTCACTGGCGCCACGCGATGCACGGGTGAAGGCTGCCGCAGCGCGGCTGCTGCCCGCCAGTCGCCGCTGCTTCGACGACAACCTGCGGCAGAATCGCGTGCAGGCCGCAGGTGCCTGCCTGCAGGCGTGGCAGACCCTGTCGCCGACCGCGGTTGGACTTCCCTCGGCACGCCTGCGCCTGGCCCAGCGCTGGCTGGCGATCGGCAGCGAACGGCTCGGCAATGGAGACCTGGCGTTTGCCGCACACGCCGCCGAACAGGCACGGTTGCTGCAACCGGACCTGGCCGAGCTGCCGGCGTTCGAAGACCGCCTGCGCCGCGCCGGCGGTCGCCCGGATTAGGTGAAGAACACCCGCTGCACGGTCGCGCGGGCAGCGTCGAGGGAGAAGTGCTCTGCGATGTTGGCCAGGCCGGCGTCGGACAACTGCTGCCACAGCTGCGGATCCTGGTACAGGCGGACCACCGCATCGGCGAAGCCCGCCGCATCATCCGCCACCAGCACGTCCTGGCCCGGGTGCAGGTGCATTCCTTCCACGGCGCAGGTGGTACCTACCACCGGCTGGCCATGGGCCATGCTCAGGTTGATCTTGCCCTTCACGCCGGCGCCGAAACGCAGCGGCGCGATGGAAATGCGTGCGCCGTCCATGTAGGGCGTGATGTCCTCGACGAAACCGTGCATCTGCACGCCGGGCTGGCGTGCGGCCAATGCCAGCAGCGATTCCGGTGTGGCGGCACCGATGCAGTGCAGGTGTACCTCGGGCAGGCGGGCGCGGATGCCGGCAAAGACTTCGCCGATGAACCACTCCATGGCATCCAGGTTCGGCGGATGGCGGAAGCCGCCGACAAACACCAGATCATGGCGCTGTTCGAACGGCTTGCCGGCGCCGGCGACGTCGTGCAGGTTGGAGATCAGCTCCACCTGCACGGAAGGGGCGTCGGCCTGCAGCTGCTCGCGCTCGGCGGCACTGACCAGCACGGTGACGTCGCACTGCTCCATCACGGCCAGCTCGCTGGCGCGGGTGCGCTCGGCGGCGCGCAGCAACCCGGCATCACCGGCGACTTCGGCACCACGACGTTCGCGCAGGTAGTGCAGGTCCACGGTGTCGAACACGGTGCGGGCCTGCGGCGCATAGCGCTTCAGCAGCGGCAGGCACTCGTGGGCGACATGGTGGCGGACCAGCAGCGCCACGTGGAAACGCGCACCGTGCGTTCGCAGCCAGCTGGCGACGCCATCGAGGAACGGCGCATACCAGACTTCCACGCCCATCCGCTGCAGTGCTTCGGTGGCGGCACCGCCATGTTCGCGGCGGGTGGGAACAAACACCACATGAGCGCCGCCCTGCAGCAGCAGGCGGATCAGGTTCACCTGGCGCAGTGACGCCGAATCGCGATCCGGTTGGGGTACTTCCTCGTCCAGGATCAACACCTGGCGTCGGCCACGCAGCAGCAGCGCGGGTGACGGCACTTCGCCCACCGCCGGATGGCGGGCCAGCTCGGTGGCCCAGCGGGCGGCGAAGATGGCCTGGTTGCGCACCTGGTAGGCCTTCACCCCGCTGCCGGTATCGGTGCCGTTGCTGGTGCCTTCATCGTGGATCACCCGGCTGGCTGGTTGCACCAGCACACGCAGGCCCCGGGCGCGAACGCGGAAGGCCAGATCGGTGTCCTCGTAGTACGCCGGCTTGTAACGGGTATCGAAGCCGCCCAGCTGCTGCCAGAGGGCGCGCGGCAGCATCAGCGCCGCGCCGGAGCAGTAGTCGACGTCGCGCAGGCTGGCAAAGCGTGGGTCGTCCGCCGCCTCGAAACGGCCGTAGCTCCAGCCGCTGCCGTTGGCGAAGATCACACCCCCTGATTCCTGCAGGCGGCCATCCGGGTACAGCAGCTGGCTGCCGACCAGGCCGGCGTCGGGTGTGCTGGCGAACGTGTCCAGCAGGGCATCCAGCCAGCCCGGCTGTGGCACCGTATCGTTGTTGAGCAGCACCACATAGCGGCCGCGTGCGCGCGACACGCCATCGTTGCAGGCCTCGATGAAGCCGCCGTTGTGCTCGCGCACCTCATAGCGCAGTCCGGCGACCTGCGGCATCCACTGCACGGTGGCGTCGCTGCTGCCGTCATCCACGACCAGGATCTCGCACGCCGCCAGCGGCGGATGTGCCGCCAGGGCGCGCAGGCAGGCCAGGGTATGGCCGACGTGGTTGTAGACCGGGATGACGATACTCACTTCCGGCGTTTCGCTGAACGGCACCGTGAAGGGGGCGAAATCCTGTGCCGGCGGCAGGAACAGCGGCGTTCGCGGCGCGGGAACGGCGCGCTGGGTATGCACGCGGATGCGCTGCCAGGTCGCCCGCCACCCACGGGTACGCAGGCTGGCCAGGCTCCGGCGGGCCAGGCCCGTGAGGCGGTTGATCAGGTATCGGATCTCGGCCAGAGACATCGCCATCCGGTTGCAACTCCAGCTTAAGCAGGGGAACCCGGGAGAATTCGCCAGCCGCAGCGGCTGGGGTAGACTCGCCAGACCCTACATTCTCGCATTCCCGTGCCCCGACGCTACGATTCCGACGACATCGACGATTTCGACGACGACGACCAGCAGGACAACGGCCCGCTGTGGCGGCGCCGGCTGATCACCTGGAGCATGGCTGCGGTCGCGTTGGGATTGGGTTTCCTCATTCCCTATACGCTGTACCTGAACCAGCAGGTGACCCAGCGTTTCGGCGAGCTGCGCTGGCAGATCCCGACGCGCGTCTACGCGCGCCCGCTGGTGCTCACCCCCGGCAAGGCGATGGATGCGTCGACGCTGAAGACCGAGCTGGCCGCCTCCGCCTACCGCGATGACGGCCAGGGCAAGGAGCCGGCCACCTATGCGGTGAACGGCGGGCGCTTCGTCATCTCCAGCCGCGGCTATAACGACGTCGATGGCCGGGTTGCCCCGCGCCGGCTCGAGCTGTCACTGGCCGATGGTGCGGTCGCCTCGCTGCGCGACGCCGATAACCGCAAGGCCTTGAAGGCCGCGCGGTTGGACCCGGCCCGCATCGCCACCCTGTACGGCCAGAAGCAGGAAGAACGCCGCCTGATCCGCATGGACGAGGCGCCGGACCTGCTGGTGACCGGCCTGCAGGCGGTGGAGGACAAGGACTTCAACCGCCACCACGGCATCGACCTGTCCGGCATCGCGCGCGCGGTGTGGGTAACCATCCGCTCCGGTGGCCAGAGCCGCCAGGGCGCCTCTACGCTGACCCAGCAGCTGGCCCGCAGCGGCCTGCTCGGCATCGGCAAGGAGCAGACGGTTACCCGCAAATTCAACGAAGTGCTCTACGCGCTGATCATGGAAGCGCGCTACGACAAGCGCACCATCTTCGAGGCCTACCTCAACCAGGTGTACCTGGGCCAGCGTGGCAGCCAGGCCATCCATGGCATGTCCTCTGGCGCCGAGTTCTGGTTCGGTCGCGACCTGCAGTCGCTGGAGACTGAGCAGATCGCGCTGCTGATCGGCCTGGTCAAGGGCCCGTCCTTCTACGACCCGCGGCGCAATCCGGAACGCGCGCTGGATCGCCGCAACTTCGTGCTGGGCAAACTGCACGAAGCCACGCTGATCGATGACGCCGAGTACCAGCGTGCGTTGAAGGCCCCGCTGGGCGTGCCCAAGACGCCGGGCCTGGTTGCCGCCAACCGCTTCCCCGCCTATGTCGATCTGGTCCGCCGCCAGCTCGGCCATGACTATCCGGAATCTGCCCTGCAGGGCGCCGGCCTGAGCGTGATGACCGGCATGTCGCCGTCCGCGCAGGCCTATGCCGAAGGCGCGGTGACCCGCACCATCAAGTCGCTGGAGAGCAAGCGTCGCCCCGAACTGCAGGCCGGCATGGTGCTGACCGACGTGCACAACGGTGACGTGCTGGCGGTAATCGGCAGCCGTGAAGTGTCCGAAGTCGGCTTCAACCGTGCGATCGAAGCACAGCGCCCGGTCGGCTCGTTGCTGAAGCCGTTCGTGTACCTGCTCGCGTTGGCGCAGCCGGACCGCTACTCGCTGGCCAGCTGGGTCGACGATTCACCGGTGACCGTCCAGCTCGGCCGCGGCCGCAACTGGAACCCGGGCAACGCGGACAACCGCAGCCACGGCACCGTGCGCCTGATCGACGCGCTGGCGCATTCCTACAACCAGGCCACGGTGCGCGTGGGCATGCAGGTCGGCCCCGAGCGCGTGACCCAGCTGATCCACGTGCTGGCCGGCATCAAGGCCGAGGCGAATCCGGCGGTGATTCTCGGTTCGACCGACCAGAGCCCGTACGCGATGGCCCAGCTGTACCAGTTCCTCGCGTCCGGTGGCGAAATCCAGCCGCTGCATGCGGTGCGTGGCGTGCTCGATCCGCAGGGCAAGCTGCTCAAGCGTTACGACAAGACCCCGGCACCGGCCCAGGAAGGCGACTCGATTGCCGCCAACCTGATCAGTGTCGGCCTGCAGCAGGTGGTTGCCAGCGGCACCGCGCAGCGCCTGAACGCCGATGGCCTCGGCCGCCTGCAGCCGGCCGGCAAGACCGGTACCACCAACGATGGCCGCGACAGCTGGTACGCCGGTTACACCGGCGATCATCTGGCGGTGATCTGGATCGGCAACGACCAGAACGAGCAGGCCGGCCTGTACGGTGCCACCGGCGCGATGCGGGTCTGGTCGGGCATCTTCCAGCGCCTGCCGAGTGCGCCACTGCGGGTCAGCAACAAGGGCCTGGACTGGCAGTCGGTGGCGCCGACCGGACTCAACAGCACGGATGAAGGCTGCCCGGGCGCGCGTCGTTTCCCGTTCGTGGTGGGCTACGCGCCGGCCTATGCACCGTGTGCGCCGGCGGTGTCGCCGGACGGGCAGGGTGCCGAAGGCGAGGGCGGTGGCTGGCGTAGCTGGTTCGGCCTGGACCGCAAGCCTGAGCCGCCTGCTGAACCTGCTGCGGCGCCCGCCGCCGCCACTCCTCCTCCGAGCCGATGATGCCGATGAACATGCGATCCCTGCTGCAGCCCCTGGCCCTGACCGGCCTCAGCCTGGCCCTGGCCGCCTGCGTCAGCAGCGCACCGCCGGTGGCCAAGCCGCCGGTTGATACCACCACGCCGGCACAGCGCCTGGCTGCGGTGGATGCGGCCGCAGGTCCGGACGACAAGGAGCTGTCGGTGCAGCCTCTGCGTGATTCGCAGGTGGAAGACCTGCGGGTGACCGCACAGACGCAGCGCCAGGCCAACGACCTGGCCGGTGCCGCCAGCAGCCTGGACCACGCGCTGGAAATCGTGGCCGGTGACCCGGCTGTGCTGCAGGAGCGTGCCGAGCTGGCGCTGTTGCAGGGCCAATGGGCACAGGCTGAGACGTTCGCGCGCAAGGCGGTGGATCTGGGCTCGAAGACCGGGCCGCTGTGCCGCCGGCACTGGGCGACGATCGAGCAGTCGCGTCTGGCGCGCGGCGAGAAGGAAAATGCGGTGTCGGCGCATGCGCAGATTGAAGGTTGCACGGTGCCGGGGATCAAGCGGTACTGAGGTATTCCACTCCATCGGGCGCTGCCCCCTCTGCGGCGCGCGCTCGCACTGATGGATACTGGTGATGGGCCGGGTAGGTGGGGCGTGCAGGACACGCCGTAAACCCATCCTTGGGGGCTCGATGGCGCCATCCATGGCGCCAACGGTCCTGCACGCCCCACCCACCCGGCCTGCCATACATCGCGCGGGCCGCAGGCAAGAACAAAATCAAAATCAAAAGCGGGTCGCGCGCTGCGCGCGCTCGCTGCCGTTTCCTTTCTTCTTTCCCCGTTACTCCCACCGCTTCTGAGCTGCCAGTCGAGCATGCTCGACTTTGCGAAGCCTGTCCCTCCGTCACCGGGAAACTCTCGAAGGTGGGGGACTGTGGGTTTGCGGGGTGTCCGCGGCATGGATGCCGCGGCCAAGCCCCCAAGGTGAAGTGACCCCCGAGACTTGGACGTGGTCAGGCGGCCGATTGGGCCTGCTCCCGGTACTTTACCGGGCTCAGACCTTTCAGTTTCAGTTTGATGCGTTCTTCGTTGTAGTACTGGATGTATTCCACCAGCCCAGCCTCCAGACTCTCGAGGCTGTCAAAGCTGTTCAGGTAGAAGAATTCCGACTTCAGCGTTCCAAAGAAGCTCTCCATCGCCGCATTGTCCAGGCAGTTGCCGCGCCGGGACATGCTTTGCTTCAACGAGT
>NZ_JAWIRR010000023.1:0-44487 GCF_036320065.1 Stenotrophomonas sp. SMYL8
GTCGAGCCATGCTCGACTGCACTTCGCTCCAACGCCGCGGTGCCTGATCGAAAGGCAGTCGAGCATGGCTCGACTCTACAGAACAGCGGTTGGCTGCGGCCGGTAGTGCCGGCCGCTGGCCGGCAACCTCAACAGCTCAGCCGCCGCCTTCGGTCGGCAACGGCGCTGGCACATTCAACAGCCCGCCCGCCGCGACATAGGCGGCCAGTGCCTGGCCCTGGCTCAGCAGATGGCGTTCCATGGTGCGTTCGGCGGCCTGCGCGTCGCGGCGGCGGAAGCATTCCATCAGCTCGCGGTGTTCGGCCAACGACTGCGCGGTGCGGCCCGGCGTCAACAGCTGGCGGCCACGGTGCATCTTCAGGATGCGGTGCAGGTCGTGGGTGATGCGGATCAGCCACGGGTTGCCCGCGTAGTGCTGCACGGTTTCGTGGATCAGGTAGTTGTTGCGGTAGTACTCGGCGATGTTGCCCTCGGCCGCCGCTGCTTCCATCGCTGCATGCAGGTCTTCCAGCTGCTGCACGCCGGCGTCGTCGATGTGCTTCACCGCCTCATGCGCGCAGCGGCCTTCCAGCATCGCCATCACCGGGAACAGCTGGTTGAGGTCTTCCAGCGTCAGTCGCGTGACCCGGCTGCCACGACCCGCATCGATCTGCACCAGGCCTTCGGCGGCCAGCAGCTTCAGCGCCTCGCGCAGGGGCGTGCGGCTGATGCCCAGTTCTTCGCACAGCGCGGGCTCGTCGATCCATTCTCCCGGCGGCAGCCGGTAATCGTAGATGCGCTCGCGCACGTGTTCGGCCACCTCTTCGTACAGAGGCGCGCGCTTCTTCGGTGACCGCGGGGCAGGGGCAATGGCCATGGTGGAAGTGTACCGCCAGGTAGTGCCGGCCGCTGGCCGGCAACCCATGATTGCTGGATGGCTTCATGAGAGTGCCGGCCAGCGGCCGGCACTACCGTTGGGTGGTTACATCCAGCCTGGCACCACGAACACCAGCCAGGCCAGCAGCGGCCCTAGCGCCACCACCAGTCCGCTGTAGACCAGGAAGCGGCGGAACAGGGTCTCGCGCTCTTCCTTCGCTGCCGAGGCCACCACCAGTGCGCCATTGGTCGAGAACGGGCTGACATCGACAATGGTGGATGACACCGCCAGCGCGCAGATCACGCCGGCGGCGCTGAGGTGGCCCTGCATCAGGAACGGCACCGCCAATGGGATCGTCGCACCGAGTACCGCTGCCGACGAAGCGAATGCGGAAACGATGCCGCCGACGTAGCAGACCAGCAGCGCACCGAGCAGCGGGATGCCGATGTCGGAGACACCGTTGCCGATGAAGTCCACCGCGCCGGCATGTTCCAGCACGCCGATGTAGGTCACCACGCCGCAGATCAGCAGCACGGTGGACCAGCTGATGCCATCGACCGCACCCTTCTGGCTCTGCGGGGACAACAGCGCCAGCGCCACCGCCACGGTGATCGAGACCAGGCCGACGTTGAGGTTGTAGATCAGCGCGGCCACGCCCAGGCCGAGCAGGCCGATCAGGGTGAACAACCGCTCGCGGGTCAGGTTCACCGCATCCAGTGCCACCGGATCATTGCTGAGCGTGCCGCCGCCTGCCGCGACCAGCGCGCCATGACCTTCGATCGCGAACTGGCGCGACGACGCCTGCGGGCCACCGGCCATCGCCAGCTCGGCATTGCCGAGTGTTCCTGCTGCGGTGATCGAGCCACGGCGCAGCAGGGCGATGCCACCAAAGGCGAAGAAGCAGATCGTCGCCATCATGAAGTTGAAGCCCAGACTGGTCAGGAACACCGCCATCTCGGTCACTTCCAGCCCGGCTTTCTGCACCACGCCATTGGTGATGCTGCCGTACACGCTGATCGGCGAGAAGCCGCCCGCCTGCGCACCATGGATGACCAGCAGGCCCATCATCAGTGGATTGATGTTGTACTGCTTGGCAAAGCGCAGCGCGACCGGGCCGATGATCGCGACCGCCGCCGGGCCCAGTGCACCGAACGCAGTGAGGACCGCGGTGATCACGAACATCACCCACGGAATGGCCACGATATGGCCGCGCACGGCTTTCACTGCCCAGTGCACCAGCAGGTCGATGGTGCCGTTCTTCTGCGCGATGGCGAACAGATAGGTGATGCCGACCAGGGTCAGGAACAGATCGCCGGGGAAGCCGGCCAGCACCTCTTTGCCGCCCATGTCGACCCACAGCCCGCCGATGATGAAGGCCAGCGCGAAGGCGACGGCGCCCATGTTGATCGGCATCGCGGTGGCAACGATGAACATGATCACCAGACCGATGATCGTTGCGATTTGTGGACTCATGCGCCCTCCCAGACACGTGACTCACGTACAGCGCGGATGGAGACCCGCCATCCCGGGGTAAGGCGACGTACTGCGTGTTGCGTGATACGTACTGCTCGAACCCGTTACTGCAGCCGCTCCAGCGCACTGCGAACCCATGCCGCCGCGCCTTCAAGGCTGTGGAACTCTTCCACCGCGCGCACCTCGCAGCACGGATAGGCCGGCGCGACCATGCGTGCCAATGCGTTGCCCGGGCCCAGCTGCAGGAACACCCGCGCGCCACGCTCGAAGGCCTGGCGCATCACCTGCGCCCATTCGATGGTCTGCGCGAGCTGCGCCGACAGCGTGTGGACTGCCGTTGCGCGGTCCCGCACCGGTCGCGCATCGATGCCGGCCAGCAGCGGCAGGCGTGGGACCTGCAGTGGCGAGGCGTCGAGTGCGGCAGCGAACGGTGCGACCGCCGCTGTCAGCAACGGTGTGTGTGCAGGCACGTGCACCGGCAGTGGACGGATGTCCGCACCCTGCGGCCGCGCGGCATCGGCCAGCCGCTGCAATGAGGCGTGCGTGCCGCCCACGATGAAATGGTCCTGCCCGTTGGCGATGGCCACGTGCGCTCCGTGCAGATCGCACAGCGGCTGCAGTACATGGCGTTCCAGGCCAAGCACTGCCTGCAGGCCTGCATCGGCGGGGCTGGCACTGTCCATCAACAGCGCGCGCTGCGCAGCCAGGGCAAGGCAGGTGGCCGCATCGACGCCGCCGGCGATGGCATGTGCGGCCAGCTCGCCGATGCTGTAACCCGCGATCACCGTCGGCGTTGGCAATACCTCGCGCAGGCCCTGCCAATGCGCCAGGCTTGCTGCGCACAGCAGTGGTTGCGCCCGCACATTGTCGAAGCGGTCGTCGGCCGCCGCAGCGGCGAATACATCGCGGCCGAGCAGTTCGCTCGTGGCATCGAGCACCGGCCGCGCGGCAGCTAGATCGCGCACGCGATCGAACATCGCCGCGTGCTGCGCGCCTTGGCCGGGGCAGAGCAGGGCCAGGCTCATGCCTGCTCCTGCTGCAGCAGGAACACGCTGCAGGCCAACAGGTCTGCGCTGCCGCCCGGGCTCAGCCGGCGCATGACGAAGCCGTCACCGATGCGACGCAGATGTACCTGCCAGTCCGGCGCGAAGGTGCCACCGGCGTCCAGGAAGGTGCGTGCCTGCCGCTGGGCCCAGCGCAGGCCGTCGGCGCCGCCGCGGTGCAGCAGGTTGAGGTCATCCACGCACGCGATCAGCTGCATCAGGGTCTGGCACATCGCGGCCTCGCGTGGCAGGCCGCTGGTCAGTGCGTGGCGCAGGGCAGGCAGTGCCACTTCGCGCAGCAGCGGGTAGCCGGCGGCCGCTTGTTCGCGCACACCTTGCACGCCGTGCCGTGCACGCGCGCGCTGGCCAGGGCTGTTCGCATCCAGAGGCGCGTCGGCGAGCTCGGCCGTCCAACGGCGCACTTCCTGGCAGACCTGCTCGGCTGCGGCGACACGGCCCGCGCGGCCCCAGCAGGCAGCGGACGCGGCCACCAGCAGGCCAAGGCTGAAGATCGCACCGCGATGGGTGTTGATGCCCGCAGTGGCGTGCAGCATCGATATCTCGGCAGCGATGCCATGCCGGCGCAGCGTCTGGAACGGCGCCGCGCTGGCACCGGCGTCGGCCACGGCGATGAAATAGTGGCGCAACGCGAACAGGCTGCGCAGGAAGGTGCCGGCATCCATGTCGTGGTGGCTGCCGCGATCGAACGGTGTAACCAGTCCCGGTTTGGGGGCAAGGGCCAGTTCGGCGTGCAGGCTGGCGATGGCAAGGCGCCCCAGGCGCGCGCTGTCCACCGCCGGGGTGGACCGGGCGACGCGCTTCACGACAGCGTTCATGCGACAACTCCAGTGGCGTTGAACAAGGCCTCGCGCAGTTCCAGAGCGGCACCATCAATGCGTTTGACCAGTACTTCGCGGCTGCGACCGGCGTATTCGCGCCAGTTCACCGCGCCACCATCCACCAGGCACAGTTCGCCATCTACGCGATGCCCGTAGGCGCTTTCCCAGTGCTGCAGGCGTTCGACCAGCAGGTCGGCCTGGCGCGCGTCATCCACCTGCCACAGCAGGTCGATGTCCGAGCGCGGGTGCACATAGGGCAGTCCGCTGAGGTGCTGCCATGCGAAGGCGCCGAATACGCGGGCTGGTGCAAGCCGCAGCATTGCCTGCAACGCCGCCTGCCAATCCGCCGGAACGCCGCCGGCGAGAACGTGATCCAAGGGAGGGGGAGGCTGCAGCTGCTGGACGTCCTGCAGGGCCACGCGCAGCGCCAGCCGTTGCTTGCCTTCGCTTGGCGGTAGCGGTACCCCCAGGCGCAGCCGAGGGTCGGGGTCGTCCGCCGCACAGCGCGCCACCATGGCCGGTAGGCCCTGCGCGAACCACGCTGCCAGGCGTGGTTCCTGTGCAGTCACGTCAGCCCGCCAGTCGGCATCGGCCGACAGCCAGGCCAGCGTGTGGCGGGCGGGCCGCTCAGGCATCGCCGTGGGCCACCGCAGTCGAAACCCCTGCCGCCAGGGTACGACCGCCGCGATGTGCGCCGCGTGCGGCACGCAGGTCGCCTTCGGCGGGCGTGCGCAGCGCCTGCAGCAGGTGCTGGGCAAGATCGCCCTCCCACAGCGATTCCACCGCACCCATCGCCACGTAGTTCTCCACGCCCGGCGCGAACACCGGCGAGGTCTGGCTGAGTGCCTGCAGTTTCTCCAGCGGTTGCTTGGTCACCCGCGCCATCGCGCGCAGGTCCATCACCCGCACCTGTGCATCGGGCAGGGCGTGGATGTGGTCGGCCATCAGGCCGAACGACAGAAAGCCGCCGCTGACCGACTCGCCATAGACCAGGGTCACCAGCCGCGCACCGCGTCGGCGTGCCAGATCCAGCGTCTGCGCCAAGTGAGCGAAGTAGCCGTTGATGCCAAGCAGTTCGTCACGCCGCGCCAGGCGCTGGCCAGCGGTGTCCACCAGCATCACGATCGGTCGCTGTGGAAGCGCGGCGGTGCTGGCAAGCACGGTTTCGGCCAGTGCCAATGCGTGGTCCACGCCGACTTCGAGTTTGTCGGCGGTACCGATCACGGTCACCTCGCCATCCTCGGTGGTGGCGCTACCGGTCAGCACCGAATCGTTCACCGCAATGGCATGCCCATGCGGGAACAGGGCATCGAGCAGGGTCTGCAGCGGCATGCTCATGGCAGGCTCCGGTCGGCGGTGGCGATGAGGAACGCATCGGTGTCGAGCAGCGGCAGTCGCTCGGGGGTAGTGATACCCAGCCGCGCCCAGATCTCCAGGCCATCGCGGCAATCGCCCCAGGCCTGCACGCGCGCCTTCAGTGCCGCATGGCGTTCCTGCAGCGCGGCCAGTGCAGTATCTGGATCGGTGCTGCTGGTATCGGGCTGCAGCGCATTGCTGGCAGCCTGCGCGAACGCCTCGATGGCATCGGGCACCAGCACCTGTGCCTGGTCGATCAGGTAGCGGTGCTTGCCTCCCGTTACGCGCCAGACCAGCGCGCGATCGCGGGAATCGAACTCTTCCACACCACGCACGGTCTCGATTACTTCCGGCCCGGACAGTGACAGCCGGCCTTCCTCGGACATGACCAGCGTGCTGCAGCAGCGGGCGACGATGCCCATGCCACCGAATGCGCCGTTGCCGCTGCCGATCAGCGCCACCACCGGCACGCCTGCAGCGCGCGCATCCAGCGTGGCGCGCATGATCTCGGAAATGGCGATGAGCCCTGCATTGGCTTCGTGCAGGCGCACGCCACCGGTATCGAGCAGCAGCAGCACACCGTCAGGTCGGGTTTCCGCTGCACGGTGCAGCAGCCCGGTCAACTTGGCGCCGTGCACCTCGCCCACGCCGCCGCCCATGAATTCACCCTGCTGTGCGGCCAGCAGCACGCGTCGGCCGCGCAGTGTGGCTTCGCCGACAACGATGCCGTCGTCGAACGCCGCGGGCTGGTCGAGCTGTGCCAGGTGCGGGCTCATCATCCGCCGCGCTGGGCCGAGGAATTCACGGAACGAGCCGGCGTCGATCAGCCCGGCGATGCGCTCGCGTGCATCGGCTTCGTAGTAACTGTGGCGCTGCGTCCGGTTCATCGTGGATCTCCAGCAAGCAGCGTTTCCACCGCCTGGTCCAGGCGCAGGCTGACCACCGCCGGGGTTGCGCCGGCGTCGTTGATCGAGACGCGTACATCGCGCAGTGGATGGCGCTGTGCGAAATCACCGATCACCGCCTCCCAGACGCGGCCAAAGCCCTGCGCGGCGGTGATGATGCGCACCGTCATCGCGCCGTCCAGTGCGGCCGGTTCCAGCAGGATTTCCAGATTGCCCGAGGCCAGTACGCCGACCAGCACTGCATCGCGCGGAAACTGCACCGCCGTGTGTCCTTCGAATCGATAGTCGAGGGTTTCCATGCTCAGCCCCTTACCAGTTGCGGAAGCGCTTGGGCGGGTCGTACAGGCCGCCGGACCAGCGCACCAGGTCCTTCACCGAACGCGCCGCAAGCAGGTCACGGCTGGCATCGCGCACGGAGATGCCGAGGTCATCGGGACGGCGGATCACGCCGCGGTCGCGCAGGTTCTCCACCATCGCGCGGTCGCGCCCCATGCCCACGGCGGTATAGCCGGACACGCCGCGGATCGCTTGTTCGCGTTCCTCAGGAGTGCGGCACAGCAGCAGGTTGGCGATGCCTTCCTCGGTCAGCACATGGCTGACGTCGTCGCCATAGATCATCACCGGTGGCAGCGGCATGTCCGCGCGCTCGGCCAGCTCCCAGGCGTCCAGCCGATCGACGAAGGCCGGTGCCATGTGTTCGCGGAAGGTTTCCACCATCTGCACCACCAGCTTGCGGCCACGCGGCATCTCACCGGGGCGTGCGGCCTGCTGGCCGGCCTTGATCCAGGCCTCGCTGGCATGGCGGCGGCCACGTGCATCGGAGCCCATGTTCGGTGCGCCACCGAAGCCGGCGATGCGGTCGCGCGTGGCGGTGGAGCTGTTGCCCTGCAGGTCGATCTGCAGGGTGGAACCGATGAACATGTCACACGCATACAGGCCCGCGGTCTGCGAGAACGCGCGGTTGGAGCGCATCGAGCCATCGGCGCCGGTGAAGAACACATCGCTGCGTGCGGCGATGTACTTCTCCATGCCCAGTTCGGAACCGAACGAATGCACCGATTTGACGAAGCCCGATTCGATCGCCGGAATCAGTGCGGGGTGTGGATTGAGCGCCCAGTGCTGGCAGATCTTTCCCTTCAGCCCGAGCGATTCGGCGTAGGTCGGCAGCAGCAGCTCGATGGCCGCGGTGTCGAAGCCGATGCCATGGTTGAGGCGGTTCACGCCGTACTCGGCGTAGATGCCCTTGATCGCCATCATCGCCATCAGCACCTGGATCTCGGAGATCTGCGCCGGGTCGCGGGTGAACAGCGGCTCGATGTGGTTCGGCTTCGGGGCCTGCACTACGAAGTTGACCCAGTCAGCAGGGATGTCGACGCGGGGCAGGGTGTCGACGATCTCGTTGACCTGGGCGATGACGATGCCGCCACCGAACGCGGTGGCCTCGACGATGACCGGGGTGTCTTCGGTGTTCGGGCCGGTGTAGAGATTGCCGTGGCGATCGGCGGCCTGCGCGGCGACCAGCGCTACGCGGGGCGTGAGGTCGATGAAGTAGCGGCCGAACAGTTCCAGGTAGGTGTGGATGGCACCGATCTGGATGCGCCCTTCGGCCACCAGGTTGGCCAGCCGCACCGATTGCGGGCCGGAGAACGAGAAGTCCAGTTTCGAGGCGATGCCGCGTTCGAACACATCCAGGTGCGAGGGCAGCGACAGCACCGACTGCACCATGTGCAGGTCATGCACCCGCGCGGGATCGAGGTCAGCCAGGCACTGGGCGAGGAAGTCGGCCTGCTTCTGGTTGTTGCCTTCCAGGCAGACCTTGTCGCCCGGCTCCAGCAGTGCGTGCAGCAGCTCGCCCACGTCGGTGGCGGCGACCTCACGTCCCCGGGCCCACGGCGCGGCACGTTCCAGGCGGGCCTGGCGGCTGCGTTCCAACGTATCCCAGCTCGGGTTCATCGACCGGCTTCCGATTGGTGTCGATGTAATTACGGCATAATTACAGTCGAGCATGCAACCCGCACTGCAGCAAAAAGCAGGGCCCGCGCGAAGGCGGGCCCATTCAGATTGAAATGGAGGATGACCCGCATCGATCGGGGTAGTGCCGGGGGGGGGGCGGGGGCGCCGGGGGGGGGGCGAGCGTGGGGGCGGGGCGCGGCCCGCCGGGACGGGTGTTGTGGCTGGCGCGCCCGGTGCCCGGCCCCCCGAAATCTTTGACTCGGCGGGCGCCGCCCCGCGCCCGGCATTACCGTTTCTGGTGGCTCAGAACTTCCAGCGCAGGCTGGCCGACACGAAGCGCGGTTCGCCGTAGTTGTTGTAGTCCAGATTCGCCCAGTAGGTCTTGTCCAGTGCGTTGCGCACGCTCAGGGTTGCCGTCCAGTTGTCGCTGATGCGGTAGTTGGCGTTGAACTGCACCAGCATGTAGGCCGGCTGGTTCACCGTCACCGTGCCGCCCAGCGGGTAGGCGATGTTGTAGCCCTGCACCCTGCTCTGCCACTGCACGCCACCGCCAACGCTCAGGCGTTCCAGCGCACCGCGCAGCTGCAGCTGGGTGTTGAGCTGCAACAGATCCTCCGGCGGGTTGGCGTACAGCAGATCGGTGGCGGCGCGGGTGACCTTGACGTGGGTATAGCCGGCATTGACCGTCCAGCCCGGCAGGATCTCGCCATTGACGTCCATCTCCCAACCGCGCGCCTTGGTGCCGTTGACGCCGACGTAGGCGGAGGTGCCATCGCTCAGCGAACCCTCCGGCACGCCCATGTCACGCACCGCGTAGTTGTCCTGCTTGGCTTCGAACACGGCGGCATTGGCGGTCAGGCGGCCATCGAACCACTGCGTCTTGATGCCCGCTTCCAGGTTCGAGCCCTGTACTGGCGCCAGCAGGTTCTCGTTGCGGTCCTTGAAGTTCTGCGGGTTGAAGATCTCGGTGTAGCTGGCATACGCCGAGACGTTCGGCGTGATGTCGTAGACCAGGCCCACGTACGGGGTGACTTCATCACTCACCTTGTACGCACCGCTGGTGCCGGTGTAGGCGCCTGCGGCGTTGTAGGAGCGGCTGAGGGTTTCCCAGCGGCTCAGGCGTGCGCCGGCAATCAGCGACAGCGGATCGGCCAGGCGCAGGCGGGTGGCCAGGTAGATGCCACTCTGTGTGGTCTTGGCCACGCGGCGCGCGCCGGTACGGCGGTAGGTGACCTCGGAGATGTCGCCGTTCCAGCTGTACACGTTGGGAATGTAGTAGCAGCGTTCGCGTGCACCCGTGGCGCTGACACACGTTGCCCAGTCGGCCGGGAAGTTCAGTGCCAGGGTATTCGTCGTGCCTTCCAGGTCCGACCACTGGGCCCCCACAGTGAGGTCGTGCTCACGGCCGAACAGGTCGAAGCTTCCGGTCAGGTAAGCATCGACGTTGCGCCGGGTGTCCTTCGAATCACCGGCGGCCGCACGCAGGAAGATGCCCGAGCCGGTCACCGGGTCCGGCTCGCCAGTGCCGTACAGGCGCACATTCTGCACGTTGCCGCGGGTGTAGGCGGTGTTGATCTTCAGCAGCCAGTTGTCGCCGAAGCGCTGTTCCAGGTTGGCGAAGGCAGTGTTGCTCTCGCGCTTCCAGTAGCTCCACTTCGGCGACAGGTTGGTCGAGCGCGGCAGGTGCGCGAAATTGCCCTGGTTGTCGAAGAACGGCACGGTGCCCCAGGTCGAGCCGGTCGGATTGTTGTCCTGGCTCTGGTAACCGAGGGTGATCGTGGTGCTGTCGGTGACGTCGCCTTCCAGCACCGCCATGCCGGCCATCTTGTTCTCGTCGTAGCGGTCGTAATACAGGCCACGATCGGTATAGGCGGCGACCACGCGGCTGCGGAAACGGCCGTCATCGGTCAGCGGCGCGGTCACGTCCGCCTCCATGCGCCGATAGTCCCAGCTGCCGGCGCTGACCGCGAACGAGGCATCGAACTCCTTGCCCGGCCGCTTGCGCAGCAGATTCACCGTGGCCGACGGCACGCCGGCGCCGCTGAGCAGGCCGTTGGCACCGCGGATCACTTCGATGCGGTCGTAGAAGGCGGTGTCGTATTCCTGGTTGGTGGAACCGCTGTAGGTGGGAATGCCATCGACCTGGAAGTCGGTGATGGCGAAGCCGCGTGCGTAGTACAGCGGGCGCTGGGTGTCATAGAAGGACACGCTGACGCCGGTGACGTTGCGCATCACGTCGTTGATGCTGAACAGCGATTCGTCCTGCAGGCGCTTCAGGCTGATCGCAGTGGCCGACTGCGGGGTTTCCTGCAGTGTGATCGGCAGGCGGGTGGTGCTGGATGGCGGAGCGGACTGCTCGGCACGGACGCTGACCCGGTCCAGGGTCTTGGCATCGGATGCATCGGCGGCGGCCTCGGCGAACGCCGGAGACGCGACCAGCGCGAGCGAAGAGAGCAGGGCAGCCGGCAGCAGCGCACGGCGGGGCAGGCGGTTACGGAACGTCAGGGACATGGTGGGTTCGAAGCTCGGAGACGGGAAGGGGGCGGCAACAGTCGTCCAGCACCCGGGGCGGCGGCTTCGGGCACATCAGGTCCATCTGGGAGGGGCGCGGTCACTGCGCAGGACGCAAATGTAAATAATTCGTAACAACATTACAATTCGCGTCATTGTGCATAGGATTCCCGGCGCCGGGCATCGCTTTCTGCAGCAGGGAGCGGCCCAAACGCGAACGGCCACCCGAAGGTGGCCATCCGTGTCTGCTGCAGGGAATCTGCCAGGCTTACAGCGCCTGCAGTTCCTCGTTGGCGTTGCGCTTTTCCTTGGCCGGCGCCGGAACGGCTGCCGGCACCGGAGCCGCCGCATTGGCGTCCACCGGCACCTCCAGGTACGGCAGGCGCAGGGTCTGGCTGGTCAGCGTGCGGATCTCGTTGACCAGCGCGGCGTTGTCGTTGAGCTTGCGCCCGTACGACGGCACGATCTCGCGCAGGCGGGTTTCCCAGCCGGCCTTCATCTGGTCCGGGAAGGCCTTGGCCATCAGGTCCAGCATGATCGGCGGCGAGGTCGATGCACCCGGCGAGGCACCGAGCAGGGCGGCGATGGTGTGGTCCTTGTCGGTCACGATCTCGGTACCGAACTGCAGCACCGGGCCCTTCAGCGGATCACGCTTGATGATCTGCACGCGCTGGCCGGCGGTGACCAGCTTCCAGTCGCCCGGCTTGGCATTGGGGAAGTACTTGACCAGTTCGGCCTGGCGATCGGCATCGTTCAGGCGTGCCTGGGCCATCAGGTACTGCACCAGGTCCAGGTTGTCCTTGCCCACTTCCAGCATCGGGCCAACGTTGTTGTGGGTGACCGAGGAGTACAGGTCCCACCACGAGCCGTGCTTGAGGAACTTGGTGCTGTACAGCGCGAACGGCCCGAACAGGACCACCGGCTTGCCGTCCAGCTTGCGCGCATCCAGGTGCGGCACCGACATCGGCGGCGAACCGGTTTCGGCCATGCCGTAGGCCTTCACACCGTGGCGCGAGGTCACGTCCTGGCCCTGGAAGGCGAGGAACTGGCCACCGACCGGGAAGCCGGCGTAGTCCTTCGATTCCGGAATGCCGGACATCTGCAGCAGCTTCAGCGCGGCGCCACCGGCACCGATGAACACGAAGCGGGCGTGGGTGGTGGACTCGGTTCCGGCCTTGAGGTCCTTCACCGTCACGTTCCAGCTCTTGTCAGCGTTCTGCCGCAGTGCGCTCACTTCGTGGTTCAGGTGCAGGCTGAAGTTCGGGCTGCGCTGCAGGCCGGTGGTCAGCTGGCGGGTGATCACACCGAAGTTGACGTCGGTGCCCAGCGGCATCCAGGTCGCGGCGACCTTCTGCTTCGGGTCACGGCCTTCCATCAGCAGCGGTGCCCACTGCTTGATCTGTGCCGGATCCTCGGAGTACTGCATGCCGTAGAACAGCGGGTTCTTCACCAGGGCCTGCTGGCGCTTGTGCAGGTAGGCGATGTTGTCATCGCCCCAGACGAAGCTCATGTGCGGGGTCGGGTTGATGAAGTCGCTGGGCTGGCTCAGGCGGCCTTCCTTCACCTGGTGCGACCAGAACTGGCGCGAGACCTCGAACGATTCGGCGATGCCGACCGCGCGCTTGGTCTCGATGCTGCCGTCGGGCAGTTCGGGGGTGTAGTTCAGTTCGGCGAAGGCCGAGTGGCCCGTGCCGGCGTTGTTCCAGCCGTCGGAGCTTTCACCGGCGACGCCGTCGAGGCGTTCGTAGACCTGGATGTTCCAGTCCGGCTGCAGTTCCTGCAGGTAGGTGGCCAGGGTGATGCTCATGATGCCGGCGCCGACCAGCACAACGTCGACGGGCTTGTCGTTGCTGGCGGCGGGCACCGAGCGCTGGGTCAGCGGCCAGTACAGGAACAGCGCGGCGGCCAGCAACAGCAGCACGAGCAGGGCGAGCAGGGCCTTGCCAAATTTCTTCATGGGGGCGGGATCGTTGGCGGAGGGGAAGGGGTCAGGATGCGCGTGGGGCAGGGAAAGGGCGTGAAGAAACAACGCCTTGCGCCATCCATCCGCGATTCTAACCGGATCCGGTCCGTTTTTGATGCAACGCAGCATCCGACGTTTCGCGGCCCCGTCACGTGAGCGGCGGGCCCAAGCCTGGCGGTCGTAGCCCCAGTAGCGCCAGGCCATGCCTGGCGACGCCTTCAATCAGACCAGCTCCAGAATCTCGTCACCGGCCTCATCGATCTCCCCGGTCGGGCGCCAGCCCAGGCGCCGGTAGAAGCCATGCGAGCGCGAACGCGGGTCGGCCGAGCAGGCCAGGAACAACCGGGTATGGCCGGCATCGCGGGTCAGGCTCACCACCTCCTGCAGCAGCTGGCGGCCGATGCCACGGCCTTCGTAGTCCGGCAGCAGGGCCAGCACCAGCACCTCGCCGCTGTCGCGGTCGGCGAAGCAGTAACCGGCCATGCGTTCGCCTTCCCAGGCAACGCGGCCGATCGAATCGCCCTGGGCGATGCCGGCCGCCCAGCTTTCCGGCGTGATGCCCAGCTCCGCCAACTGCGCGGCACTGAAGGCGTTCTCGCGGGTGCGCCCGCGCAGGTCGATGCAGGCGGCGGCATCTTCGGGGCGCGCATCGCGGACGAATACAGGCATGCAGGGCATCCTTGCAGTGATCGGCCGACCAGTATCCGCATCACGCATGGACCCGGTGTGGAGACTTCGTGGAGATTGGATGGAGCAAAAAGGGGACGGAGGGGATTAAGTCGTCTTTGTCCAGAATGTCGTATGGGCCTTAAACGACTTAATCCCCTCCGTCCCCTTTTTTGCGGGGCTGCCTCAGCGCTTGCGCCGCACCAGCGCTGAGGAGGCATCCAGCACGGCGCGGGTCAGCAGGGCCATGGTCTGGACGTCACCCTTCCAGTGCTGCCAGTACAGCGGCACGTCTTCCCACGCGCGCTGGCGTACGTAGACCAGGCGGCCGGCGTCCAGGTGCCGTTTGACCAGCGGCAATGGGTTCATGGTCCAGCCCATGCCGCCCAGATTGGCCTGCACGAAGGCGCGGGTGGAGGGAATCCACCAGGTCGGCGCGGTGCTGGGCAGGTCGTCGCCCGCCATGCGCCGGGCGAAGCGCGACTGCATTTCGTCCTTGCGGTTGAACACCAGCACTGGGGCCTGCGCCAACGCCTGCGCGGTCACGCCCTTGGCAAAATGGCGTTCGCGGAATTCGTGGGTACAGGTGGCGGCGTAGCGGATGCTGCCCAGCGCGTGGATCTGGCAGCCCTGCACCGGCTCGTCCAGCGTGGTCACCGCACCCAGCACCGTGCCCTGGCGCAGCAGTTCGACGGTGTGGTCCTGGTCCTCCACGCGCAGGTCCAGGGTGGTGCCGGTGCTCTGTGCGAACTGCGAGGCGGCCTGCGGGAACCAGGTTTCCAGGCTGTCGTGGTTCACCGCCACCGGAATGCTGGCCTGCGGCAGGTCCTCGTCGGCCAGGCCCATCCGGTGCAGGGCATCGTGCTCGAGCAGGGCGGTCTGCTCGGCCAGCTGCACCAGCACCTGGCCCTCGGCGGTGGCGGTGGCCGGGGTGCCGCGCTTGACCAACAGGCGACCGACCCGATCCTCCAGTGCCTTGACCCGCTGCGAGATGGCCGAGGGTGTGACATTCAGCGACTGCGCGGCGCGGTCGAAGCTGCCTTCGCGGATCACTGCGGCGAGGGCGCGCAGTTGGGCATGGTCGATACGCATCGAATTAAGTTCCGCTAATGTTGGTTTAGGAAGTTTAGCTCGTCTTTTTCATGTTGCGGCGCGACAATGGCGCCCGTTCCGGTGCTGTCCGCCTTCGCGAGGCACCGTCCCCCCAAGCAAGTAAAGGCAGTGAATCCCATGTTCTCGGTCATCTCCGCCAGCACCGGCCTCGGTGCCTGGTTCTCTGGTGCAGCTACCGGCATCGGCCTGTTCGCCGTGGTCGGGGCCCAGAGCGCCTTCATTCTGCGCCAGGGCATCCTGCGCAAGCACATCGTGCCGGTGGTTGCCACCTGTGCGGCCATCGATGCGATCTTCATCTTTGCCAGCGTGGCTGGCCTGCGCACGCTCACTTCGGCGCTGCCGTGGCTGACCACCGCCGTGCTGTGGACGGGTGTGGCGTTCCTGGCCTGGTACGCCATGAAGTCGGCACGCCGTGCGATTGCCGGTGGCGGCGGCATGGGCGAGGCTGACAGCGACGACGGCAGCCGCCGCGCGGTGCTGATGGCTGCGGTCGGCTTCTCGCTGATCAACCCGCACTTCTGGCTGGACATGATGGTGATCGGCTCGATCGCCGAGAACTTCGGCAACGCCCGCATGGCCTTCGCCGCCGGTGTGGTGACTGCCAGCTGCCTGTGGCTGACCGCGCAGGGCCTGGGCGCACGCCTGCTGGCGCCGCTTTTCACCAAGCCCAGTACCTGGCGCGTGCTCGACGGCACCATCGCCGTGATCCTCAGCATCCTGGCCCTTACGTTGGCGGTGCGCGGGGTCCACTGACCCGGCGCACGCCCCCCGAACCCACGTCCTGACTCTCTCTCCAAGGTAGTGGTAACGACGGCACCGGTAACGGTGCCGTCGTTTTTTCTGCCGATGTGGCGCGGCAAACGGTCACGTGCCTAGAATCGTGCATCCGGACAGGGTGTCCGGTTTTCCATGGGGGAAGGATGCGCAGGATTGTGCTGGCTGTACTGTTGGGCGCGGTTGCGGGTGGGGCATCGGCCGCAACGCTGGACCTGGATCGCTATCTGCGGCAGGAGTCGTTTACCGACATCAAGATTTCACCAGGGGGCGAGTACATCGCCGCGACGGTTCCGCTGGAGGCGGGAACCGCATTGGCGATCTACCGCATTGCCGACATGAAAATGGTCGGCAGCTTCCGCCCGCCCCGCAACGATCACGCCCACACCTTCGACTGGGTCAGCAACGAGCGGCTGCTGGTGGGCATGGCACAGAAGCTCGGCGTGCTGGACCGGCCGACGCCGACCGGCGAACTGTTCGGTATCAATGCCAACGGCAAGGGCGGCGAGCTGCTGGTGGGGTACCGGGTTGCCGACCAGAGCCTGGGCACCAACATCAAGGTCAAGCCGGCAGGCCTGGTGGCCGCCTACCTCAGTGATGAGCTCAAGGACGATGACCGCAACGCGCTGGTGACGGTGATCCCGCTGGTCGGCAGTTCGCATGCGCAGGTCGAGCGCCTGGACGTGATCACCGGTCGCCGCAACGCCGTGGCGCGCGCTCCCATTCCCGATGCGGACTTCACGACCGATGAGCAGGGCGAGGTGCGTTTCGCACGCGCTGTCGTTACCGATGGCACGCAGAAGCTCTACTACCGCACGGGCAGCAACAGCGACTGGATCCTGCTCAATGATGAATCCCTGAGCAAGCGCATCGAGGCGCCGCTCGGCTTCTCGGCCGATGGTCGCCTGGCGTACCTGCAGGTCGAGCAGGCAGATGGACCTGATGCCATTGTCAGCTGGGACCCCCAGAGCAATGAACGACGCACCGTGCTGCGCGATGGGAGTGCCGACCCGGCGCGCATCATCCGGCGCCCCGGCAGCCGTGTGCCGGTCGGGGCCCTGTTCCTTGGCAGTGCGCCGCGAACGGCATTCTTCGATGACGCCTCGGACGACGCTCGCCTGTACCGCAGCCTCGAAGCCGGCCTGGGCGGAGCGGTCTACATCACCTCCAGCACGCGCGATGGCAAGACGGTGCTGGTGGAAACCTGGTCAGGCAGCAATCCGGGCGATTTCTATCTCTATGACACGGTTGGCAAGAGTGCACGGCACCTGATCAGCCGCAGTGACTGGATCGACCCCGCGCTGGCGGCGGAGGTGCGTCCGATCAGCCTGACGGCGCGTGATGGGCGTCCGCTGCATGGCTTCCTTACCGTTCCGCATGGCCGCGAGGCCCGTGCGCTGCCGATGGTGGTGGTGCCGCACGGAGGTCCGATCGGTGTCGCCGACCAGGGCGCCTATGACACCGAGACACAGATGCTGGCGGCGGCGGGTTACGCGGTACTGCAGGTGAATTTCCGCGGCTCTTCCGGCTATGGCCGGGCCCACATGCAGGCCGCGCGAAAGCAATGGGGGCTGTCGATGCAGGATGACGTCACCGATGCCACGCGCTGGGCGATCGAACAGGGCGTGGCCGACAAGAACCGCATCTGCATCTATGGGGCCAGTTACGGTGCCTATGCGGCGATGATGGGGGCGGTGCGCGAACCGGGCATGTACCAGTGCGCGGCCGGCTACGTCGGCATCTACGACCTGCCGTTGATGTACGCCCGCGGAGACATCCAGAGCGATGAGTCAGGCCTGGCCTACCTGCGGAACTGGCTGGGATCGCCCAAGGATCTGGCAGAGCGTTCCCCGGTGAATCTGGCCGCGCAGGTGCGGGTGCCGGTATTCCTGGCCGCGGGTGGCCAGGATCAACGTGCGCCGATCGTGCACAGCGAACGCATGGAAGCTGCGTTGAAGAAGGCCGGCACGCCGGTGGAAACCCTGTACGTCAAGAATGAAGGGCATGGTTTCTATTCCCCTGCCAACCAACGTGCGTACTACAGCAGGTTGCTGGCCTTCCTCTCGCGCAGCCTGGGGGGCCAGGTGGCCGGGCAGGCCGCACCTGCGGAGAAGAGCAGCGCGCCCTGAACAAGCCGGGGGCGGCGGATGATCGATCCGCCGCCCCCGGAGTTCGCCTGCATCGGGCTTACTTGACCCCGTGCATCATCTTCTTCAGCAGCGGCGCGGCGATGAAGGCGGCCAGCGCACAGCCCAGGCCGATCCACATCAGCAGCCAGAACAGGTGCGCATAGGCACCGGCCGCGGCCACCATGTCCAGCGATTCGCCTTCGGGCACTTCGATCGCGGCCAGCTTGCCGAACAGCGCGGCCAGTGTTTCCGAGAACGCGGTGGCCAGGAACCAGGTGCCCATCATCAGGCTCATCACCCGCGGCACGGCCAACTGGGTCACCGCCGACAGGCCGACCGGCGACAGGCACATCTCACCGCTGGCCAGCAGGAAGTAGGCCAGCACCAGCCACCACACGCTGGCCATCTCGCCAGTGGCGCCAACCTGTTGCGCGGCCAGCGCCAGCGGCACGAACGAGAGCGCGCCGATCACCAGGCCCCAGGCCGACTTCACCGGCTTGCCCGGCTCCCAGCCGCGGCGGTCCATCCAGGTCCACAGTGCGGCGAAGGCCGGCGCCAGCAGCACCAGGAACAGGCCGCCGAGGTAGGTCAGCGAGCCGGCGGTCTGCGGAATCACCAGGCAGTCGCGCACCAGCAGCACCAGCATCAGAACGACGATGGCGGCGAAGAACGTGCGCGGCGCGGCCGAACCCGGGCGCCGCTCGGACAGGCGCGCGCTGACCACGAAGCCCAGCGGTGCCAGCAGCAGCGAGATGATCGACCACGGCAACGGGGTACCGCCGGTGATCACCAGCGAGGGCACGATGTCCTTGGTCAGCAGGCGGTCGGTGAAGGTCACCCACGAGCCGTACGACTGCTCGTACATCGTGAAGAACACCAGCGCCATGAAGATCAGCACCATCAGCGCGATCATCTGCTGGCGCTGCACCGGCGTGCACTTGCTGCCGGTGAACCAGGCAAACCAGACCAGCACGCCACCCAGCACCACCAGCATCAGCATCAGCGCCAGGCTGATTTCACCGCCCAGCGCGAACGCGCCGTTGCCGGCCGCCCACATCAGCCACGCTACCGGCAGCACACCGAGCACCGCGCACAGATAGATGAGCCATTCGCGCGGCAGGCCCAGCACCTTCTGCTTCAGCGCAGCGGGTTGCGGCGGCTCGGCGTGGCCCTGCAGGTACTTCTGGCCCCACAGGAACATCGCCAGGCCGGCCAGCATGCCGATACCGGCTGCACCGAAACCGTACTTCCAGCCATAGGCCTCGCCGAGGAAACCGCACACCAGCGAGGAGAACAGCGCGCCCAGGTTGATGCCGGCGTAGAACAGCGAGAAGCCCGAATCACGGCGCGGATCGTCCTTGGCGTACAGCTTGCCGACGATGGTGGAGATGTTCGGCTTGAGGAAGCCGACGCCCATGATGATCAGCGCCAGCGACAGGTAGGTCACCGCCAGTGCCGAGGTGTCGCGCACCACTTCGCCGTTCACCCGATACGCGGCGTGGCCTTCGAAGGCCATGCCGAGGTGGCCGAGCACCAGCAGGATGCCGCCGAACAGCACCGCCCGGCGCATGCCCAGCCAGCGGTCGGCCAGCATGCCGCCGAACACCGGGATGCAGTACACCAGGCCGCCATAGGCACCGAGCAGGTCCAGGCCGGCCTTGTCGCCGAACAGGTGGTACTTGGTCAGGTACAGCAGCAGCAACGCCTTCATGCCATAGAAGGAGAAGCGCTCCCACATTTCGGTGAAGAAGCAGACGTAGACGCCCTTGGGATGGCCCAGGAAGTCGTCGGAAGCGATAGCGGTGGAATTCATCGCGGAATTATAGGCCTGTGGCCCGATCCGCTTTCAGTAGAGCCACGCCATGCGTGGATTGCCGGACTGGCCTGGGCGATCACAGGTACCGCAGCCACGCCAGATCGCGCCTTCGTGCCTTGAACCGCGCGAACGCCCGCGTCGGCGGGTACAGCACCACCGCCAGCGCACAGGCCACCAGCAGCAGGCCGGCCACAGAATCCAGTGCGTACAGATCACCGTGTGTCGGCCCCCAGATCGCCAGCGCGGCCAGGTACAGCCCCTTCAGCACATACAGGTGCAGCAGGTAGAAGAACATCGGCGCGGCGCCGACATCGGCCAGCGGGCGCAGCGCACGCGCCAGTGGCGGCCATTCGTACAGGCGCAGCAGCAACAATCCCACGCCCAGGGTCAACAGCAGGAACTGCAGCGACGGCGGGTACTTGGTGATGTTGAACACGCTCATCCAGGTGCGCAGCGTGCTGGTCTGGTACTGCCACGGTGCATCCCCGTACTGGTTGGCGAACCGCAGCAGGGCGAACAGGGCCAGCGCGCCGACGCCTGCGCACAGCAGCCAGCGCTGCCGCTGCTCCGGTGCGCGCTCGCGGGCGAACCACGGTCCCATCAGGTAACCCAGCGCGATCACCCCGATCCACGGCAGCACCGGATAGGAGCTGCGCAGGCGCAGCGCCCCCGCGTCGATCCAGTCGCGCTGGTGCAGCACCTTCCACAGTACTGCCAGCGCGCCATTGCCTTCCACGCGCACGCCGTCGAGCAGGTTATGGCCGGCCACCAGCGCAACTGCCAGCACCAGCAAGGCCGGGCGTGGCAGCCACAGCAGGCCGGCCAGCGCGATCATGCTCAGGCCGATGGCCCAGATCACCTGCAGGTACAACGTGTCCGGCGGCAACTGGAAGGTCCAGGCGAAGTTCACCAGGGTCAGTTCCAGCACCACCAGGAACAGGCCGCGCTTGAGCAGGAACGCGGCGGTGGCGCGGCGCGGGTCAGCCTGGCGCTGGCCGTACAGCCAGGCCGACAGACCAGTGAGCAGCACGAATACCGGGGCGCACAGATGCGCCAGCAGACGGCAGGCGAACAGCGCAGGGGAGACCGTCGCTGCGTCCATCGGGTCGCTTACCTGATGCTGCAGGAAGAAGGTCTCGCGCACGTGGTCCAGCAACATCAACAGCATCACGGTGCCGCGCAGCTGGTCGATGGAGGCCAGGCGAGAGGAGGGGGAAGGGGGCATGCGATGCAGTAACAGCAAGGTAGCATTAAGATATAACATATCATTTGCTCTGCGCCCAGCCGGACTTTGCCGGGTCGGTCGATTGCCGGTCCACGTACTGGCCCATTGCGCTGCAGCACACGCCCCCATCCTTTGGCACGCTGGACTTGATCTGCCCTGAACGCTAGCGTGGCAGGGATTTTTTGCCAGCAGGGGCTTCCATGAACCACGACGCTGCGCCCAAGCAGCTCACCTTCCGCGCAGTGGCCCTGGCCATCGTGCTGGCGGTGGTGCTGTCGGCCGCAAACGCCTACCTCGGTCTGTTCGCAGGCCTGACCATCGCCACCGCCATTCCCGCCGCGGTGATTTCCATGGGCGTGCTGCGCCTGCTGGGCGGTGGCTCCATCCTTGAAAACAACATCGTGCAGACCGGCGCCTCGGCCGGTTCGTCGATCGCCGCCGGTGTGATCTTCACCATCCCGGCGCTGGTGATCATGGGCTACTGGCCGGACTTCAAGTACTGGTGGGTGCTGGGCATCGCCGGCCTCGGTGGCCTGCTGGGCGTGCTGTTCTCGGTGCCGCTGCGCCGTTCGATGATCGTTGAAGACCCGCTTCCGTTCCCGGAAGGCAAGGCTGCGGCCGAAGTGCTCAAGGCCGGTGAGAACCCGGGCCCGGGCCTGAAGATCCTCGGCCTGTCGGCAGTCATCGGTGCCTTCGTCAAACTGGCTGCGGAAAGCGGCATGCGCCTGATTCCCGATGCCTGGGCCACCTCGGCCTATGTCGGCAGTTCCAAGGTCACCGCCTTCATCGGCACCAACCTGTCGCCGGCTCTGCTGGGCGTGGGCTACATCGTCGGCCTCAACGTCGGCATCGTGGTCGTGTCTGGCTCGATCCTGACCTGGCACATCGCCATCCCGATCTACCAGGCGTTCTTCATGAACACCGATCCGGCACTGGCCGCGTCGGTCGCCACGGCATCCTCCACCGAGGCGGCGTTCGCCATCTGGGGCGCGAAGATGCGTTACCTGGGTGTCGGCGCAATGCTGATCGGCGGCATCTGGACCCTGATCTCGCTGCGCAAGTCGCTGCTCAATGGCGTCAAGAGCGGCTTTGCCGCCGCCCGCAAGAGCGGTGGCCCGGTGCTGGCGCACACCGAGCGTGACCTGCCGATGAAGTGGATGCTGGTGGCCCTGGTGGTCTTCGTGCTGCCGCTGCTGGCCCTGTACCAGGCCATCGTCGGCCAGTGGCACGTGTCGATCCCGATGACCATCATCATGATCGTTGCCGGCTTCCTGTTCGTGTCGGTCTCGGCCTACCTGGCCGGCTTGATCGGTTCGTCCAACAACCCGGTGTCGGGCATCACCATCTCCACCATCCTGTTCGCCTCGGCCGTGCTGGTGGTGCTGCTGGGCGCCGATGGCCTCAAGCCGGTCGGTGCCGGCGGTGCGCCGCTGGGCGCGGTGGCGGCGATCATGATCGGCGCGGTGGTGTGCTGCGCCGCGGCGGTCGGTGGTGACAACCTGCAGGACCTCAAGGCCGGTTACATCGTGGGTGCCACCCCGTGGAAGCAGCAGCTGATGCTGGGCATCGGTGCGTTCTCGTGCGCGCTGATCATGGCCCCGGTGCTGAACCTGCTGGCCACCGCCTACGGCATCGGCGTGAAGTCCGAGCTGCACCCGAACGCGCTGGCTGCGCCGCAGGCCAACCTGATGGCCTCGGTGGCCAAGGGCCTGTTCGGTGGCGAACTGCCGTGGACCTTCATCGGCATCGGTGCCGTGGTCGGTGCCGCCATCATCGCCTTCGACAGCTGGCTGAAGTCGCGCAACGCACGCTTCCGCGTGCCGGTGCTGGCCGCCGCCATCGGCATCTACCTGCCGCTGGAGCTGATGGTGCCGATCTTCCTCGGCGGCCTGATCGCCCACCTGGTCGAGCGCTTCCACAAGGTGCGCGCCGATGACGAAGAAGGCCGCGACCGCGTGCACAAGCCGGGTGTGCTGTTCGCTGCGGGCCTGATCACCGGTGAGGCACTGATGGGCATCGCCATCGCGATTCCGATCGTGGTCAGCAGCCGCGCCGACGTGCTGGCCGTGCCGTTCCACCTGCCGGGCGCGCAGTGGATCGGCCTGGCCGTGCTGTTCCTGGTGGGCTGGCTGATTTACCGCACCGGCAAGTACACCAAGGCGTAAGGGACGGGTAGTGGCGGGGGGGGGGGGGGGGCGGCCCGCGGCGGGGGGGGAACCAGCGATGGGGGCGCGCGGCCCGGCGGGGGCCGCGCGCCGGGCCCGCAGCGCCGGACCCGGGGTGCCCCCGGGGGGCGCCCCCCCCCCCCCCCCACTACCGCAAACCGCGCTACGGCGCGGTTTTCTTTTTCTGGCGGCGGGGCCAACCCCGCGGGCAGCCATGACCGATGGCCTTGGCAGCCCCGGCCGCACGGGCCTACCATCGGTTTTTTGCCGTCCTGCGGAGACCCCGATGAAACTGCGTCATGCCCTGCTGCCACTGAGCCTGCTGGCTGCCCTGCCCAGCGTTGCCGCTGCCCGTGGCCTGGAAGTCCGCGATATGGTGGCCATGGACCGCGTCTCCGCGCCGGTACTGACCACGGACGGTGGCACTGTGGTGTTCGCCAAGCGCAGCGTGGACGCCAACCTGAAGGCCTCCACCGCGCTGTTCGTGCGCAACCTGCGCACCCGCGATGCGGCACCGCCGAAGCAGATCACCCCGGCCGGCTGGAGCGTCAATTCCGCGTCGCTGTCGGCCGATGGCCAGACCGTCTACTTCCTCAGCGCCAGGAACGGCAGCCAGCAGCTGTACGCGCAGCCGATCAACGGCGGCACCCCGCGCCAGCTGACCGACTTCCCGGTGGACGTTGACAGCTACCACGTGTCACCGCAGGACGACCGCGTGCTGTTCAGTGCCGGCGTGTTCCAGGCCTGTGCCTCGGATCTGGCATGCACCGAGAAGAAGCTGAAGGAAAAGAAGGACGCCAAGGCCAGCGGCCAGGTGTGGGATTCGCTGTTCGTGCGCCACTGGGATACCTGGAACGACGGCCGCCGCAACACCCTGTTCGTGGCACCGCTGCCGGCAGGCAAGGCCGGGGCGGTCAAGGGCGCCTCGGCGCTGAGCGCGACCATCGACGGCGATGCACCGTCCAAGCCGTTCGGTGGCAATGACGATTTCGCGTGGTCGCCGGATGGCGCCAGCGTGGTGGCCAGCATCCGCGTGGCCGGCAAGCAGGAGCCGTGGTCGACCAACTTCGACCTGTACCGCTTCGACGCTGCGGGCAAGCAGGCGCCGGTCAACCTGACCGCCTCCAATCCGGCCTGGGATGCCGGCCCGGTGTTCAGTGCCGACGGCAAGACCCTGTTCTACCGTGCGATGAAGCGCCCGGGCTTCGAGGCCGACCGTTTCGGCCTGATGGCGATGGACCTGGCCAGCGGCAAGAGCCGTGAGATCGCGCCGCAATGGGATCGCTCGGCGGGCGGCATCACCCTGTCCGCGGATGGCAGCAGCATCTACACCACTGCCGATGACCTCGGCGAGCACCCGCTGTTCCAGATCGACGTGGCCAGCGGCAAGGCCACCAAGCTGATCGGCGACGGCAGCGTGACCTCGGTGGACGTGGCCGGCACCAGCGTGGCGATCACCCGCAACAGCCTGAAGAGCAACGACCAGGTGCTGGTCGGCCTGCTGCCGGCCGCCGGCGAAGCCATCGGCGAGCTGCGCGCGCTGACCCCGGCCGCTGGCGACGTGCTCAAGGACGTCAGCTTCGGTGACTACGAACAGTTCGAGTTCAAGGGCTGGAACAACGACACCGTGCACGGCTATGTGGTCAAGCCGCACAACTACCAGGAAGGCAAGTCGTACCCGGTCGCGTTCCTGATCCACGGTGGCCCGCAGGGCAGCTTCGGCAATGGCTGGAGCTACCGCTGGAATCCGCAGACCTATGCGGGCCAGGGCTACGCCGTGGTGATGATCGACTTCCACGGCTCCACCGGCTATGGCCAGGCCTTCACCGATGCGATCAGCCAGCACTGGGGCGACCGCCCGCTGGAAGACCTGCAGAAGGGCTGGGATGCGGCGTTGAAGAAGTATTCCTTCCTCAACGGTGACAAGGCCTGTGCGCTGGGCGCCAGCTACGGCGGCTTCATGGTCAACTGGATCGCCGGCAACTGGAACGGCCCGTTCAAGTGCCTGGTCAACCATGACGGCGTGTTCGACCAGCGCATGATGGGCTACGCCACCGAAGAACTGTGGTTCACCGAGTGGGAGCAGGGCGGTACGCCATACCAGAAGGCGGCGAACTACGAGAAGTTCAACCCGGTCAACCACGTGGCGGACTGGAAGAAGCCGATCCTGGTCATCCACGGCCAGCAGGACTTCCGTATTCCGGTCGAGCAGGGCCTGGCCGCGTTCACTGCTGCCCAGCGCCAGGGCATCGAATCGAAGTTCCTGTACTTCCCGGATGAAAACCACTGGGTGCTGAAGCCGAACAACAGCATCCTGTGGCATGACACCGTCAATGCCTGGCTGAAGCAGCACATCGGCAACTGATGACTGCAGCGCCGCCCTTCGGGGCGGCGCTTTTGTTTCGCCATCTGCTGTACCGGTGGGTGCCGACCGTTGGTCGGCACACCTTCCTGATCTGCCGCCAACAGCAGCCGGCCAGCGGCCGGCTCTACCCAGAGCGCCTGCATGCCCTCGACCGCCCTGATCCAGAACGACATCGTCGTCTTCGGTTTGATCGCCGCCACCCTGGGCGCCGTGTTCTGGACTGCCTCGCGCGAGCAGGGCCTGTGGAAACGCTTCTACACGTTCGTGCCGGCACTGCTGCTGTGCTACCTGATTCCCGGCATCTACAACACCGTCGGCCTGATCGACGGCCAGAACACCAAGCTCTACAACCCGATCGCACGCGACATCCTGCTGCCGGCAGCGTTGATCCTGCTGACCCTGGCGGTGGACATCAAAGGCATCCTGCGGCTCGGCCCGAAGCTGGTGCTGATGTACCTGGGGGCGTCCGCCAGCATCATGCTGGGTGCGGTGGTGGCTTTCCTGGTGATGCGCGCGCTGCATCCGGAAACGGTGGCCGGTGACACCTGGGCCGGCATGGCCGCACTGGCCGGCAGCTGGATCGGCGGCGGTGCCAACATGCTGGCGATGCGCGAAGTGTTCGACGTCAACGCCACCACGTTCGGCCAGTTCGCGGTGGTCGATGTCGGTGTCGGTTACGTGTGGATGGCCGCGCTGATCTTCCTGGCCGGGCGCGCAGCGAAGATCGACGCGCGCAGCGGTGCCGACACGTCGGCCATCGATGAGCTGAAGGAGCGCATCGCGCGCTTCCAGGCCGAGCACGAGCGTATTCCCAGCCTCACCGACCTGATGCTGATCGTGGCGGTGGCCTTCGGCGGCGTGGGTCTGTCACACGCGATCGGTGCGCCGCTGGCGGCATGGTTCAAGGCCAATGTCAGCTGGGCCTCGCAGTTCAGCCTGGATGCGCCGTTCGTGTGGGTGGTGGTGCTGTCGACCACGCTGGGCCTGAGCCTGAGCTTCACCCGTGCACGCACGCTGGAAGGTGCGGGCGCCTCGCGGCTGGGTTCGCTGCTGCTGTACTTCCTGATTGCCTGCATCGGCATGCAGATGGATCTGCTGGCGCTGCTGGACCGCCCGTGGCTGTTCCTGCTCGGCCTGATCTGGATTGCCGTGCACATCGCGCTGCTGTGGTGCCTGGGCAAGCTGCTGAAAGTGCCGTTCTTCTATTTCGCGATCGGTTCGCAGTCGAACATCGGTGGCCCGGCTTCGGCGCCGGTGGTGGCTGCAGCGTTCCATCCGGCCCTGGCGCCGGTGGGCGTGTTGCTGGGCACGATGGGCTACGCCACCGGCACCTACCTGGCCTACATCGTCGGCATTACCCTGCGCGCGCTGGCAGGGCAGGGCTGATGGGGTAGTGCCGGCCGCTGGCCGGCAACCAGGTAATGCTGCACGGGTTCATGAGGTTGCCGGCCAACGGCCGGCATTACCGATGCGTTACGCCACCGGCAATCCGCGTTCGATCAACCACGCCTTCGCGTCTTCGGCATCCTGCTCGAACCACGCCTGTGTCGACCCCAGCCGATACGTATACCCCCAGGCATCCATGTCGGCCATCAACCGCGCACTGCCAACGCCAGGCAGCTGCCCGGCCAGCACGATCTGCAGGTAGCAGGTGGCATCTTCCTCGGCCACCGAGTCGGTGGCGTCGGTATGCACCTGCGCACGCCGCTCCGGCGGCAGCACGATCAGATGGCAGGCTTCGTGCAGCATCGAGTGCACGGGCGTGTCATCGCGCACGTACACGTTGCTGGCGATGATGCCGGCCTCGGGCTCGCCCCAGTAGCTGCCGGGAATCGGTTCACCGGCCGCGACGTGGTGCAGCTGCAGGCCATGCGCGGCGAGCAGGCACTGCGCATCAGCGAAGGCGATGTCGCCCACGCAGGTGATGTCCACGGCGGTTGTTGTATCGGTCATGCGGGTCAGGCAGCCCCGCCCGTGCAGGCACGGGCGGGGCAGAGCTTCAGGGTTTGTCCGGGCCTTCAGGCAGCGCCACGGAGATGTCCAGCACATCGTGCTGGCCATCCTTCACCAGGTCGACCTTCACTGCATCGACGTCGATGTTCACGTACTTCTTGATCACTTCCAGCAGCTCGCGCTGCAGCAGCGGCAGGTAATCGGGGCCGCCGCGGTTGCTGCGCTCCTGCGCGATGATGATCTGCAGGCGGTTCTTGGCGGTTTCGGCGGTGGTCTTCTTCGCTTTGAGGAAATCAAACAGGCCCATGCTTACCCTCCGAACAGCTTGCTGAAGAAGCCCTTCTTCTCGACGTTGGTGAAGCGCATCGGGCGTTCTTCGCCGAGGATGCGCGCGACGGCGTCGTCGTAGGCCTGGCCGGCTGCGGACTCGACATCCAGGATGACCGGCTCGCCCTTGTTGGAGGCGTTGAGCACGTCACCCGACTCGGGGATCACGCCGATCGCCTTCAGGCCGAGCACTTCCTCGACGTCGGCGATGCTGAGCATCTCGCCGCTTTCCACGCGCAGCGGGGTGTAGCGGGTCAGCAGCAGGAAGGCCGGCACGTCCTGGCCGGACTCGGCCTTGTGGGTCTTCGAGTCGAGCAGGCCGATGATGCGGTCCGAGTCGCGCACCGACGACACTTCCGGGTTCACCACCACCACGGCACGGTCGGCGAAGTACATCGCCAGGAAGGCGCCCTTCTCGATGCCGGCCGGGGAGTCGCAGATGATGTAGTCGAAGCCGTCGGCGGCCAGGTCCTTCAGGACCTTGCCCACGCCTTCCTGGGTCAGTGCGTCCTTGTCGCGGGTCTGCGAGGCGGCCAGCACGTACAGGTTCTCGAAGCGCTTGTCCTTGATCAGGGCCTGCTTGAGGGTCGCTTCGCCGTGCACGACGTTGACGAAGTCGTACACCACGCGGCGTTCGCAGCCCATGATCAGGTCGAGGTTGCGCAGGCCGACGTCGAAGTCGATCACCGCCACCTTCTTGCCGCGCCGTGCCAGGCCGCAGGCCAGGCTCGCGCTGGAAGTGGTCTTGCCGACGCCGCCCTTGCCGGAGGTGACTACGATGATTTCAGCCAAAGGACTTCTCCTGATGATTCTGTTTGGGTGCTGCGTCAGTCCAGCGCAGCGATCTTGATCTGGTCCTGTTCCAGCCACACCTGCACGGCCTTGCCGCGCAGGGAGTCCGGGACATCGTCCAGTACCTTGTAGTGGCCTGCAATGGCGACCAGTTCCGCATGGAAATCACGGCAGAAGATGCGTGCCGCGGTGTTGCCCTGTGCCCCTGCCAGCGCGCGGCCGCGCAGGGTGCCGTAGATGTGGATGCTGCCATCGGCGATGACCTCGGCGCCGGCGCCGACGGTGGCCATCACGGTCAGGTCGCAGTTTTCAGCGTACAGCTGCTGGCCCGAACGCACGTTGCCCAGCTGCATGCGGCCCGGCTGCGGTGCGGCGGCGTCGGCAACCTTGGCCACCGGCGTGGCCGGTGCCGGCTTCGGTTCGGCACGGGCTGCGCGACGCGGTTCCGGCGCGGGCGGCGGCGGCGGGGCCGGCTCGGCCTCGGCACGCTCGTACTGGGCGCGGAACTTGGCCAGCAGTGGCAGCCCGAGCTGCTGCGAGAGCAGGTCGACCGCGCTGGTGCCATAGGCCAGCGCCACCGGCAGCACGCCGGCACTGCGCAGGCCATCGACCAGCGCCTGCGCGGTGGCCACGTCCGGCACCTGGCTCAGGCCGCCGAAGTCGAGGATCACCGCGGCGCGGCCGAACAGTTTCGGCGCACGGGTGACGCGTTCGCGCATTTCCTGCACGAGGCGTTCGACATCAAGGGTACGGATGCGCAGGTTGGCGATGCCCACCTGGCCGATCTTCAGTTCACCGGCCTGTTCGTAATCGAAATTCACCGCCACGCTCAGGTCCCCGTCGGCCGCTGTGCCTGCGCCGGCAGATGCCGGGCACGTGTCCATGCCACATCCGGCAGCTTGCCGCCGTAGGTCTCCTGGACCCACGGGTAGCTGCACAGTTCCTTGGCCAGCATGCTGGCGCGCACGTCGACCTGCGGCATGGTGTTCTGGCCCAGCTCGCGGAAGCCGAAGCTGCCGTGGAAGAGCAGGGCGGCATCGGCGCCATGGTCGAGGAAGACTTCGCAGGTCATCTGCGGGTAGCGCAGCTCGGCAAAGCTCTGCGCGTCGGCATAGAACGCACGGCCGACGCCACCGCCACGACGGCGGCTGGCGACCACGATGCGGTCGATATAGAAGAACGGGGTGTCCAGCTGCTGCTTGAACCAGGCGAAGTTGCTGCTGTCGTGCTGGCTGTCGCTGCCGAAGCCGATCAGGAAGCCGGCCAGGTTGCCGTCGCGCTCGGCGACGCGGAAATACTCAGCGGTTTCATAGAACAGGCGCAGGCGGGCCGCATCCAGGGGAAGGATGGCCAGGCCAGCATTGTTGTTCAAAGCCAGGACGGAATCGAGCTCGTGCTCGCGCACGTCGCGGATGACAATCGACATTGTGACTCCGTGGGGTAACGCGGTTGGTCCGTCAAATTGGACCCTGCGCACGATTATTGCATGCCCGGGGTGGGCTGCGGCATGAACAGGGGACCTCGGATGCATGACTTCCGTGGGAGTGCGCGACGCGGGCCGGGCCCGTAGAGTGCTGGCATGTTGGGAGTCCTCAGCCATACCCGCGTCCTCCGTCTGGCCGGCCTGTTTACCTGGGTCATGGTCGGCCTGCCACTGGCGTACTCGCAATTCGAGAACCTGCACAGCCGCAGCGATATGGGCAGCTGGGCGATCCTGTTGTTCG
The DNA here is from genome assembly GCF_036320065.1 of Stenotrophomonas sp. SMYL8. Classification (NCBI taxonomy): domain Bacteria; kingdom Pseudomonadati; phylum Pseudomonadota; class Gammaproteobacteria; order Lysobacterales; family Lysobacteraceae; genus Stenotrophomonas; species Stenotrophomonas sp. SMYL8. The sequence goes on from NZ_JAWIRR010000023.1 coordinate 29,949, forward strand.
TCGCCTACCTGTCCTTCGGCGCCGCGTACTACTGGCTGACCCGCCTCCTGCGCAGTGACAGCGACAGTCACACCACCTGGCTGGACCGCGGCCTGCTGCTGCTGCTGACGGTTTCGGCGCTGGGCGTCAGTTTCCTCAGTGGTTCGGGCCTGGGCAGCATCCTGATGATGGTGGCTGCCGGCGTCATTCCGTGGATGCTGTCGGCGCGTCTGTGCGTGCTGTGGCTGCTGGTCAGCCAGCTGGCGGTGGCCCCGGTCTATTACATACTGCTGAACTTCCCGCTGTTCGAAGCCGTGATGCAATCGCTGCTGTATGGCGGCTTTTCCATGTTCATCTTCGTGACCAGCCTTGTCGCGAGACAGCAGACCCAGGCCCGCGACGAGCAGCGCAGGCTCAATTCGGAGCTGCGTGCCACTCGTGCCCTGCTGGCCGAAAGCGCTCGCGTCAACGAGCGAACCCGCATTTCGCGTGAGCTGCACGATCTTCTGGGGCATCAGCTGACCGCACTGACCCTGAACCTCGAAGTGGCCGGTCACCTGGCCGAGGGCCAGGCGCTGGACCATGTGAAGCGCTCGCATGCCTTGGCCAAGCTGCTGCTGGGCAATGTGCGTGAGGTGGTCAGCCAGCTGCGCGAGACCGGCGCCATCGATCTGGCGGCGGCGCTGCGCCCGCTGACCGAGAACGTGCCCTCGCTGGACATCCAGCTGGAGATCGAGGATCCGCTGAACGTGGAGGACCCGCAGCGGGCCCACGTGCTGCTGCGCTGTACCCAGGAGATCATCACCAACGCGGTGCGCCATGCCGGCGCCCGCCACCTGTGGATCAAGGTGTACCGTGAAGCCCCCGACCGGGTGGTGGTGGAGGCCCGCGACGACGGCGTCGGCGCGGATATGGTCAATGTGGGCAATGGCTTGCGCGGCATGCGCGAGCGCCTGCAACAATGTGGTGGCCAGCTGCAGGTCGAAACCCGTCCCGGTGAAGGCTTCCGGCTGCGGGCGACGGTGCCGGCAACGGTGCTGGTGGCCGCCCTTACCAAGGTTCCTGAAGGAGTGCGTTGATGATTCGCGTCTGCCTGGTCGACGACCAAACCCTGGTGCGGCAGGGAATCCGCTCCCTGCTGGCGCTCGACGACGGTATCGAGGTGGTGGCCGAGGCCGGCGATGGCCGGCAGGCGGTCGAACTGATACCGCAGGTGCGCCCGGACGTGGTGCTGATGGACATGCGCATGCCGGTGATGTCCGGGCTGGAGGCGCTGCAGGTGCTGTCGCGCCAGGAGCAGCTGCCACCGACCATCATCCTCACCACCTTCGACGACGACCAGCTGGTGCTGGCCGGGCTCAAGGCCGGAGCCAAGGGCTACCTGCTCAAGGACGTGACCCTGGCGCAGCTGGTCGGTGCCATCCGCACCGTGGCCGACGGCGGTTCGCTGGTGCAGCCGGCCGTGACCCAGCGCCTGCTGTCCGGCCTGGAGCACATGCGCAACGAGTTCGTCAGCCTGGACCGCCCGGACCCGTTGACCGACCGCGAGACCGAGATCCTGCGCCTGATGGCCAGTGGCTTCTCCAACAAGGAGATCGCCAACTCGCTGGGTGTGGCCGAAGGCACCATCAAAAACCACGTGTCCAACATCCTGTCCAAGCTGGGCGTGCGCGACCGTACGCGCGCCGTACTGAAGGCGTTCGAACTCCAGCTGGTCTGAGGAAAACCTTTTCAGGACAATGACTTGAGGTCCAGTCATGGCCCTCGGGTGGGGTTGCCCCCTACTTCACGGGTATCGGTATGCGGTACCCTTCGAATTCTTTGTCCATACAAATACGCAGCCGGCAGGGAAACCGGTGCGCCAATCCCGATAAACAATGCCCGCGAAGCCTGCTAGGATTGGCGCTTCGCTTCAATCAACCCGGCCGTGGGATCGGCCCCGGAGACTCTCTGAATGACCCGTATTATCGAGTTCCTGATCGCCTTGGGGATCGTGGCTGGCCTGTTCGTCATCATTGGCGTATGTCTGCCGGGCGAGCGTCACATCACCGAAAGCATCGAGACCAACCGCAAGATGACGATCGTGTACGACACGGTCAGCAGCCTGCGCCGCTTCAAGGACTGGAACCCGCTGGTACTGCGCGATCCCGCCGTTGAACTGAAGCTGTCCGGCCCGGCCTCCGGCGTCGGTGCCACCCTCGACTTCACCTCCAAGGACCTGGGCACCGGTTCCTGGAAGATCACCGAAGCCGAAGAGAACAAGCGTGTTGCGATCGCCATCGATGACGCCACCAAGGGTCACGACAAGATCACCACCTTCACGCTGGAGCCGACCGGCAAGGGTGGCCGCAACGTCAAGATCACCCAGGACTACTCGGTGAAGTACGGCTTCGACCTGTTCGGCCGTTATGCCGGCCTGTATGTCAGCCGCCAGATCGGCGACGACATCAAGATGGGTCTGTCGCGTATGGCCAACATGCTGGCCAGCGTCCCGAACGTGGACTACCGCACCCCGGAAGCCCCGCTGACCGATCTGGCCATCGTCAATGTGCCGGCTGAAGACCTGCTGGTCGTCAACGCCGGTAACGTGGACCGCGGTCAGGACACGATCACCAAGTCCATCAAGGACAACCAGGAGTGGATCAAGCGCGTGATGGAGGCCAACGGCCTTGAAGCCGCCGGTCCGTTCCGCATCATCACCACCGATTTCGGTCAGGAGAAGTACGCCTTCGACATCGCCCAGCCGGTGAAGAAGAAGGGTGCTGAAGGTGCCACCGCTGAAGAGTTGACCGTCAAGATCGACGGCGGCGCTCCGGTCAAGTACGTGCACGTGGCCCCGCACCGTTCGGCGCATGCCGCCTACACCGGCCACATGGCGGGTCTGGACGTGGCCCGCAACGGCCTGCGTGCCTGGGCTGTGACCAACGGTTCGGAAGTGGTCGATCGCCCGTACGAAACCTGGAAGGACGGTCTGGACAAGTCGTTCACCCCGGAAGCGACCTACGACATCTACTGGGCCGTCAAGTAAGCCTCGGCTGACCCATGTAGTGTTGGACACGAAAACGCGCCGCTCATTGCGGCGCGTTTTTTTTCATCTGGCGCCCGGCAAGGGCGCTGCGCAAGGAGCCCACATGTTCAATCTCGAACGTCGCGCACGTAAGCCATCACTGCTGGCCTGCCTGGGGGCGCTGCTGGCCGCCGCCTCTATCGGCCTGTCGGCCTATGCCTCGCACGGTGTGGCCGACCCGCTGGCGCAGCAGCATCTGAACATGGCGGCGCTCTATGCGTTCGCGCATGGCGCGGTACTGGTGGCGCTCGGGCCGCGCGCGCAGGGCGCGATCGCGCACCTGGCGTTGTACGTGCTGCTGCTGGGCGTGCTGCTGTTTTCCGGCAGCCTGGTGGGTGGTGCGTTGTGGCAGTGGCCGACGCGGATGGCACCGATCGGTGGCACCAGCATGATGGCTGGATGGGTGCTGCTGGCGATCAATGCGTTGAGGCGGTGACGGTCGCAGGGCTGTCGCTTCGATCCATGCCGATGCGATCCTAAGGGTTCATGGGCGTTACTTTTCTTTTCGCGCGAAAAGAAAAGTAACCAAAAGAAACGCGCCGCCGGCCGCGAGCCGGTGCTGCGCACCGGTCCCCTGTGCTCCTCGGCCCGTCGAGGGACGGTGCGGGAACTCGCTGCGCTCAGACACCCGCACCTCTTCGCCCTCGTCGGACCTGCGGTGCTCGGCTCGCTTGAAGGCGGACCCAACAGCTGCGCGCTGATCCGTTACAGGGGCTTCGAGCGAAGCGACCCGCGTTTGCCTTTGTTCTCTTGTTCCATTCCGTGGCGGACGCACGCGGAATAATTCCAGGACGCGGGCGGGGTGGGCTTGCGGGGGTGTAAGCCGCATGGATGCGGCGCCCAAGCCTCCACGGACGGATTCACGGCGGCCCCCGCAAGTTCATCCCGCCCGCGGCCATGCATTGACTGCTTCAGGCTTTCGCCACGAGGGGCTCAGCCGTTGGCCGGTCTCCAGCACCAGTGCCAAGGTTCGTAGACGATCCCATGCGGGTTGTCGCGCGGGTAGCTCAGCTGGAAGCCATGCCTACCGGCATTCGCCTGCAGCCACGCAAACGCGTCGGTGGCTTCGAACGATTCTTCAGCCGGGGCGTCGCCCGGTGTACCGATGTCCAGCGCATGGCCGCTGTGGTGTTCACTGAAACCCGGTGCGGCATTGACCTTCAGGATCTCCGCCACGCTCAGGCCGCGCGCCAGCTTTCGTTCGAAGATGCCCAACTGGTAGGCATGGCTGCGGAAGCCGGAGATGGCGTCCAGCGCAATGCCATCCTGTGCCGCATGCAGTCGCATCCGTCGCCAGCCCTGCGCGGCGCCACGGCGCAGCCATAGCGGGCGGGCGAAGCGATCACGGCCGGCGAAGTGCAGCAGGCAGGGTTCGGGTTCCAGCGGCAGGCCGCTGTGGTCGGCATAGCGCTGTGCATCCAGGCCAAGCTGCTGCAGGCGCTGCTGTAGCCCCGTCAGCGGCAGCCACTGATCTTCCAGTCCGGCGCCGAAGGGCCGTGCAGCCGCGGTGTCCAGCAGCGCCAGTGCATCCTCGACCCCGGGCTCGCGCGGCAGGCGAGGCACCATCGAATGCACGCCGTGCGGCAGTACCGCCGCCAGATAGCGGCCATCACGCTTGCGCCGCAGCACCCACTGCGCCTGCGACAGCAGGCGTGCATCCGGGTTGCTGCGTGCGCGCAACAGGTGGGCGGGCCACAGCTCGATGGCCTCGGTATTGATCAGCAGGGGCGGGCGTCGTTGCATCGCCTCAGCTTACTGCCGTGGTGCCGACGCGGCCACCTTGCGCAGCGCATCGAGCAGCGCCTGCGGCCGGTCCACGCTGAGCAGCAGCGTGCTGCCATCACTGACCGGCAGGGCGAGGACACGCGCACGGTCGGTGACCAGCGCGAAGCCCTTGCCGCCTCCCTGCAGGCGGAAGTGGCCCGAGTAGAAGCCCGGCATTGAATAGCCATTGGTTTTGACACGGATGCCATAGCGGCGGTCACGCTGCAGGTCGACCACCTCGGCCTGGTCCAGCCGCAGCTGCGCCACCGGCACGCGCCGCCGGTACATCGTCGAGCGCACGTCCAGCACGTTGCCGGCCAGCTCCACCCGGCGGCGGAAGAATGCGGCCCCCAGCCCGACAGCGAGTACAGCGATGACGATCAGGCTCCATGCCGCACTGCCGCCCATCCGGAACCAGGGCGGCGACAGCGTTACTTCGATCCAGGGTGCGTTCGCCGGTGCCTTGTACAGCTGCGCATACAGGCAGGCCACGAAGGCAGCCAGCAGCGGCAGCACGATCCACAGCACGCGCAGCGGCGAACTCTCGGCCACGTCAAAGGGTTTCGGGTCACTGCCGCCCATGGTTCAGGCCTCCTTCTTGAACACCAGCATCGCCGGGCGCATCGGCGCCGGGATGATGATGTTGACCAGCTCCCAGCCCAGCTGGCCCTGCCGGCTCAGCTCAGCCTGGACATCCTCGGCCTTGAGTACGCCCATCATGGAGGTCTTGACCTCGATCGTCTGGTAGCTCCAGCGCTTGCTCATTCCTTTTCCTCCGACGATGGCGTTGGTTTCGGCAGGCGTCCTGCCTTGCGCAGGGCGTCGCGCAGCACGTACTCGATCTGCGCGTTGAGGCTGCGCAGTTCGTCATCAGCCCAGCGCTGCGCCGCAGCCAGGACGTCGGCGTTGATGCGCAGCGGGTAGGCTTTCTTCTCACTCATGGGGGCTCCTGGCGGGGCGGTGGGGCGCCCCGTTGCGAGTGTGGCTCAATACAGCGAGCCTGCATTGACGATCGGCTGGGTGCCGCGGTCCGAGCACAGCACGGTCAGCAGGTTGCTGACCATGTGCGCCTTGCGTTCCTCGTCCAGCTGCACCACGCCGTTCTTCTGCAGTTCGGCCAGGGCCATCTCGACCATGCCGACCGCACCGGCAACGATGCGCGTGCGTGCGGCGATCACCGCGTTGGCCTGCTGCCGCTGCAGCATCGCCTGGGCGATTTCGGCGGCGTAGGCGAGGTGGCTGATGCGTGCGTCGATGACCTGCACGCCGGCGTCGGCCAGGCGCTCGGCCAGTTCGTTCTTCAGGTGCTGGGAAATCTCGCTGGCATGACTGCGCAGTGCCAGCTGGCCATCCTCATGCTGGTCGTAGGGGTAGCTGGTGGCCATCGCGCGCAGTGCCGATTCGGACTGGATGTGCACGAAGCTCTCGTAGTCGTCCACGTTGTAGACCGCCTCGGAGGCATCGACCACCTGCCAGACGATGACCGCGGCGATCTCGATCGGGCTGCCGTCCAGCTCGTTGACCTTCAGCTTGCCGCTCTCGAAGTTGCGCACGCGCTGGCTGACCCGGCGCTTGGCATAGAAGGGGTTGTTCCAGCGCAGGCCGTTGTCCTTCACGGTGCCCACGTATTTGCCGAACAGGCTCAGCACCGCCGCCTGGTTGGGCTGGACGGTGTACAGGCCGGCCAGGGCGAAGATCGCCAGCGCCGCCACCAGGATGCCGGCCACCATCAGCAGCAGGTTGGGGGAACCGGTGCTGGCCTTGGCTGCTGCGCCCAGTACGAACAGGGCGCCGCCGGCGAGGGCGACAAGCAGGGCGCCGGCCAGCGTGCCGAGGCCGTTGAGCGAAGACAGCGACTTCTCTTTCATGGCGGTACGTCCTTGAGGGTTCGGAATGAAGATATCAAAGTGATATCACTTGTCGACTACCGTTCGTCGGATGCCATGGCCGGGGTGCCCGGCCAGCTAGAATGCCCACCCGCCTTCACATCGCTGCTGGAACCGCCATGGCCAAGCTTGGAACTCCGTTGTCCCCCTCCGCCACCCGCGTGCTGCTGCTCGGCTCGGGCGAACTCGGCAAGGAGGTGGCCATCGAGCTGCAGCGGCTGGGCGTGGAAGTGATCGCCGCCGACCGCTATGCCGATGCCCCGGCCATGCAGGTCGCGCACCGCTCGCACGTGATCGACATGCTCGATGCGATGGCGCTGCGTGCCCTGATCGCCCAGGAGCAGCCGCACCTGGTGGTACCGGAGATCGAGGCCATCCATACCGAGACCCTGGTCCAGCTGGAACAGGAGCAGGGCCTGCGGGTGATCCCGACCGCGCGTGCCGCACGCCTGACCATGGACCGCGAAGGCATCCGCCGCCTGGCCGCCGAGACCCTGGGCCTGCCGACCTCGCCGTACCGCTTCGTCGATACCGAAGCCGAGTACCGCGCCGCCGTGGCTGCCATTGGGCTGCCGTGCGTGGTCAAGCCGGTGATGTCGTCCTCGGGCAAGGGCCAGAGCACCCTGCGCAGCGAGGCGGACATCGCCCCGGCCTGGGAGTACGCGCAGACCGGTGGCCGCGCCGGAGCCGGTCGCTGCATCGTCGAAGGCTTCATTGATTTCGATTACGAGATCACCCTGCTCACCGTGCGCCATGCCGGTGGCACCTCGTTCTGCGCGCCGATCGGCCATCTGCAGAAGGACGGTGATTACCGAGAAAGCTGGCAGCCGCAGCCGATGTCGAGCAAGGCGCTGGCGCGTGCCGAAGAGATCTCGCGTGCGATCACCGATGACCTCGGTGGCTGGGGCCTGTTCGGTGTCGAGCTGTTCGTGAAGGGCGACGAGGTGTGGTTCAGCGAAGTGTCGCCGCGCCCGCACGACACCGGCCTGGTGACGCTTGTTTCGCAGGAACTGAGCGAGTTCGCGCTGCACGCGCGCGCCATCCTCGGCCTGCCGATCCCGGTGATCCGCCAGAGCGGCCCGTCGGCCTCGTGCGCGCTGCTGGCGCATGGCGAGGGCGTGCCGTACTTCAACAACGTCGCCGCCGCCCTGCAGGTGCCGGACACCGCCGTGCGCCTGTTCGGCAAGCCGAGCGTGCATGGCCACCGCCGCGTCGGCGTGACCCTGGCGCGCGCGGAAACCATCGACGAAGCGCGCGCCATCGCGCGTGATGCCGCCGAAGCGATCGGCGTCGAACTGCGCCCCTGAAAAAGCAGCGACGACCAACGGTCGTCGCCTACCGCATTCCGGTGGGTACCGACCGTTGGTCGGTACCGATCTCCTGAAGCGCTGAGCCATGCTCGGCTGCTTTACCAGGTGACGCTTTCAGCCCGTCGAATGGCCCGTACCTTCAACTATGAGCAATGGGTTAATGGATTGCTGTTGGTGGCTGGGGCGAGCCGGCAGAGGGCCTGCTACAAGACCACTTGGAGTTCACGCCAGACAAGCGAGTTGAAAGCGACATCTGGTTGAGCGTCAGAATCCTACGTGCTTTATCTTCTGACGGATGAATGCCAAAGACACCTCAGGAGAAGGCTTGGACGAGCGGCTTACATCAGCGCTACCAGCCTTGTATCACCGAATTGGCCAATCACTGATTGATGCCGTACCTACCGACCAATGCGGGATCTGGTTGAACTTCGAGATCATCAAGAATGCCTGGTCGGGTTGGGTGTTCTACCGCAAGCCGTCAGGTTCATACGGCTATCTAGAGCTTCCAGATGTTGCGGAAGCAGCGCTTCTGGAGATGCATCAGCTCTTTGCGCAATGGCACCATGCACTCTGGACGAGTTTGACGTTTCATCTGGATCCAGAGAACAAGATGGAAATCGAGCTTGGATATGAGCCACTTTCTGAAGAAGCGTTCATCGATTCCCTGGGCCGGGAACAGGCTTGGCAGGATCGCTATCTTGGAGCAGGGGCGCAGATAGACTGGCAGGGCTACTGAGCCTGGTTGGTTGAAGCAGCCGAGCATGGCTCGCCTCTACAGGGCCCTTGGAACGCGGTGGCTGCATTCCGGTGGGTACCGACCGTTGGTCGGTACCCCATCGACACCGGTTACGGCTTCACGTCCACCCACACCAGGTGGTGGTCGCTGCCGTCGGCGATCTTCGCTTCGGGGCTTTCATTGGCCGGCCAGAAGATGCCGCTGCCCACGTATTCGAAACCGGTCGAGGGCAGCACGTAGTCCAGGCGCATGGTGCCGGACTTCGGGCCGAAATCGCCGGTGGCATGGAACGGTGCGCCCTTGCGCTCGATGCCCTTGGCCGCATAGGCCAGGCTGGTCTGCTCGCCGCCGACGCTGCGCGGGGTGGGGTAGCGCAGCACGCGGGCGTTCTCGATCAGTTCGACGATCGCCTCATGGCGGCCATCGCCGTCGACCGGGTCGTTGTTGAGGTCGCCGAGGATCACGAAGCGCGCGTCCTGCGCCAGGCCGCCGCACTGGCCCTTGTCGTCGCACAGCCACGGCTTGTCTCCCTTGGACAGGTATTCCTGCCACAGGCGCAGTTCGTCGTGGTTGCGCGCGGCGTTGCGCTTTTCCGGGCCATCGAACACTGGCGGGGTCGGGTGCGAGACCAGCGCGTGGACCACGCCGGCCGGGGTCTTCACCGGCACGTCCCAATGTGACTTCGACGACAGCCGCAGCTGGGACCACACATGGTCGTTGTAGAAGCTCTTGCCGGTGCGCGGGTCGACCGGACGGATCGCGCCCGGCATCGCGCTCCACTTCAGCAGCTGGAAGCTGCGCACCTTGGCTTCATCGATCGGGTAGCGCGACAGCACCAGCATGCCGTACTGGCCCGGGTGCAGGCCGTAGCCCCAGGCATCGTTGCCGCGGCTGCGGCCTTCGCCGCCGACCACGCCGTTGTTGTCCAGGTCCAGGCCGCTGGGCACGCCGGTGTTGACCGGGGCCAGGTAGCGGTAGGCGAAGTGCAGCGGCTTGCCGCCGCCGGGCTGGGCCACTTCCAGGTAGCGCTTCTGGAACAGGTCGGCGGCGCGATGGGCGTCGTCGAAGTCGAATTCGTTCAGCAGCACCAGGTCCGGGCGCACCTGCTGCAGCACCGCGGCGATCTTGCGCGCGTGCTCGCTGTCGCCTTCCAGTTCCTTGATCAGGCCACCGGCGTCGTCGGAGTACAGCGAGGTGTTGTAGGTGGCCAGGCGCAGCGCAGCGGACGGCGTTTCGGTCATCGCGGGGGACGTGGCGAAGGCGGGGGCAGTGGCGCCGCAGAGCAGGGCCAGGGCGAGGATCAGGGGTTTGGCGTTCATGGGCCGTATTGTGCACCCGGCCCGGTGTCAGCGGTTTGTCAGCGCCCGTCCAGATCGTTGTCGAAATCGTGCCAGCGGCGGCCATCGTAGGCCTCCAGCGGATGGAAGCGGCGCTTGTAGTCCATCTTCTGGTGGCCGCGGATCCAGTAGCCCAGATAGACGTGCGGCAGGCCCTCGCGGCGGGCCCACTCGATCTGCTGCAGGATCGCGAAGGTACCCAGCCCGCGCGCGGCGTGGTCCGGGTCGAAGAAAGTGTAGACCGCCGACAGGCCGTGTTCGGTGACGTCGGTCACCGCCACCCCCAGCAGCTGGCTGGGCTGGCCGTCGTGGCCGGGCAGGCGCATCTCCATGAAGCGGGTGTGCGACCAGCTGCCGATCAGGAACTGCTCGAACTCGTGCGGGCCGTGGTCATCCATGCCGCCGTTGGCATGGCGGTGGGTGAGGTAGCGGTGGTACAGCGCGAACAGGTCGTCGCGGGCGGTGGCGGCGGTGATCCGCACCTCCAGGTCGTCATTGCGGGCGGCACAGCGGCGTTGGCTGCGATCCGGGGCGAAGCGCGCCACCGGGATGCGCACTGCCACGCAGGCCTGGCAGTGCGCGCAATGCGGCCGGTAGACCAGGTCGCCACTGCGGCGGAAGCCCCAGCTCAGTGCCAGCGGGTACAGGCCGCCAAGGCGGCGATCGTGCGGGTCCAGCACCAGGTCGCGCGCCACCCGGTCCGACCAGTACCCGCAGGGGTGCTCGCCGGTCTGGAAAAGTCGCAGTTCGTCGTCTCTGTCGCCATGTATCGCCATAGGCACAGCATAGCCCCAGCCTGTCGCAGTGGTGGCGACTGTCCGCCGGATGAATGGAACTGGCAGAGGCGTCAACCGACGTCGCGCCCGGGCGTTGTTGTCCCCCGAGGGTGAAGTGATCACCCCGACGCTGTTCCCATCCCCAGGAGTGACCTCATGATCCGTACCCCCCTGCTGCTGGCCCTGCTGCTCGGCACTTCCGCTTCCGGTATCGCGCTGGCCGCCGACACCCCGACCACGCCGGCGCAGCGCCCGGCCAAGCTGGACACCAACGGCGACGGCGTCATCGACCGCAGCGAAGCCGCTGCCAACCCGCGCCTGGCCGCGAAGTTCGACGAGCTGGACAAGAACAAGGACGGCAAGCTCTCGCGCGATGAGCTGCCGCGCTGGCAGCATGGTCGCCGTGGTGGCCACGGCGGTGAGCGCTGGGCCAAACTGGACGTCAACAAGGACGGCCGCATCAGCCGCGAGGAAGCCAAGGCCGATCCGCGCCTGGCCGCGCGCTTCGACCAGCTCGATCTCAACAAGGATGGCTACCTGGACAAGGCCGACCGCGAGCTGCGCATGAAGCAGCGCCGTGACGCCTGGTTCGCTGCCGCTGACACCAACAAGGATGGCCAGCTGAGCAAGGCCGAGTTCGATGCGGCCAAGGGCCCGATGCACGGTGGCCCGCGCCACGGCGGTCCGCGCGATGGCGAGGCGCCGAAGCCGCAGCGCTGAGGTTCAACGCAGTGAATGACGACAACGCCGGCGCACTGCCGGCGTTGTCCGTTACAGGCGGCCGCTGCGCATCAGTGAGTACACCACCAGCGCGATGACCATCAGGTTCATCGCGATGATGCCGGTGCGGCCGTACATCGATTCGAACTTCCAGTTGATGCCGGTGCGTCCGCGGCGGGCCGAATCGCGCGCGATCATCGGTGCCATCACCCGCTGCAGCGGCACCAGGCACTGGTAGTTGACCACGCCCAGGCCTACCGCCAGCACCGTCAGCTGCGTCCAGACCGGCGCCTGCAGCATCACAGCCAGCAGGATCGCCAGGCACCAGAACATGCCGGTGATGATGTTGAGGTAGAGGAAGCGGCGCACGTCGGCGCGCTCGGATGCCGTTTCGGTGTACGACATCAGGAAGCGTCCGCCCAGATAGCTGCCGATCGCTCCACCGACCACACCGCCGATCACCGCCCCCCAGCTTTCGGCCGGCAGCACGTGCAGCTGGCCCAGCGTGGCAGTCAGCGAGCCCATCGCGGTGCCGCCCGCAGCGCTGGCACCGCCGAGGCCAAGCTTGCTGCCGCCGATGCCGACACCGGTGCCGAGCAGCACCGCAGCACTGGCCGTGCCGGGCGCAGCCACCAGTACCATCGAAACCACCGCCGTAGCGAACGCGGCACTGGGTGCGCTGCTGCGCGCGAACTCGCCGAAGCGTTGCAGCAGGCCGTCGCGCACCAGGGCGCGGGCACGCGACAGGCGCTTGCGCACGGCGGCGTCACTGAGCCCGAGCAGGTCAGCCACCTGCTGCGAGCGCTGGCCTTCGCGGTAGTACAGCAGCAGCACTTCGCGGCTGTCGGCCGGCAACGCGGAAATGATGTCCTCGGCGGCGATCTCTTCTTCCACCCGTTGCAGTCGGTCGGCCGCGCCCGGGGCCGGGTCGGCCGCCATGCCCATCGCCACCTCGGCGGCCTCGCCGGTCAGAGGCCGGCCGCGCTGTGCGCGCAGCCAGTCGCGGGCCAGGTTGCGGGTGATCTGCCGCAGCCAGGGCAGGAAGCTGGTCGAACTGCGCAGCTGGTGCAGCTGCTGCCAGCCCTTCACGAAGGCCTCCTGGGCGATGTCCTCGCTGGCCTGACGATCGCGGGTGATGGCCAGTGCGATGGCGGTAACCGTGTTCTGGCAGGCCAGCACGATGCGGCCATAGGCGTGCTGGCAACCGCTGGCGGCGGCAGGCAGTTCGCGTTCCAGGGTCTGGTCGATCGATGCGGCGAACGTCGTCATGGCGGCGGCTCTCCTGCTGGGATTGTGTCCCAAGACGGAGCCGCGCGCCGAATGTGACCGGCCTTCTGCACGGTAGTGCCGGCCAGCGGCCGGCACTACCCGTGCGTCACTTCGAGGGCTGGATGCGAACCCGGATTTCTTCCACTTCCGGTGCGGCCTGCGGAGCCGGTTGCGCCTGCTGCGGCTGGGTCTGCGGGGCAGGGGCCGGTGCGACCGGCGCCGGGGCGCCGCGATGGCGCAGGCCGATCACCAGCGCCACGCCGGCGATCACCACCAGCAGGGCGATGCGGATGCGCCAGGCCCAGCCACGGCCGCCGCCGGTCGTCTCTGCGGTGTCGCGGAAGGCGAATTCGGCGGTCGGATGGTCGCGGCGGGTGGTGTCGAGCAGCCGCGCCTCGCGCAGGATTTCACGCGCGCGCGGCTGGTCGTCGGCGCGCACGATCCACACCGCTGGGTAGGCGTTGGCGTTGCCCAGGTCGGTATAGCTGAACTGGCCGCGGCGACGGGTCTTGTACGAGCGCCCATTGGTCACCTTGACGTCGATGCCATGCTCGCGCAGGAGCTCGGCGACGCCTTCGACGGTTTCCACGCGCTGGCTGCTGAAGATCTGGCGCATCGGATCAATCCTTGGCCGGCACGGCGGCCGCTGCTGCCTGGTCGGGAACGACGCGGATCAGGCCTTCCTGCGCGGTGCTGGCCACCAGCACGCCATTGCGGGTGAAGAACTGGCCGCGGGCCAGGCCGCGCGAATCCTGCGCGCTGGGGCTGTCCAGCGAGTACAGCAGCCAGTCGTCGGCACGGAACGGGCGGTGGAACCAGATCGCGTGGTCGAGCGAGGCCATCTGCACGTGCGGGTGGTAGTAGCTGATGCCATGCGGGAACGTCGCCGTGCCCAGCAGGTGGAAGTCGGAGGCGTAGGCCAGCAGCGCCTGGTGCAGCTCCGGGGCATCGCCGACCGGCTCGCTCAGGCGCAGCCACACCTGGTGGTACGGGGGGCGCTTGGGCGGATTGAGTTCATCGCGCGGGTAGACGTGGCGGAACTCGAACGGGCCGCCGCGTGACAGCCAGCGCTGCACCTTGATCGGCAGCCGCTCCAGCACTTCGGCCGGCAGCGGACGGTTCGGTTCGATGTCTTCCGGCTGCGGCACTTCGGGCATCTTGTGCTGGTGCTCGGCGCCGGTCTCGGCCTGCTGGAACGAGGCAGCACAGAAGAAGATCACCTTGCCGTGCTGGATTGCGGTAACCCGGCGCACCGAGAAACTGCCGCCGTCGCGGGTACGGTCCACGTCGTAGACGATGGGGTGGTCGATGTTGCCGGCGCGCAGGAAGTAGGCGTGCAGCGAGTGCACGTGGCGCCCGTTGTCGACCGTGGCCTGCGCCGCAGCCAGCGCCTGGCCCAGCACCTGGCCGCCGAACACGTACTTGGTGCCGATGTCGCGGCTCTGCCCGCGGAACAGGTTGTCCTCCAGCCGCTCCAGGGTGAGCAGGTCGATCAGCTCGGAGACGACGGGTTCGGGCGTGTCGTTCAAGGGGGCGGCCACAGCAATGAAGAGGCCCCGATTATACCGTTGCAGGCCAGTCCATCATTGGTAGTGCCGGCCGCTGGCCGGCAATCTCATGATCCTCCTGGGACACCTGCGGTTGGCCGGCCCCCGCCGGCCCCCCCCGGTGACTTGCCACCCCGGCGGCCCCCGC
>NZ_JAWIRR010000023.1:44497-47103 GCF_036320065.1 Stenotrophomonas sp. SMYL8
CCGCCCCCGCCCCCAATTGATCGCCGGCCGGTGGCCCAGCGGGGCGCCCCGCCCCCCCCCCCCCACTACCGGTTACTTGCCCAGCCGGGCGACCAGCGCCTGCAGGGCATTCTGCGCATCCGGGGCGAACCAGGCCTCGACGAAGCGGTCGAGCTGGATCAGGTCCGGCTGCAGCGCCACGTGCAGGTCGGCACGGGCGATGGCGCGGGTCAGCAGCATCGGCTGGCGCGGCTGCTTGAGCAGGTTCTGCAGCCAGGCGATGGCGCGCGCCACCACCAGGTCGCCTTCGGCCAGTTCATCGACCAGGCCGATCTGCAGCGCCTGTTCGGCCGGCACCAGCGAGCCGGTGGTCAGCAGGACGCCGGCGCGGTGTACGCCCACCGCGCGGCGCAGCAGGCGCTGGATGCCCTCCGGCGCGATCAGGCCCACCTGCACTTCGTTCAGGCCGATGGCATACGGCCGCGACGGATCGGCGCTGCGCGCCATCACCCGGTAGTCGCAGCACAGGGCCAGCACGCAGCCGCCCGCCGGTGCGTGGCCGGTGATCGCCGCGACCACCGGGATCCGGCTCTCGGCCAGCGTGCGCACGGCGCCAAAGAAGGCGTTCCAGGTGTCCAACAACTTGTGCTTGTCATCACCATGCGAGAGCAGGTGCGGCACGTCCATACCGCCGGTGAAGATGCGCTCGCTGCCCGACAGCACGATGCCGTGCGCGTCTTCGGCCATGGCCAGCTCGATGGCATGGATCAACTGCCGGCACAGTTCGGTGTCCAGTGCGTTGACCGGCGGCCGCGCCAGGCGCAGTTCGCGGATGGGGCCATGGTTGATCACCTCGATGAGCGTCGTCATGCTGCGGTCTCGTTGCGAAGAAGGAACCTGGGCGATGATAACCAAACCATTCGTTGGCGTACTGTTGGTTCTGTGTGCGGCTGCAGCATCGGCGTCGGCGGCGGAACCGGACTGCGTCACGGTGGAACAGGGCTGGGCGCGGTTGCCACCGAATCCGGCGATGCCGATGACCGCCGGCTACGGCGTGATCCACAACGGCTGCAGCAAGGCGGTGGCGATCACTGGCGCGACCAGCAGCAGCTTCAATGATGTGTCGCTGCACGAAACCACGATCACGGATGGGGTCAGCCGGATGCGCGCGATCGAGCGTCTGCCGCTGGCACCGGGCGCACGCGCCGAGCTCAAGCCCGGTGGCCTGCACCTGATGCTGATGCAGGGCAAAGGCGCGTTGAAGGAAGGCCAGGCGCTGCCGCTGCGGCTGCAGCTGGAAGGCGGTGGCGAAGCGAGCGCGACGTTGGTGGTGCGCAAGGCCGCGCCGTAAGCGCGCGGGGAAACGGCACGCTGCTGCTGACGCAAGGGGTTGGGATGGCCGTCGTAGCGTCGAGCTTGCTCGACGGCCCCGGCCTGCAGCAGTCGAGCAAGCTCGACTCTACGGATGAAGCGACGATTGGGATGGCTGCCGTAGCGTCGAGGACGCTCGGCGCGACCGGAATATCCGGTAGTGCCGGCCGCTGGCCGGCAGCGTGGTGAAAGCCGGCCAGCAGCAGTCGAGCAAGCTCGACTCTACGGATGAAGCGACGATTGGATGGCTGTCGTAGCGTCGAGGACGCTCGGCGCGACCGGAATATCCGGTAGTGGGGGGGGCGGGGGGGGCGGGGGGGGGGAGACCGCGCGGCGCGGGGCGGCACCGGGGGCCTCGTCTAGTGGGGGACGTGCGCGCCCGGCCGCGGCTGGGTGGTCACCCCCGCCCCGCGCCCGCCACTACCAGGGGGCCTACGACCAGTCGTACGAGAACAGCACCGTGCGGCTTTCCGGCTCGTACAGCATCACGATCGCATCGGCGCCGGTGGCGCACCAGTTGTAGCCGGCCACTTCGGCCACCGCGAAGAACGCGTTGCCATCGCGGCGGATGATTGCCAGTTCCGCATCGTCCGGTGCATGCCGGTCGTTGGCGGCGTCGGTGAATTCCAGGGTGAAAGCGTTCGGGATGTCAGCCGTCTCGATCCAGTTGCCGCAGGAAATCTGTCCACCCAGCGTATCCAGATAATCGCGCTCGCTGGCCTCACCCTTGCCATAGCGCGAGTAGCAGGCGAGGCGGCCATGCGTGGCATGGTAATCGCGGGCCTTGGCGTAGCTCTCGCGCATCTGCGCGATGTGTTCCTGCGCATCCTTGTCCTGCACCGCATCACCGATGAAATAGCCCGCGTTGCCGAGGAAGCGCATCTCGTTGCCGGCGGTCAGTTCGAAGGCGATCCAGTTGGTGCCGGTGAAATCGTTGTGGTGTTCTTCTGTGGTCTCGCCGATGCAGCCGTCATACGGCTCGATCGGGCACAGCATCGTTGCCACCTGGCCGGCCAGTTCCGGGCGCAGCACGCCGAGGTCGATCTTCAGCAGCGGCAGCAGGTGCTGGCCGAGCCAGGCCTGGTCGGCGGGGAAGACATCGGTGGGGAAGGCGACCATGCCGGGCAGCAGGTCGCGCAGTTCAGTCTGGTGGATCATGTCAGTCCTTTGAATTGGATCGGTAGTGCCGGGCGCGGGGCGGCCACCCCGCGCGAGATGGGGGGTTGCGGGCCGCGGCCGGGGCGACCACCGGCGGG
>NZ_JAWIRR010000023.1:47113-79274 GCF_036320065.1 Stenotrophomonas sp. SMYL8
TCCTGGGTGGGTGCGGGCGCCCCGGCGCCCCCCCCCCCCCCCCCGCGGGGGGGGGCCCCCCCCCCCGCCCGCCACTACCACAGGCGCGTCAGGTCGACGCGTTGCGGATCGCCTCCGGCAGCGGTGCGCTCTTGCCGGTCTGGGTGTCCATCCAGACCACCACCACGTTGCCGTCCGAATAGAGCTTCGATTCGTCCTGCTGGTCGACGATGCGGTGGCCGATGGTCACGCTGCTGTTGCCCAGGCGCTCGACGAACAGCTCGACCAGGATGTCGTTGGGCCACACGATGGGCAGCCGGTAGTTGACGTTGGTCGCGGCCACCACCGGTGCGATGCGGTCGGTCATCGACACACCGTCCACACCCAGCATCCAGCGCACGCGCGCTTCTTCCAGGTAGGAGATGTACTTGGCATTGTTCACATGGCCCATGCTGTCCATGTCACGCCAGCGCACGCTGATCGGGATGCGGGCCAGGATCTTGTGTTCGCTGCTCATCAGGCGTCCTTTTTCTTCTTGCTGGCAGTGGCGGTCTTGCTGGTCTTGCCGGTGCTCTTGGCAGCCACGGCCTTCTTCGCCGGCTTCTCGGCCTTTTCAGGCTTCACCTTGCGCGGCGGGCGGGCGTCGGGCTTGTTGGCCACGGCGGCCGGCTGCTCCGGGCGGGCGCTGGTGGAGGGCAGCATGCGGGCCAGGAACTGGCCGGTGTACGACTGCGGGCAGGCCGCCACGTCTTCCGGCGTGCCGGTGACCAGGATGGTGCCACCGCGATGGCCGCCTTCCGGACCCAGATCAACGATCCAGTCGGCGGTCTTGATCACGTCCAGGTTGTGCTCGATCACCACCACCGTGTTGCCTTCGTCGCGCAGCTTGTGCAGCACGCCCAGCAGCGCTTCGATGTCGTGGAAGTGCAGGCCGGTGGTCGGCTCGTCGAGGATGTACAGGGTGCGGCCGGTATCGCGGCGCGACAGTTCCTTGGACAGCTTCACGCGCTGCGCTTCACCACCGGACAGCGTGGTCGCGCTCTGGCCCAGCTTGATGTAGCTCAGGCCGACGTCGACCAGTGTTTCCAGCTTGCGCGCAATCGACGGCACCGGCTCGAACAGCTTCAGCGCATCCTCGACGGTCATTTCCAGCACGTCGTTGATGTTGAAGCCCTTGTACAGGATCTCCAGCGTCTCGCGGTTGTAGCGCTTGCCATGGCAGACGTCGCAGGGCACGTACACGTCCGGCAGGAAGTGCATCTCGACCTTGATCAGGCCGTCACCCTGGCAGGCTTCGCAGCGGCCGCCGCGCACGTTGAAGCTGAAGCGGCCCGGCGAATAGCCGCGTGCACGCGCTTCGGGCACCTGTGCGAACAGTTCGCGCAGCGGCGTGAACAGGCCGGTGTAGGTAGCCGGGTTCGAACGCGGGGTGCGGCCGATCGGCGACTGGTCGATGTCCACCACCTTGTCGAACAGGTCCAGGCCATCGATCTCCTTGTACGGAGCGATCGGGTGCGAGGCGCCGTTGATCTCGTTGGCGGCCAGCGAGAACAGGGTGTCGTTGATCAGGGTCGACTTGCCCGAGCCGGACACGCCGGTCACGCAGGTCAGCAGGCCCGACGGAATCGCCAGGTCCACGCCCTTCAGGTTGTTGCCGGTCGCCCCGCGCAGGTGCAGGGTCATCTTCGGGTTCGGCGTGTGCCGGCGCGCCGGAATCTCGATCGCGCGCTTGCCCGACAGGTACTGGCCGGTCAGCGAGCGCGGTGCCTCCAGGATGTCCTGCAGGGTGCCCTGGCCGACGATCTCGCCGCCGTGCACGCCCGCGCCCGGGCCGATGTCCAGCACGTAGTCGGCCAGCCGGATCGCATCCTCGTCATGTTCGACCACGATCACCGTATTGCCCAGGTCACGCAGGCGGGTGAGGGTACCGAGCAGGCGTTCGTTGTCGCGCTGGTGCAGGCCGATCGACGGCTCGTCGAGCACGTACATCACGCCGACCAGGCCGGCACCGATCTGGCTGGCCAGGCGGATGCGCTGTGCCTCGCCACCGGACAGGGTGTCGGCCTTGCGCTCCAGGGTCAGGTAATCCAGGCCGACATCGACCAGGAAGCCGAGGCGTTCGCCGATCTCCTTGACGATCTTCGCGGCGATCTCGCCACGCCAGCCCGGCAGGCTCAGTTCACTGAAGAACTTCAGTGCCTCGTCGATCGGCAGCACCACCAGCTCCGGCAGCGGGCGATCGGCCACGAACACGTTGCGTGCTGCCTTGTTCAGGCGCGCACCATTGCATTCCGGGCACGGCTGTTCGCTGATGTACTTGGACAGCTCCTCGCGCACCGCCGGCGACTCGGTTTCCTTGTAGCGGCGTTCGAGGTTGGGAATGATGCCCTCGAAGCGGTGCTTGCGCTGGGTGCGGCCGCCGGCTTCGGTGAAGTAGGTGAAGGTGATCGTCTCGTCGCCGCTGCCGTACAGCACGGCCTGCTGCACCTTGGCCGGCAGCGAGTTCCAGGCGGCGTCCACGTCGAACTTGTAGTGCTTGGCCAGCGAAGCGATCAGCTGGAAATAGTAGGCGTTGCGGCGGTCCCAGCCGCGCACCGCACCGGCGGCCAGCGACAGCTCCGGATGCACCACCACGCGCGAAGGGTCGAAGAACTCGGCAATGCCCAGGCCATCGCAGCCGGGGCAGGCGCCCATCGGTGCGTTGAACGAGAACAGGCGCGGTTCCAGCTCCGGCAGCGAGTAGTCGCACACCGGGCAGGAGTACTTGGAGGAGAACAGCGCCGGCGTGGCGTCGGCGGTGTCCAGGCTCTGCACCGAGGCCATGCCATCGCCCAGCTTCAGTGCGGTCTCGAAGCTCTCGGCCAGGCGCTGCTTGATGTCCTCGCGCGGGCGGAAGCGGTCGATCACCGCCTCGATGGTGTGCTTCTGGCGCAGCGCCAGCGGCGGCACCGCATCGATTTCATACAGCTCGCCGTCCACGCGCACACGCACGAAGCCCTGCGCACGCAGCTGGTCGAACACCTGTGCGTGTTCGCCCTTGCGGTCGCGGATGACCGGCGCCAGCAGCATGTAGCGCTGTTCCGGGTCCAGCGTCAGCACCTGGTCGACCATCTGGCTGACCGTCTGCGCTTCCAGCGGATAGCCGTGGTCCGGGCAGCGCGGGGTGCCGACGCGGGCGTACAGCAGGCGCAGGTAGTCGTAGATCTCGGTGATGGTGCCGACGGTCGAACGCGGGTTGTGCGAGGTCGACTTCTGCTCGATCGAGATGGCCGGGGACAGGCCTTCGATGTGGTCCAGGTCCGGCTTTTCCATCACGCTCAGGAACTGGCGCGCATAGGCCGACAGCGACTCGACGTAGCGGCGCTGGCCTTCTGCATAGATGGTGTCGAACGCCAGCGAGGACTTGCCCGAACCGGACAGGCCGGTGATCACGATCAGCTTGTCGCGGGGCAGGTCGAGGTCGAGGTTCTTCAGATTGTGCGTCCGCGCGCCGCGGATGCGGATGAAATCCATCGCCATGGGGGATCCGGTTGTGGGGGCGTTGGCTGGGTGCCGGGCCAGCAGGGAACGGCAATCGGTCAGCCTACCGAGGTGACCAGATGGGGGCAATGGGCGACAATGCCAGCCCGATGTCTCACCTGATGAGACCGGCCGACAGCTTTGTGTAGAGCCGAGCCATGCTCGGCTGCCGGGACCCCGAACCGTTCAGCCGAGCATGGCCCGGCTCTACAGGGCCCGGTCTCCAGGCCGTTCAGGGGTTGACTTGACCCGCGCCCGCTGATCTGCGTACAATTCCGCTCCTGTCCGCCCTCGATGGCGGCAGCTCAGACCACAATAACTACAGAGGAAGGCCTGGTCATGTACGCAGTACTGGTCACCGGCGGTAAGCAATACCGCGTGGCGCAGGGCGAAAAGCTCCGCATTGAAAAGCTCGAAGTCGAAGTCGGCAGCGAGATCAAGTTTGACAACATCCTGATGCTGGGTGACAGCGACGGCGTGAAGCTGGGCGATGCGCTGAAGGGCGCTGCCGTCACCGCCAAGGTCCTGTCCCAGGGTCGTGCTGACAAGGTCCGGATCATCAAGTTCCGTCGCCGCAAGCACCACATGAAGCGTCAGGGTCACCGTCAGTACTACACCGAAATCGAGATCACCGGCATCGCCGGCTAAGCATCAGGAGAAGCAGTCATGGCACATAAAAAGGGCGTAGGCTCCTCGCGCAACGGTCGCGACTCCAACCCGAAGTACCTGGGCGTCAAGATCTTCGGCGGCCAGGCCATCGAAGCCGGCAACATCATCGTGCGTCAGCGCGGCACCCAGTTCCACCCGGGTTCGGGCGTTGGCCTGGGCCGTGACCACACCCTGTTCGCCCTCGTGGACGGCAAGGTGGAGTTCTCGGTCAAGGGCGCCAAGAAGCGTCGCACCGTCAGCATCGTCTCGGCCGACGCCTGATCCAGGCATCGCCGGCACCCGTGCCTCGGCATGGGGGTGCTGCATGAAGAGCCCCGCTTCGGCGGGGCTTTTCGTTAGAGTGAAAGCAAGACCGGCCAGGCCGGGGTGCCGGCCAGTGGCTGGCATAACATTCAAGGCGACGGCAGGCAGGCCGCGCCCATCGCAGGCATCGAAACAATGAAACTGGTAGACGAAGCAGAAATCGAAGTGTTCGCCGGCAACGGCGGCAACGGCTGCATTGGCTTCCGTCGCGAGAAGTTCATTCCGCTCGGCGGCCCGGACGGCGGCGACGGCGGTGCGGGCGGCAGCGTGTACATCCGCGCCGACGAAAACCTGAACACCCTGGTCGACTTCCGCCATGACCGCATCTTCAAGGCGCAGCGTGGCGAGAACGGCATGGGCCGCCAGGCCTATGGCAAGGGCGGCGAAGACCTGACCATCACCGTGCCGGTCGGCACCGTGGTGATCAACGTCGCCACCGATGAAATCATCGGCGACCTGACCCAGCATGGTGATCGCCTGCTGGTGGCGCAGGGCGGTCGTGGTGGCCTCGGCAACATGCACTTCAAGAGCTCGACCAACCGCTCGCCGCGCCAGGCGCTGCCGGGCGAGCCGGGCGAAGAGCGCACGCTGAAGCTGGAACTGAAGCTGCTGGCTGACGTCGGCCTGCTGGGCTTCCCCAATGCCGGCAAGAGCACCCTGATCCGTGCCGTTTCGGCGGCGACGCCGAAGGTGGCCGATTACCCGTTCACCACACTGTACCCGAACCTGGGTGTGGTGAAGGTGGAGAACTACCGCAGCTTCGTGATTGCCGACATTCCCGGCCTGATCGAAGGCGCTGCCGACGGTGCCGGCCTGGGTGCGCAGTTCCTGCGCCACCTGCAGCGCACCCGCCTGCTGCTGCACCTGGTGGACATCTCGCCGATGGAAGGCGGGGTGGAAGGCATTTCCCCGGTCGAGCAGGTGCGCGCGATCGAGCGCGAACTGGAAAAGCATGATCCGGAGCTGCTGCAGAAGCCGCGCTGGCTGGTGCTGAACAAGGCCGACCTGATGTTCGAAGACGAAGCGAAGGCTGCGGCCGATCAGATCGTTGCCGAGCTGGGCTGGAAGGAGCCGTGGTTCCTGGTCTCCGCGCTGGGCCGCGAAGGTACTTTCCCGATCATGAGCCGGATCATGGCCTTCTTCGATCGCCAGAAGGAAGACGAGCTGGAAGCCCGCAACGCGCAGTAATGCTGTTGTGGTTCCATGCGAAAAACCCGGCTTCGGCCGGGTTTTTCATTTTCCGTTAGTGCCGGGGGCGGGGGGGGGGGGGGGCGGGGGGGAGCGCCCGCGGCGCGGACGACCGGGGCGGGGGGGGGGCGGGGGCCGCGCGCGCGCCCCCCCCCCCGCGGCCGCGGGCGCCCCCCCCCCCCCCCCCCCCCCCCACTACCGGATCGCGTGGATCGCAGGCAACAAAAAACCCGGCCGGGGCCGGGTTCTTTTTGCTGCCCGACCCCCGAAGGGGCAGGGCGGCAACGCCGGATCAGGCGGCCTTGAGGGCCTTGATGCGGTCGTTCAGGCGGCTCTTGTGGCGAGCAGCCTTGTTCTTGTGGATCAGGCCACGCGCGCTGAAGCGATCCAGGATCGGCTGGGCAACGGCGAAGGCGGCTTCGGCGCCGGCGGCATCGTTGGCGTCCAGCGCCTTGATCACTTTCTTGACAGCGGTGCGCAGCATCGAGCGCTGAGCCACGTTGCGCGCGTTGCGCACGACGGTCTGCTTGGCGCGCTTCTTGGCGGACTTGATATTGGCCACGGTGGTGGTTTCCTGAAAAAATCGGTGTTATGGGAACAGCAAGCTAGCTAGTATGATGGCCCGAGAAATGCACGTCAAGTCGATTGTCAAGAGGGACGCTGAGTGAGTTCACCGAAGATGTTGCGAGGCCTGCTGTCGTTCAGCAGCATGACCATGGTCTCGCGGGTACTCGGACTTGTCCGTGACCAGGTGATCACCACCACGTTCGGCACCAATGCGGTTACCGATGCGTTCTGGGTTGCCTTCAGGGTACCCAATTTCCTGCGCCGGTTGTTCGCCGAAGGCTCTTTCGCCACCGCTTTCGTGCCGGTGTTCACGGAAGTGAAGGAAACCCGCAGCCATGCCGAGCTGCGTGAACTGATGGCCCGCACCGCCGGCACCCTGGGCGGCGTGCTGATGCTGGTCACCGCGCTGGCGCTGATCTTCGCGCCGCAGCTGGCGGTCGCATTCTCGAGTGGTGCTGATACCGACCCGGTCAAGCAGACCCTGCTGGTCGACCTGTTCCGCCTGACCTTCCCGTTCCTGTTGTTCGTCTCGTTGACCGCGCTGGCCGGTGGCGCGCTGAACAGCTTCCAGCGTTTCGCGATGCCGGCGCTGACCCCGGTCATCCTCAACCTGTGCATGATCGCCGGTGCGCTATGGCTGGCGCCGCGGCTGGGCGGCACCCCGGAAAAACAGATCCTGGCGCTGGGCTGGGCGGTACTCGCCGCCGGCATCCTGCAGCTGCTGTTCCAGCTGCCCTCGCTGAAGGGCATCAACCTGCTGACCCTGCCGCGCTGGGGCTGGCGCCATCCGGGCGTGCGCAAGGTGCTGACGCTGATGGTGCCGACCCTGTTCGGTTCGTCGGTGGCGCAGATCAACCTGTTGCTGGATACCCTCATCGCGGCCAAGCTGACCGACGGCTCGCAGTCGTGGCTGTCGCTGGCCGATCGCTTCCTGGAGCTGCCGCTGGGTGTGTTCGGCGTGGCGCTGGGCACGGTGATCCTGCCGGCGCTGGCCCGCCATCACGTCAGCACCGACCGCGAGGGTTTCTCGCGCTCGCTGGACTGGGGCCTGCGGATGACCCTGCTGATCTCGGTGCCGGCCATGCTGGGCCTGCTGCTGCTGGCCGAGCCGCTGATCGCCACTCTGTTCCAGTACCGCCAGTTCACCGCCTTCGATACCCGCATGACCGCGCTGTCGGTGTACGGCCTGAGTTTCGGCCTGCCGGCGTTCGCCCTGCTGAAGGTGGTGCTGCCGGCGTTCTATGCCCGCCAGGACACCAAGACCCCGGTCCGTGCCGGTGTGGCCGCGCTGGTGGCCAACATGGTGTTCAACTTCGTCCTGCTGGCCGTGCTCTACCAGGTCATGGTGCCGGACGAGCTGAAGGCGCAGGGCGTGATGGCGGCCATCGGCAAGCAGCCGGGCCTGCACCTGGCGCTGGGCATCGCCAGCGCACTGTCCAGTTACCTGAACCTGGGCCTGCTCTGGTACTGGCTGGGCAAGACCGATGTCTACCAGCGCCGGCCGGGCTGGGGCGGCTATCTGGTGCGGCTGCTGCTGGCCTGTGCGGCCATGGTCGGCGTGCTGTTGGCCCTGCTGCATTGGGTTCCCGACTTCACCGTCATGGACAAATGGCACCGTATCGGTGGCCTGATGCTGCTGGTCGGCGGCGGTGGCGCGACCTACGCGGTAGCCATGCTGGCGATGGGCTTCCGCCCGCGCGACCTGCGTGGGCATTGATCGCGGCCCGTGGCGGCTATACTTCAGGGTTACACCATTGAAGCAGCGGCCCCGGTCGGGCCGGAACGAGAGTTGATGAGCAGGCTGTTCAGAAGCGTCGAGGGCGGGGAGCTGTTCCCCAACGGAAGCGTGGTCTGTATCGGTGCATTCGACGGCCTCCACCTGGGCCATCGTGCGCTGGTCCGCCACGCGGTTGCCCGCGCGCGCGCCTTGGGCGTGGCCGCGGTGGCCGTGGCGTTCGAGCCGCTGCCGCGTGAATTCTTCGCCCAGGGCACGCCGCCGCCGCGGCTGACCCTGGCGCGCAGCAAGGTCGAGATCCTGCGCGAGCTGGGTGTCGATGCGATCGGCCTGCTGCGTTTCGACGCGGCGATGGCGGCGATGCCGGCCGAGACCTTCGTGCGCCAGTTGCTGGTCAAGCGCCTGAGTGCGCGTGAGGTCTGGATCGGCCCGGAGTTCTGCTTCGGCAACCGCCGCCGCGGCGACCTGGCCCTGCTGCAGCAGCTCGGCGCCGAGCTCGGCTTCAGCGCCGGCGAGATCGAAGCGGTGGATCTGCACGGCGAGCGCATCTCCAGCACCCGCATCCGCCAGCTGCTGCAGGACGGCGATTTCGCCCGCGCCGGCGATCTGCTCGGCCGTCCCTACGCGATCAGCGGGCGGGTGGTGCGTGGGCGCCAGCTCGGCCGCACGCTGGGCTTCCCCACCGCCAACCTGCGGTTCCCGAAGACCCCGGCGCTGTCGGGCATCTACGCGACCTGGGTGCACGGCGTGTTCGACCAGCCGTGGCCGTCGGTGTCCAGCTTCGGCACGCGGCCGACCGTGGACGGCGTGGAGCCGCTGCTGGAAGCGCACCTGTTTGATTTCCAGGGCGACCTGTACGGGCGCCACATCGACGTGGAGTTTGTCGCCAAGCTGCGCGACGAAGAGAAATTCAATGATCTGGCGGCACTGACCGACCAGATGCACCGCGACGCCGAACAGGCGCGCGCCCTCCTTTCCGAACATAGATTGCGAGCCACTGCGTGAGCCAGGACTACAAGACCACCCTGAACCTGCCAGCCACCGAATTCCCGATGCGCGGCGACCTGCCCAAGCGCGAGCCGGGCATTCTGGCGCAGTGGGAAGCGCAGGGGCTCTACCAGCAGCTGCGTGACAACGCCGCCGGCCGCCCGCTGTTCGTGCTGCATGACGGCCCGCCGTACGCCAACGGCCGCATCCACCTGGGCCACGCGGTCAACAAGATCCTGAAGGACATCATCGTCAAGTCGCGCTACCTGGCCGGCTTCGATGCGCCCTACGTGCCGGGCTGGGACTGCCATGGCCTGCCGATCGAGATCGCGGTCGAGAAGAAGTGGGGCAAGGTCGGCACCAAGCTCGACGCCGTTGAATTCCGCCAGAAGTGCCGCGAGTTCGCCGAAGAGCAGATCAACATCCAGCGCGTGGACTTCAAGCGCCTGGGCGTGACCGGTGACTGGGACAACCCGTACAAGACCCTGAGCTTCGACTTCGAAGCCAACGAGATCCGCGCGCTGGCCAAGGTCGTGGCGAACGGCCACCTGGTGCGTGGCGCCAAGCCGGTGTACTGGTGCTTCGACTGTGGCTCGGCGCTGGCCGAAGCCGAGATCGAGTACCAGGAAAAGGAATCGCCGGCGATCGACGTGGCCTACGCCGCGCGTGACGCGCAGGCCATCGGCCAGGCGTTCGGCGTGAGCGTGCCGGCTGACGTCGAGGTGGCGGTGCCGATCTGGACCACCACCCCGTGGACGCTGCCGGCCTCGCTGGCGGTGTCGCTGGGTGCGGAGATCAACTACGTGCTGGCCGAAGGCCCGGCCCACAACGGCAAGCGCCGTTGGCTGGTGCTGGCCGCGGCCCTGGCCGAGCGCGCGCTGCAGCGCTATGGCGTCGAAAACGTGGTGCTGCACGGTGAAACCACCGGTGCCGCGCTGGAGAACCAGCTGCTGGCGCACCCGTTCTACCCGGAGCGCGAGATCCTGGTGCTCAACGGCGAGCACGTCTCCGACGAGGACGGTACCGGTGCGGTGCACACCGCCCCCGGCCACGGCCAGGAAGACTTCGTGGTCAGCCAGAAGTACGGCCTGCTGGACAAGTACAACGCCGGCCAGGTGACCCCGATCGACGGTCGTGGCGTGTACCTGGAATCGACCCCGCCGGCCGGTGACGTGGTGCTGGCCGGCCAGCACCTGTGGAAGGCGCAGGAGGCCATCGTCGGCGTGCTGCGCGACAACGGTTCGCTGCTGGCCTTCCACCCGATCCGCCACAGCTACCCGCACTGCTGGCGCCACAAGACGCCGGTGGTGTTCCGCGCCACCCCGCAGTGGTTCATCTCGATGGACAAGGCCAACCTGCGCAACGATGCGCTGGCCGCCATCGATACCGTCGGCTGGTTCCCGACCTGGGGCAAGGCGCGCATCCAGAGCATGGTCGACGGTCGTCCGGACTGGACCATCTCGCGCCAGCGCACCTGGGGCGTGCCGATCGCACTGTTCACCCATCGCCAGACCGGCGAGATCCACCCGCGTTCGGTGGAGCTGATGCAGCAGGTCGCCGACCGCGTCGAAGCCGAGGGCATCGACGTGTGGTATTCGCTGGATGCTGCTGAACTGCTGGGCGCCGAAGCGGCCGACTACGAGAAGGTCACCGACATCCTCGACGTCTGGTTCGACTCGGGCGTGACCCATGAAGGCGTGCTTGCGGCGCGTGGCTTCGGCAAGCCGGCCGACCTGTACCTGGAAGGTTCCGACCAGCACCGCGGCTGGTTCCAGTCCTCGCTGCTGACCGGCGTGGCGATCGACAAGCGCGCGCCGTACAAGCAGTGCCTGACCCACGGCTTCACCGTGGACGAGCACGGCCGCAAGATGTCCAAGTCGCTGGGCAACGGCATCGAGCCGCAGGACATCATGAACAAGCTGGGCGCGGACATCCTGCGCCTGTGGATCGCCTCGGCCGACTACAGCAACGAGATGTCGCTGTCGCAGGAGATCCTCAAGCGCAACGCCGACGCCTATCGTCGCCTGCGCAACACCGCACGCTTCCTGCTCGGCAACCTGGACGGTTTCGATCCGGCCCAGCACCTGCAGCCGCTCGACCAGATGGTCGCGCTGGACCGCTGGATCGTGCATCGCGCGTGGGAGCTGCAGGAGAAGATCAAGGTGGCCTACGACGGCTACAACATGGCCGAGATCGTGCAGCTGCTGCTGAACTTCTGCAGCGTGGACCTGGGCTCGCTGTACCTGGACGTGACCAAGGACCGCCTGTACACGATGCCGACCGATTCGCACGGTCGCCGTTCGGCACAGAGCGCGATGTACCACATCGCCGAAGCGTTCACCCGCTGGGTCGCGCCGATCCTGACCTTCACCGCCGACGAGCTGTGGGGCTACCTGCCGGGCGAACGCGCCGAGCATGTGCTGTTCACCACCTGGTACGACGGCCTGGCGCCGCTGCCGGCCGATGCCCAGCTCAACGCCGCCGACTTCGACCAGCTGCTGGCCGTGCGCGAGCAGGTGGCCAAGGTGCTCGAGCCGATGCGTGCCAACGGCGCGATCGGTGCCGCGCTGGAAGCGGAAATCACCATCGCCGCCAGCGAAGAGCAGGCCGCGAAGTGGCAGCCGCTGGCCGATGAACTGCGTTTCCTGTTCATCAGTGGCGACGTGCAGGTGCGCCCGGCGACCACCGACGAGGTGTTCGTCAGCGCCCAGCCGACCACCAAGGCCAAGTGCGTGCGCTGCTGGCACCACCGCGCCGACGTCGGCAGCAACGCCGACCACCCGGAACTGTGCGGCCGCTGCGTGAGCAACATCACCGGCGCCGGTGAAGTGCGGAGCTGGTTCTGATGGCCGCGCCCCGTCCGCATCCGAACGCCCTGGTCTGGCTGCTGCTGTCGGCCGCCATCATCGGCCTGGACCAGTGGTCCAAGGCCTGGGTGTTGTCGAGCCTGCCGGAGTTCCAGCCAGTGGTGGTCATCGACGGCTTCTGGAACTGGTACCGCACCTACAACACCGGTGCCGCGTTCAGTTTCCTGAGCGACGCCGGTGGCTGGCAGAAACACTTCTTCACCGTGTTGGCGATCGTCATCAGCGGCCTGATGGCCTGGTGGCTGCGTAGCACTGCCCGCGGCAACTGGAAGGCCGCGGTGCCGTACGCGCTGATCATCGGCGGCGCGATCGGCAACGTGATCGACCGCCAGGTGCATGGCCATGTGGTCGACTTCATCCAGTGGTACGTGGGCAGCTACACCTGGCCCTCGTTCAACATCGCCGATTCGGCCATCGTGGTGGGTGCCATCGGCATTGCCCTGTTTGGCCTGTTCGACGGCAAGTCCGCCAAAAAGGCGGATAATGCCAATCCGAAACCGTAAGCCGGCCGCTGCCGGGAGACTGAACTGATGGATGTGCTGCTCGCCAACCCGCGTGGATTCTGTGCCGGCGTCGATCGTGCGATCGAGATCGTCAAGCGCGCGATCGAAACGCTGGGCGCGCCCATCTATGTCCGCCATGAAGTGGTGCACAACCGCTTCGTGGTCGACGACCTGAAGCAGCGCGGTGCGATCTTCGTCGAGGAACTCGATGAAGTGCCGGACAACAACACGGTCATTTTCAGCGCGCATGGCGTGTCCCAGGCCGTGCGCCAGGAGGCCGAGCGTCGTGGCCTGAAGGTGTTCGACGCCACCTGTCCGCTGGTGACCAAGGTCCACTTCGAAGTGGCCCGCCACTGCCGTGCCGGCCGTGACGTGGTGCTGATCGGCCACGCCGGTCACCCGGAAGTGGAGGGCACCATGGGCCAGTGGAACCGCGAAGCCGGCACCGGCCAGATCTATCTGGTCGAGGATGTCGAGCAGGTTGCCACGCTGCACATCAACCAGCCGGAAAACTTCGCCTATACCACCCAGACCACGCTGTCGGTGGACGATACGCGCGGCATCATCGATGCATTGCGCGAGCGTTTCCCGGCGATGCAGGGCCCGAAGAACGACGACATCTGCTACGCCACGCAGAACCGCCAGGACGCCGTGCGCGATCTGGCCAAGCGCTGCGACCTGGTGCTGGTGGTCGGCTCGCCGAACAGTTCCAACTCCAACCGCTTGAGCGAGCTGGCCCGTCGTGAGGGCGTGGAGTCGTACCTGATCGACGGCGCGCACGAGATCGACCCGCAGTGGGTGGTTGGCAAGCAGCACATCGGTGTGACCGCAGGTGCCTCGGCGCCGCAGGTGCTGGTTGATGGCGTGCTGGCGCGTCTGGCCGAGCTGGGCGCCAGCGGCGTGGGCGAGCTGGACGGCGAACCGGAATCGATGGTGTTCGCGCTGCCGAAGGAACTGCGCCTGCGCCTGGTTGACTGACCGGGCCTGACTCTGGTGGGTGCGAACCTTGGTTCGCACTGCTTCTGGACACATTCCATCCACGCATGGCGTGGATCTACTGAAACCGCTCTGGTGGGAGCGAACCAGCACAAGGTGCGTGCGAACCTTGGTTCGCACGCCTTTGGCATGCACGGATCGGCGCACCGACCATGACCTTTGGCCATGGGGCCGGGCACTGCACAGGCCTAGCATCGGAAAATTCTCCGTTGTTGGAACCTGCCCGATGAAGACCCGTGCCCTGGTGATGTCCGTGCTGTTCGCGCTGGCCGCCACGCCTGCGCTGGCGCAGACCTCGCCGCCGGCGAACGCGGCGGCCCCCGGCCTGCTGCGCATCGATGTGGACGCGCGCGATCTGGCCCGGCGCATCTTCAAGGTGACCGCCACGGTGCCGGCCAAGCCTGGCCCGATGACCCTGCTGTACCCGCAGTGGATTCCCGGCAACCATTCGCCCACCGGCCCGATCGACAAACTGGCCGGCCTGCGCGTGACCGCCAACGGCAAGCCGCTGGCCTGGCAGCGCGACCAGTTCAACGTCTATGCGTTCAAGGTGAACGTGCCTGAGGGCGTGAGCGAGATCGTCGCCCACTTCGATTTCCTGTCCTCGCAGGGCGGCAGCCAGGGCCGGGTGGTGATGACCCCGGAAATGCTCAACCTGCAGTGGAACGCCAACTCGCTGTACCCGGCCGGGGTCGATGCACGCAACCTGCAGGCGCAGGCCAGCGTGACCCTGCCCAAGGGCTGGTCGTTCGCCACTGCCCTGGAAACCGCGCGACGCGACGGTGACACCGTGGTGTTCAAGCCGATCTCGTATGACCATCTGGTCGATTCGCCGTTGTTCGCCGGCGAGCACTACCAGCGCATCGATCTCGACCCGGGTGCGAAGGTGCCGGTGCACCTCAATGTGTTCGCCGACGAGGCCAAGTCGTTGAAGCCGAGCGAGGCACAGATCACGATGCACCGCGCGCTGGTGCAGTAGGCCGACAAACTCTATGGCGCGCGCCACTACAACCACTATGAATTCCTGCTGGCGTTGACCGACCGCCTTGGCGGCATCGGCCTGGAGCATCACCGCTCCAGCGAGAACAGTGCCGATCCAGGCTACTTCACAGAGTGGGACAGCAACGCGTGGATGCGCGACCTGCTGCCACATGAGTACACCCATTCGTGGAACGGGAAGTACCGTCGCGGCGCCGATCTGGCCACCGCCAACTTCAACGTGCCGATGGGCGACAGCCTGCTGTGGGTGTACGAGGGCCAGACCCAGTTCTGGGGCCAGGTGCTGGCGGCGCGTTCGGGCCTGTGGTCGACCACACAGGCGCGCGACATGCTGGCCAACGTGGCCGCGACCTATGACCGTGGTCGCCCGGGCCTGGCCTGGCGGCCGCTGCAGGACACCACCAACGACCCGACCATCGCCCAGCGCCGCACGTTGCCCTACCGCAACTACCAGATGAGCGAGGACTACTACTCCGGCGGCCAGATGCTGTGGCTGGAAGTGGAGGGCAAGCTGCGCGAGCTGAGTGGCAACCGTCGCAGCCTGGACGACTTCGCGCGCGCGTTCTTTGGCGTCGGCAATGGCGACTGGGACGTCAACCCGTACACCTTTGATGACGTGGTCGCGACCTTGAACGGCATCGCCCCGTATGACTGGGCCACGTTCCTGCGCGGGCGCCTGGACGGCCATGGTTCGTTGACCGGCGGCCTGGAACTGGCAGGTTGGAAGCTGGTCTACCGCGATACCCCGAACGACGCCTACAAGGCACAGGAAAAGCGCGCCAAGGCCGCGTTGCTGGCGTACTCACTGGGTGCGACCGTGCTCGACAACGGCACGGTCGGTGACGTGATCTGGGACAGCCCGGCGTTCAATGCCGGCCTGGCGCCGGGCATGAAGGTGATTGCAGTTGGCGGGCGCGAGTACAGCAGCCAGCGGCTGAAGGATGCGGTGGCGGCAGCAGCAAAGGACAAGGCACCGATCGTGTTGCTGGTGAAGCAGTTCGATCGCATCGAAACGATGAGCATCGCCTACCACGGTGGCCTGCAGTACCCGGTGCTGGAGCGCATCGCCGGCAAGCCTGACCGCCTCGCAGAGCTGTGGAAGGCGCGATGAAACCGCGCGCCCGCGATGGTCTGATCCTGCTGATGGCAATCCTCGCCATCATCGGCGCGTTCCTGCATGGCGATGGGCGTTGGCTGCACTGGCTGGCCAAGCCGACGACCACGCTGCTGATCGCTGCCATCGCCTGGCGCGTGCACAATCCCGCGCAGCCGTTCTATCGGCGTGCGGTGCTGGCCGGCATGCTGCTCTCGTGCGTGGGCGATATTGCACTGATGCTGCCGATGGATGCGTTCGTACCGGGACTGGTCGCATTCCTGCTGGCGCATGTCTGCTACATCATCGCCTTCCGCGGAGGCCTGCGTGCCGGGCGTGGGCTGGTCGGCGCCAGCGTCCTGCTCGGTGCGTTTGCCGTGCTCAACGTGCTGGGCCTGTGGCCACACCTGCCCGCACCGATGCGTATTCCGGTGCTGGCGTACGTGGTGGTGCTGGCATCGATGGCGGTGCTGGCCCTGGCACGGCAGTGGCGCCGCCCGCAGCCTGACGCCATGGAGGCCGCCAGTGCCCGTTGGGCCGCTGCCGGTGCCGTGCTGTTCGTCGCCAGCGATTCACTGTTGGCCTGGGACCGCTTCGCCGGTGGCCTGCCGCTGGCCAGCCTGCTGGTGCTGTCCACGTACTACGCCGCGCAGTACGCCATCGCGCGCTCGGTGAAATAGAAAAAGGGGACGGAGGGGATTAAGTCGCAAACCGCACCAAGGCACATACGACTTAATCCCCTCCGTCCCCTTTTTTGTGTGGCCTACCGGCGGCTCACGCCGCGCAGGGCGCCCTGCGCATCGAACTGCAGGCGCATGGATTCGCGGTCACCGGCGACTTCGTCCGGCAGCCACACCAGCTTGCCGCCCTTGCGCACGATCACGTAGACGTGGCCGACTTCAGATGCGGGGTTCTGCAGCGCATTGCGCTGTTCCTGCAGCGCCTGCGCCACGCGCGGCACAGCCTCGAAATCGATGCTGGCCAGGGATGTGCTGCTGCGCTGCAGGCTGATGGTCGGCGCAAACTGCTGCGGGTTCACCGGATTGCCCTTGCGCCATTGGCCACGTTCAAAGTGATAGCTGTCGACGTGGCCCGGCTGTTGCGGATCGACCAGATCGAGGTTGATGCGGCCATCGTCGTAGAAGTGGATGCTGTGGAAGACCGTCAGCCGCTGGCCGGCCAGCGCTGGCATCTGCTCCAGTGCCTGACGGGCAGCCAGCAGGTAGTCCGCATCGAACAGGCGGTTGTTGCGCTCGGGCGCCGCAGCGGTGCTGGCGGCGGGGAAGGGCGCCGGGGACGGCACAAGCGATGCGGATTGCTCGCGCGGCGACTGGGACGAGACGGAGGCAGGCAACCGGTCCGGCTGTACCGAATGCCCCAGCGTTTCGCTGATGGTCTGCAGGGCGCCTCCGGCAACGGCCACGCCCGCCAGAACCAGCAGCAGTACCAGGAACACGGTGCGGGTTGAGGGCGGCTGTTTCATACTCCCTCCAGGCGTACGTTGCTGCGGTCATCCGGGTCGTACAGCAGCGTCACATGCTCGCGCGGGATGTTGGCCAGTTCAATCAGCGGGATGAAGCGGCGCACGCGAGCCTGCTGCACGTTGCCTTCGCGGTCGATGTATTCCAGCTGGAACTCCACCTGTGGCTGTTCGTTGAGGTAGGTGCCGGTCTGACGCACCTTCAACACCCTGGCCTCCACGCCGATGCCGCGATACTTCAGCGCATCGCCGCGGGCATCGGCGTGCAGCAGGCGGTCGAGCAGGCGCAGGCCCAGCGCATAGCCACACAGCACCAGCGGGCACACCAGCAGCGGGTGACCGAACGACAGGAAAGTCCAGCCCAGCCCCTCGCTCTGCAGCTGGTAGGCCCACACATAGGCAGCGGCAACGATGGCGATGCCGAGTGCTGCACCGATGCCGCGCCGCCACAGGCTGGCGACATTCAGTTCGGGCTGGGCACCGTCCAGCACGATGTTGGGGAATGCTCCGGGTGTCCGGCCCAGGCGCGCATCGATGTGCCTGCCCACCTCGAAGCGATGCAGCTGGGGTTTGCTGTCGACCACCAGCATCTGTTCGCGGACCGGCGTACCGGACAGGTTCTTGAAGGACAACTGCAGTTTCCATTGCGCGAACCCACGCACCTGCACGCCGGTCTGTTCGGCCTGCTCGATCAGCGCACTGCGCGGTTCACCGTCGGCCAGGATCGACTGCACCCGGTGCAGTGCGCGTGGCGGCCCCAGCAACAGGTAGTGCAGGAAGGCGAACAGCAGCGTCAGCCACAGGACGATCGACAGTGCGAGCAGCAACAGTGCCAGCCACGGTGCGCTGCGGTCGACCAGCGCTACCGGCCACGAAGTGCCGAAATAGAGAATGCAGGGAAAAGGCAACGCGAAGAACAGCAGGAACGCGCCCCAGAACCAGAGATAGGCTTTCATGGGGGAAGGGGACCGCGGTGGAACAGGGCGCGTAGATTACTACGCTTCAGCGGAACTGCAGGGTAAGCAGGTAGTAGCGGCCGAGCGGATCGTCCAGCCCGGGCATCTGCCCGCCATTGCCGACCAGATAGTTCACCGGTTGCGTGTCCAGCACGTTGTGCACGTCCAGCGCTGCAACGATGCGCGGCCCCAGCCGGCGTGCGAGGTGCAGGTTCCAGCGCAGCTGCCGTGGGTTCATGCAGTGGTTCCGGTCGACCTGCTTCTGCGGGCACTCCGCCCCCGGCAGCCAGGCACGCGTGCGCCCGATCTGGTTGCCGCGCAGCGCGATGTCCCAGTTGCTGTTCTGCCATTGCACGTTCAACACCGCAGCCAGCTCGGGTGTCACATGACCACGCAGGTCCACGGCGGCCTCATGGTCACGGCGGCGAAGCAGTTCCTGCTGCTTCAGCGCATCGAGCGAAAACAACCATTGGCCGTTGCTGCCGCTGTCGATGCGGTACTCGCCACGGAGCACCCAGTTGCGGGAGGTGGTGCGGCCGATGTTGTCGAACGACAGGCGCAGGCTGCCCAGGTGGCCGTCTTCATCCAGTTCCCACGTGCTGCGGTTCCACACCGCATCGCTCGGCTGCAGGGCGAGGATCTCGTTGCGCAGTTCCACGATGTTGTGGGTCAGCGACAGCGAGAACGTGTCGTCGGGCGTCCACGTGGCTGCCAGCGAATGGCTGCGTGATCGTTCGGCCTTCAGTGCATCGTTCTCAACCACGTTGGCCGTGACGCTGCAGCCGCCACCACGCGTGGCGATCGCACATTCCGGGAGGGCACTGGACACCGGAAGCGTGATCGAGCCGAAGTAGCCGGGAGGCCGCCGTTGCTCGAACAGGCTCGGTGCACGATAGCCGCGCCCGCTGGCCAGCAGGAACGACCAGTGCGGCGTCGGGCTCCAGCGCAGCCCGGCACGAGGCGAGAACGCCATGAAGCCGCCGTCGCGGTCCCAGCGTGCAGCCAGGTCCGCGCGCAGCGTGGGGGCCAGCGGCAGGCCCAGCTCGGCGTAGACGCCACTGCTTTGTCGCGACAGGCGGCGTCGCTGCTGTGGCAGGCCCAGCGCAAGGTCGCCCTGGCTCAGCAGTGCGTCCGGACGCGAGGTCCAGCGTTCATGGCGCAGGTCGATGCCGGTGGCCAGCTGCGCATTGCCGCCGGGCATTGCCATCAGCTCACGCTGCACGCCCCACCAGCCCTGCCATTGTGCGGTGCTGCCGCGGTTGCGGATGGACGGAAACAGCGTGTCCGCCTCGGCCGCCGGCGGCGCGTCGAAACCGGGAGTGAACCTGCGCGCCTGCGTTGCTTCAAGCAGGCGTGTCGTGCGCACGGTGCCTGCAGTGGACAAGGTCACGTCGCTGCGCTGCGCGCTGATGCCCGCCTCCCAGCTGCGCCGGCCCTGGTCGCGGCCGATGCCGAAGGTAAGGTCGGCATCGGTGGCGCGGACGCTGGGGCGCACGTTGCCGGCCTCACGCAGCACACTGTTGAAGGTGATCCCGCGCGAGACCACCGCAACGGCGGTCGGGCCCAGATCGAAGCGCTGGCGGTTGTGACTGGCCCGCGCCTCGACATAGGCATAGCGTCCCTCACCACGTTCATGCCGGTAGTGCAGGAAGGCCGACGCGGTATCCGAGGCGGGCTGCAGCGACCGCGGCCGCGCGCTGTCAAACCAGCAGCCATCCTCGCGCCGCTTCAGGGGCGGCTCGCAGCGCCGGGCGGGCACGTACCAGTTGCCGAAGATCGCGCCGATCGGATACAGCGAGGTTTCCGCGTGCCAGTCACGCTGGTCACCGGCGACATGGTCGACACGGTGCAGATCGAGTCCGGCAAACCAGCGGTCCCCGTTGCCACGCGCGCCGCCCGTGGCGGCCTGCAGGCGGTACTGGCCCGCATCGCCCCGGCTGCTGAGCCCGGTCTGCAGCATGGCTTCGGGCCCATCGGCCTGGTCGCGCAGGATGATGTTGACCACGCCGGACATGGCGTCGGCCCCATAGATGGCCGAGGCACCACCGCGTACCAGTTCGATGCGGTCGACGAAGCTCAGCGGAATGCCGCCGAGGTCGGTGAGCCCACCCTGTTCCAGCGACACCATCGGATAGCGCGGCAGGCGCCGGCCGTTGACCAGGAACAGCGTCGCCCGCGGGCCCATGCCGTCGAGGCTGGTGGTGGCCGCTGCGCCCACCGGCAGGTACTGCGAATCGCCGCCGCGCGAGGTGCTCATGGCCGGATGGCCGTTCATGCCGGGCAGGTGCCGCAGCAGGTCGAACAGATTGCCGTAGCCGCTGCGCAGGATATCGTCGCGATCGATGGTGGTGACCGGCAGTGTGGTCTGCACCGAAGAGCGCGGCAGCCGGCTGCCGGTGACATGGATGG
The DNA here is from genome assembly GCF_036320065.1 of Stenotrophomonas sp. SMYL8. Lineage (NCBI taxonomy): Bacteria > Pseudomonadati > Pseudomonadota > Gammaproteobacteria > Lysobacterales > Lysobacteraceae > Stenotrophomonas > Stenotrophomonas sp. SMYL8. The sequence goes on from NZ_JAWIRR010000023.1 coordinate 67,364, forward strand.
GCGCCAGTTCCACCTGGTGTGGCGTGTCGGCGGACTTGGGAGCCGGGCGCGGCAGGCGCGGGGCTGCGACCGCTTTCGGCGGCGTGGCAGGGGGCTCGGGATGGACGCGCCGCACGACAAAGGCACCGGATGAAGTGCGCAGGATGTTCACCGGCAGGCCGGCGACCAGCTGCTTCAGGGAGGCCCCGGTATCGCGTTGGTCACGGCTGCCGCCGGTGCGCAGATCATCCAGTTCACGTGCGTCGAACAGCAGGGCGGTGCCACTCTGCCGGGCCCATTGCTGCAGTGCCGGCACCAGTGGGCCGGCGCCCACGTCGATCTCCAGCGTGCCGGCGGGCTCGCCGGCATCGGCCATCGGTAGTGCGGCAACACCCAGTGCAAGGCATAGCAGGGCGCGGAGCAGCCCCCACTGCAGCGCACCCGGACCTGCCTTCACTGCCGGTCTCCTCAGTAGGTGCGGCGCAGTTCCAGCGCGCCATCCGGACGCGTCTGGCCAGCCACGGACCAACCCAGTTCCAGCGCCGACAGCAGCTCCTGTGCATCACCGGCGCGGAAGGTGCCGCTTACAGCCAGGTCGGTGATCTCCGGATCGACGATCACCAGTGGCGTGCGGCCATAACGGTTCATGCGCTCGACCACGATCGACAGTGGCGTGGCATCGAACACCAGTTGCCCACGCAGCCAGCCTTCAGCGGCTGCGTTGGACGAGAGGGCAGGGCCCGGCTGGATACGGCCGGAGGGCAATACCTGCAGCTGTTGGCCGGGTGCCAGCGTGTGCTGCGCTGCGCCGTTGCTGACTTCCACGGCACCTTCCAGCAGTGCGACCTCGACCAGGCCGTCGCGCAGGCGTTCCACCTGGAAGGTCGTGCCGATGTCGCGGATCGTACTGCCGCCGGCGTGCAGCTGCAGCGCCTTGTTCGACGGAGCGACCTGCAGTTGCAGCCGACCCCGCTCCAGCACCAGATCACGATGACGCCAGCCGAAGCGGGCGCGGAGGGTGGTGCCGGCATCCAGCATGGCGACGCTGCCATCGGCCAGCGTCTGCTGCTGTGCCTGGTGCGAATCATTGGCGTAGACCTGTGGCGTCGGGTTGCCGTCGACGGCAACCATCCAGCCGATGCCGATCGCCATGCAGACACCGGCGGCAGCGGCCACGCCCGGCAACCAGCGCCGGCGCGGCGGACGCGCCGCCCGTGCCGCGGCGGTGCGCAGCCAGGGGTCAGCCGCAAGCTCCGCACCCTGCTGGAACAGGGTTTCGGCCTGCACCCAGGCTTTGACGTGGGCCGGATCTTCGGCCAGCCAGTCCTCGAACGTTTCGCGTTCGGCCGATGTGCAGTCCGGGGCTTCCAGGCGGGCTACCCAGGCGCTGGCGCGTTCAAACAGCTGTGCATCATTCCTGTGCGGGGTGCCACTCATTGGCCGTCCCTGTCGTTGTGCAGCGGATCCGATCCCAACTCCTGACGCAGGCCCTGCAGGGCCCGGGCGATATGTTTTTCCACGGTCTTGGCAGTAATTCCACAATGCCGCGCGATCTGCGTGTAGCTCATGCCGGTGATGCGGTTGAGCAGATAGACCTCGCGTGCGCGTTCGGGCAGCTTGAACAGGGCCTGCCGCAGCAGGGACAGCATCTGCCCTGACTCGGCCTGGCGCAATGGATCGGGCGAGGAACTGGGCGGTTCGTCGCTGCCATCGTGTTCGGCCAGCGGCAGATGCGGCCGCGACTGCGGCGAGCGTCCGCGGTCTGCCAGGCGGTTGCGGGCGATACGATACAGCAGCAGGCGCAGTTCGTCCGGGCCCTGTGCGCGATAGCGGATCAGCCGCTCCATGCAGTCCTGCGCGATATCCTCCGCATCCTCAGGCCCGACCCCCCGCGTGCGCAGGAACGCGCACAGCGGTGCGCGCTCTTCGCGTACGAACGCGATGAAGGCATCCGCAGGTGCGGGCGGCTCCGGCGCGCGATGGATCAGGGGAGACGGGGTGGACAGGGCTGGCCTCGACTGTCGGTGGCGAATGCGTCATCGAGTTTTACGCGACGATGACCGGATGGGGAAGAGTGTGCATCGATCGGATTCTTATTGTGAATGTATTCATTTTTCAGGATCCGTTCCACTGGGGGAGATCGCCCCGCTGCGGCGTTGATCGTTCTACCCGCGTGTTGCGGGTGGAGAGAGAGAACGCATGAAGTATTCGAAGTTGAGCCTGGCCCTGGCCGGGCTGATGGGCGTTGGCGCCATCGCGGCAGCTGATGACGTCATGGCAATGAGTTATCACGTGCAGGACGATCGCGTCTTCCTCAGCGGCGGCGTCACCGTCGCCGATGTGGTGGCGCTGCCCGCACTGCTGGCCAAGGCGCAGGCTGAAGGCCGTCCGATCCGCGAAGTCGTGCTGCGAACGTCCAACGGTGGCGCGCTGATTGCCGGCGAGTGGCTGCAGGCGGTGATCCGTACCCAGGGCCTGGACACCATCGTGTCCGGCCACTGCATTTCGTCCTGCTCGATCATGCAGTCCGGTGGCGTCAACCGTTACCTCGGCGGCGATCTGCCGCTGGTCGACTCGGTGCAGATCCATGCCGCCAGCAGTGGTGGCAGGATCACCTATGCGCCGTCGGCGCGCATGACCCAGATCTACACAGGCAACTACGGCGGCGGCATGGATGCGGGCCTGTTGCACAAGGCCATGTATGAAGTGGTGCAGCCCAATGGCCTGCTGGTATTCCGCGACCCGGCGCGTACCACGGGTACGTCGGTTACCTTCGATCCGGATGGCAGTGGGAGCAAGCTGGAGTCATTCCCGGGCCAGGACATCCGCAGCAACAGCATCATCAACACGGCGGGCTATCGCGATCCGGGCGACACCCTTCGTGTCACCAGCAACGTCAGCGGCGACATCAACCCGGGCTACCTTCGTACCGCGCGCCAGCTGCAGGCCTTTGTCGACGACGATTTCGCGCGCTGGAACACCGACTGGGCCAGCACCTACATCAACTATGCGGTGAGCCTGTACAACTTCTCCACGCGGGGGGCGAACGGTATCGGCGCGCAGTCGTTGCAGCAGCTGCTCGCCGACCCCGACCTCCAGGATGAACTGCGCGGCCAGCTGCGGCTGGCCGATCTGGATGCCTCGACCCTGGCCAACTCCGCCGGCGTGATCCGTGTCAGCAATGGCGCCACCTGGCGCACCGCTGAAACCACCGGCGCCGATTTCATTCTGGTGGACAACGGCACCATCGCACTGGAGGGTGGTGCGCTGCGCACCCCCGAGCTGCGGGTGATGCCGGGCAGCATCGTGGTTGGCCACGGTGATATCGCATCGGTCGGCACCGACAGCGATGCGCTGCTGGATGGCACCGGCCCGTCCTACCGCGAAGATGGCTTCAACCGCCTGCGCGTGTTCGGCACGCTGATGCCGCGCGGTGGGGATCTGGTGACCCACGGCTACGTCAACATCATGCCCGGCGGGCAGGTGCTGTTCGATGTTACCGAAACCGGTGGTACCGGGAATGGCCGCCTGCGCGTCGGCAGCTTCTACGACGGCGGCACCGAGGAGGGCGCGCTGGTGATCGCGCAGGGCGCACACCTTGCGTTGAATGTGGCCCAGGGCTTCTATGCCGGTGCCTACCGCCGCGATCTGGTGGAAGGGCCGATCTACCAGGGGGGCTTCCAGGATGTCGTGCGGCTGGGGGACGCCGGCTACAGTGCCAGCATCACTGCCGGTGAAGTGTTCCGTCCCCGCCACAATTCGCTGTTGAGCTTCAACGTGAAGCAGACGGCCGATGGCCTGTGGCTGACCGCCAACCCGGGCTTTGACCAGCTGGGCCTGTTTGCCAACGGTACGTCCGGCGACGGCCTGGGCCGCGCGCTGGCGACCGCCTCCGATCGCCAGGACAAGGGACTGAGATCGCTGCTGGGCGCACTGCAGTTCGCCGACCGCGATGTGATCGCACAACAGGCCGGTGCCCTGCGCGGTGATGCGCACGCCAGCCTGCGACTGGCCGACACCGCGTTGGTGGGCAGCATCGGCAACGTCGTGCAGCAGCACCAGTCGGCCATGCGCAGCGGTGGTGATGCCGATGGCCTGGCCTCGCAGGTGGCGCAGTCGGTCTCCTCCCAGCCGGGCATGCGCCATGGCAGCCTGTTCAACCAGCTGGCGATGCACCTGGTCGAGCCGGCGTCGGGCAGCGTTGCGGGCAGCGGTGATGCTGGACGCAGCCACGGCATCTGGGCACGTGGTTTCGCCAGCCATGGTCGCATCGATGCCGACGGTGGCGTGGCCGGCCTGAGCCACACCATCGGTGGCATCGTGGTCGGTGCCGATACCCGCGTGGCCGATGACCGCGTGACCCTGGGTGTCAGCGTGGCCGCGGCGGACATGTCGACCAAGGCCAGCGATGGCTCTGGTTTCACTGGTGACGTGCGTGCGCTGGACGTGGGCGGCTACCTCGATGCGGCGTACGCGCGCGGCTATCTGTCGGCGGCCGTGCGCTACACCGATCTGCGCCACGATACGCGTCGCAGCATCAACGGCATCGATGGCCTGCAGCAGCCACTGCGCGCCAAGTACAGCAACGATGCGATCTCCGCACGGGTGGAACATGCGTTCTCCTTCACCACCGCCAAGGGCCTGGTGATCCAGCCGTTGCTGCCGGTGGTGGACTACGCGCGCACCTCGGCCACCCGCTTCAACGAAGGGCAGGGCGCCGGTGCGCTGGTTGGCCGCAGCGGCAGCCTGGAGAGCATCCGCGTGGGTGCGGGCCTGCAGCTGTTCAAGACCTTCGAAGGCAACAACGGCGAGCGCATCACCCCGCGCGCCCGGGTGGTCTGGCAGAAGGAACTGGGCGATTCGCAGGCCCGCTACAGCACCGGCTTCGCCGCGGCACCGGATCTGGTGTTCGGCGCCAGCAGCCAGGCGGTGGGCGAGCAGGTGCTGGCCTGGAACCTGGGTGTGACCAGCCGTGCCAGCGAGCGGCTGTCCATCATGGCCGATTACGTGGGTGAGCGCCGCGACGGGCAGATCCAGAATGGCGTAATGCTGGGGCTGGGCTACAAGTTCTAAGTGGTGCACGGCACCGGCGATGAAGGCATCGCCGGTGCCATCCCCAGAACGCGCGTTGCTGCGGTATGGTCGGCGTGGCATTCCACCCAGGCCCTTCCATGCAGATCGCCGTCTTCAACGCCCGCCCCTACGATCGCCGTTTCCTTGAGGAAGCCAACCAGCGCGATGCGGCTGGGGACGGCTTTGCGTTCGTGTACTTCGATGTGGCGCTGGACGTGCACACGGCCGCGCTGGCGCAGGATTGTGCAGCCGTATGCGTGTTCGTCAACGACCGCCTGGATGCGCCGGTGCTGCACGCCCTGCATGCGATGGGCGTGCGGGCCGTACTGCTGCGCTGTGCCGGCTTCAACAATGTGGACCTGGCAGCCGCAAAAGCGCTGGATCTGTTCGTCGCACGCGTACCGGCCTATTCCCCGGAGGCGGTGGCCGAGCATGCGTTGGCGCTGGTGATGACCCTCAACCGGCAGACCCATCGCGCCTACAACCGCGTGCGCGAGGGCAACTTCATGCTGGATGGCCTGCTCGGACGCACCTTGCATGGACGCACGGTTGGCATTGTGGGTACCGGCAAGATCGGGCTGGCCACCGCGCGCATCTTCAACGGCATGGGCTGCACCGTGCTGGGGCACGATCCTTATCCGTCACCCGCGTTCGGTGGTATCGGCGAAATGGTCGGGCTGGATGAACTGCTGGCGCGTGCCGACATCGTGTCGCTGCATTGCCCACTGACGCCTGAGACCCACCACCTGATCAATGATGCGTCGCTGGCGCGGATGAAGCCGGGCGCGATGCTGGTCAATACGTCGCGCGGCGCACTGGTCGATACCCATGCGGTGATCCGCGCGCTGAAGTCGCGCCGGCTGGGTCATCTGGCCATCGACGTGTACGAGCAGGAAAGCGCGCTGTTCTTCCAGGACCTGTCTGGCGAGATCATCGACGACGAGGCCTTCCAGCGCCTGATGACCTTCCCGAATGTGCTGGTGACCGGCCACCAGGGCTTCTTCACCGTGGAGGCGCTGCAGGAGATCTCGGCGATCACGCTGGGGAACCTGCAGGATTTCGTGGCCGGGCGGGTGTGCGCCAACCGGGTAGAGGTGGGCTGAGCCGGATGGATTGACCGCCGGGTCGCCCAGCCCGTAAAATCGCGGGCTCCGCCGGAATAGCTCAGTTGGTAGAGCGGCGCATTCGTAATGCGTAGGTCGCAGGTTCGACTCCTGTTTCCGGCACCAGTTGTAATAAAAAGCCCCGGCCTTGGTCGGGGCTTTTTGTTTGCGCCCGCCGGTGATCATTGGATTACTACCTCACCGAAGGCTGCAAGCCTTCATCAACGCCTCGTCATCCCTGCGCCTCGTGCCAGCCACCACGCGAGCTGCCGGAGATAGCCACCTGCTGCTCCCGCCGATGCGCCGATCAGCAGGCGTGCGAGCACACTGGTCCCGCGCGCGGCCCGTTCCCGCACCCAAGGCAGTACCGCCACCACCTGCGCACCCAGCAACAGCATCAGCACGTCCAGCCCAAGCGCATCCACCACCGGCAGCAACGGCGACAGCGCCGGATTGCAGGCCAGCACGATCACCAGCGCAGCCCCAAGCGTGGCCAATAGCCGGCGCCCGGCGGGCAGGGTGGTCCAGTGCAGCAGTCGGCTGATCAGGCGCATGGCATTCTTTGTGTCATGAGCGCGAACCCTTATCAGGTCCAATCGGCCGCACCGGCTGCCGAAGCACGGACTTCAAGCGCGCAGCGTCGGTCCTGCGCGGGTCGCTCAGGTAGATCTCATGATGGGGGCCGGCGAAAGCGTAGCCCAGCGAAGGCATCAGTTCGTCGTGCAGATGGGCCAGGGCCGGACCCTCGTCATCGTAAGCGCCTACATGCAGGGTCTGCAGGCAGAGGCCTTCTTCAAGAGCTTCGTGGCGAAGGCTGGCCGGAACGTCGCCCAGTTTCTTCGCCGCCTTGGCGATGGCAGCCTCCAACTGCTCTGGACTGATCCCGTCCGGCGTGCGGATCATCACCGTCCACCTCCACTCATCCTTGCGGCGAGCCACAAAGCTCGACGGATCCTCGGCGGTCCACAGGGCTTCCAGCGGTGGCACCACGTAGTCCTGGCCCCCGGCCTTCAGCGCGAACTTCAGTGCATAGCTCACCGCGTACAGCCACTGCACGGACTGCAGGTAGGCGGGGGCGGTATTCGGATCACCGTGGCCGTCGACCATCACGTAGGGCAGGGGCGGTACGTCCACTGTCACGAACCGGCCCGCCGGGGGCTGGTACAACGCGCGATCGCGCTTCTTGAAATCGATCTTGTCCATGGGGCTCCTCCGGCACCGAGCATCCCACGCATTGCCCGCGCGGGCATGCCTGAACATGTTCAGGCGACTTTGCCGAACACGGGCGGAGCAGCCGCCATCGCCCGATGCTAGGATGCCGCCCCCGGGTGTTCTGCCCGCCGCGGTTGCGCGGTGCGACAACGTGTCGCAGCCAGAAACGGGCCTTTCCTGCGCTCGATCATTGTCAATGCCTTTCTTAAATGGTGGGTGACGGCCTAAAATTGAAAGGCTGACTCGACCCCACCTCCCTGCCTGTCTTCCGGACCGGTGGGACCGGCTTTGGCCGGAACAGGCAGGACGGGGAACGGCATTCCCTCGCAATTGGATCGACCGATGATTCCGTTGAAAACCCTTGGGCGCTGGTTGCGCCCGGGCCTGCTGCTGTCGTTGCTGGTGATGCTCACCGGCTGCGATGCGGTGGCCATCCTCAGTCCGAAGGGCCAGATCGGCCAGGATGAGAAGACCCTGCTGATCACGGCCACCGTGCTCATGCTGCTGGTCGTCATCCCGGTCATCATCATGACCCTGACCTTCGCGTGGAAGTATCGCGCCTCCAACACCAAGGCCCGCTACGAGCCGAAGTGGTCCCACTCGACGGCGATCGAGGTGGTGGTGTGGTCCATTCCCTGCATGATCGTGCTGGTGCTGGCGGTCCTGACCTGGCGTTCGTCGCACGCGCTGGACCCGTACAAGCCGCTGGAATCGGACGTCAAGCCGGTCACCATCGAGGCGATCTCGCTGGACTGGAAGTGGCTGTTCATCTATCCGGAAGAGAAGGTGGCGGTCGTCAACGAAATCAAGTTCCCGGTCAATACGCCGCTGAACTTCAAGATCACGTCCGATTCGGTGATGAATGCGTTCTTCATCCCGCACCTGGGCAGCATGATCTACTCGATGGCTGCGATGGAGACCAAGCTCCATCTGATCGCCAACGAGACCGGTGAATTCCCGGGCATGTCCTCGCACTACAGCGGCGCGGGCTTCGCCAAGATGCACTTCACCGCCTACTCGGTCACCGATGCCGAATACCACCAGTGGCTGGACCAGGTCCGCGCCGGCGAGCAGACCCTGGACAAGGCCTCGTTCAAGGCGCTGGGTGAAGCACGCAACGCCGAGTGGTATCCGGTCACCTACTTCGGCAAGACCGAAGAAGGCCTGTTCGACTGGGTCATCGCCAAGCACATGGGCGACAACAAGCATTACGGCATGAAGCACGAACACGCCGGTGCCGCCGCTGCCGATGCCGCCAGCCATGAAGCGCACGAGGGCCATGCCCCCAGTGACGCGCATGATTCCAAGGAATCGGGTGAAAACCTGGATGCCAACGAACACGAACACGCAGGCCACGCCGGCCATGCGGGCTCGGGAGAATGAACATGTTGGGTAAACTCTCAATTGAGTCGATCCCCCACGATCCGATCGTGCTGACCACCCTGGTCGGCGCGGTGCTGGGTGGCCTGGGCGTCATGGCCCTGATCACCAAGTTCAAGCTGTGGGGCTATCTGTGGAAGGAGTGGTTCACCTCGGTGGATCACAAGAAGATCGGCGTGATGTACCTCATCGTCGCCTTCGTCATGCTGCTGCGCGGTTTCTCCGACGCCATCATGATGCGTACCCAGCAGGCGCTCGCCGTCGGCGGGTCCGAGGGTTACCTGCCGCCGCACCACTACGACCAGATCTTCACCGCCCACGGCGTGATCATGATCTTCTTCGTGGCAATGCCGCTGATCACCGGCCTGATGAACCTGGCCGTGCCGCTGCAGATCGGTGCGCGCGACGTCGCGTTCCCGTTCGTCAACTCGCTCAGCTTCTGGCTGTTCGTGTCCGGCGCGGTGCTGATCATGCTGTCGCTGTGGATCGGTGAGTTCGCTGCCACCGGCTGGCTGGCGTTCCCGCCGTTGTCGGGCATCGAATACAGTCCAAGCGTAGGCATGGACTACTACATCTGGGGTCTACAGGTCGCAGGCCTGGGTACCACGCTGAGCGGTATCAACTTCTTCATCACCATCCTGAAGATGCGTACCCCCAGCATGAAGCTGATGCAGATGCCGGTGTTCACCTGGACCGCCCTGGTGACCAACGTGCTGATCGTCGCGGCCTTCCCGGTGCTGACCATCACCCTGGTGCTGCTGACCCTGGACCGTTACCTGGGTACGCACTTCTTCACCAATGACGGTGGCGGCAACGCCATGCTGTACATCAACCTGATCTGGATCTGGGGTCACCCGGAGGTGTACATCCTGGTCCTGCCGGCGTTCGGTGTGTTCTCCGAAGTCATCGCGACCTTCTCGCGCAAGGCACTGTTCGGCTACAAGGGCATGGTCTATGCCACCGCCTGCATCGGCGTGCTGTCGTTCATCGTGTGGCTGCACCACTTCTTCACCATGGGCTCGGGTGCCAACGTCAATGCCTTCTTCGGCATCACGACGATGATCATCTCGATCCCGACCGGCGTGAAGATCTTCAACTGGTTGTTCACCATGTTCCGCGGTCGCGTGCACTTCACCACCCCGGTGCTGTGGACGATCGGCTTCATGGTCACCTTCGTCATCGGCGGCATGACCGGCGTGATGCTGGCGATCCCGGCCATCGACTTCGTGCTGCACAACAGCCTGTTCCTGATCGCCCACTTCCACAACGTCATCATCGGCGGCGTGGTGTTCGGCATGTTCGCCGGCATCACCTACTGGTGGCCGAAGATGTTCGGCTTCCGCCTCAACGAGTTCTGGGGCAAGTGCGCGTTCTGGTGCTGGTTCATCGGCTTCTACGTGACCTTCATGCCGATGTACGTGCTGGGCTTCATGGGCATGACCCGTCGCCTGCAGAGCACCGTCAACCCGGCCTACGAGCCGCTGCTGCTGATCGCCGCCGCAGGTGCCTTCATCGTTGGCGCCGGCATCCTGTGCCAGATCATCCAGGTGGCCGTGTCGATCCGCGACCGCAAGAAGACCGTCGACCTGACCGGCGACCCGTGGGATGCCCGTACGCTGGAGTGGGAAACCTCTTCGCCGCCGGCCTTCTACAACTTCGGCACCCTGCCGGAAGTCACCGAACTGGACGATTTCTGGGAGCGCAAGCAGCGTGGTGAAGCCTGGCCGAAGCCGGCCAAGTACACCGACATCCACATGCCGCGCAACACCGGCACGGGCGTTGTCATCGGTGCCTTCAGCCTGGTGTTCGGCTTCGCGATGATCTGGCACATCTGGTGGCTGGCCATCGTCGGCTTCGTCGGCATGATCGCCACGTTCATCTACCGCACCTTCGACCAGGACGTGGATTACTGGGTCCCGGCCGCCGAGGTGGAACGCATCGAGAACGAACACCGCAAGCACCTGGAAGCCCAGGGCCTGGTGAAGTCGGAGCTGAAGGCATGAGCACCAATACCTCGACCCTGAGCCACGGGCACGCCGCGCATGCGGCGGCCCATGGCCATGACGACCACGAGCACCACGACACCGGCGGCAACACCGTCTTCGGTTTCTGGGTGTACCTGATGAGCGACTGCCTCATCTTCGCCTCGCTGTTCGCCACCTACGTGGTGCTGGCCGGCGGTACCGATGGTGGCCCGACCGCGAAGGACCTGTTCGAACTGCCGTTCGTTGCATGGGAAACCGCGCTGCTGCTGACCTCCTCGCTGACCTTCGGCCTGGGCATGATCGCCATGCACCGCAAGCAGATGGGCCAGATGTACCTGTGGCTGGGCATCACCTGGCTGCTGGGCTTCGGCTTCATGTGCATGGAAGTGTGGGAGTTCCAGCACCTGATCCACCAGGGCTACGGTCCGGACCGCAGTGCCTTCCTGTCGGCGTTCTTCGCCCTGGTCGGTACCCACGGCCTGCACGTCAGCGCCGGCCTGCTGTGGCTGCTGGTGATGTTCGTGCAGCTGAAGAAGTACGGCCTGACCCCGACCAACAAGACCCGCATGGCGTGCCTGAGCCTGTTCTGGCACTTCCTGGACCTGATCTGGATCGGCGTGTTCTCCGTCGTCTACCTCAATGGAGCGCTGTAATGGCACATGACAACCATGCACACGACCACGGCACCGGCGGCGAAAGCCATGGCACCGTGAAGTCGTACCTGATCGGCTTCGTGCTGGCGGTGGTGCTGACCGTCATCCCGTTCTGGATGGTGATGTCGGGCGACTTCTCGCGCACCGTCAACGGTGTGGTGATCGCGATCACCGCGGTGCTGCAGATGCTGGTCCACCTGGTGTTCTTCCTGCACCTGGACCGCTCTTCGGAAAGCCGCTGGAACGTCAACGCTGCGGCCTTCACCGTGGTGGTGATCGGCATCATCGTGGTCGGTACCCTGTGGGTCATGCACAACATGAACGTGCACATGATGCACTGACGTCCTCGCGACGCTGCCACGCAGAAAGGCCGCCCTCGGGCGGCCTTTTTGTTTGTCGTGACCCGTCCTGAATTGGGTTGACACCTTTTCCCTCTGGAAAAGGAATGTTCAATGAAATCAACAATCAGGCGCAGTCAGCGGGATTACTCGCTGGCCTTCAAGTTGTCCGTGGTCGATCAGGTCGA
>NZ_JAWIRR010000024.1:0-53870 GCF_036320065.1 Stenotrophomonas sp. SMYL8
CCCCCCCCGACTCCCGCAGGAAACCGGCTTTTGCTGTTGCTTCGGCTTCGGCAGGTGCAGGGCGCAGCCCTGCCGAATACCCCTCTCATGCTGCGCCGCAGAATGCATTCGGCTGAACCTGCATGCTCTACTTGAATCGATCTAAATTCACGGTCTGGTGGGTCGGGCGTCATTCCAGGGGGAGCTTTCTGCCAGTCATGGCGGGACTCAGCGGAACGGTGCCGGACGGCCCCGGCCGTCTGCCTCCGCCTCATCGACTACAGGAACCCGACATGCGTCCAGTGCCGTCCGCTCCCGCCGTCCCAGTGTCCTCGCGCCCGCTGCTGCGCCTGGCCTGCCTGCTCGCACTGTCGTCAGTGCCGGTGCTGCTGCAGGCCGCGCCGGCTGCGCTGGAGCGCGAGGTCAACACCTTCATCGGCAGCAAGGACGACGGCAACACGTTCCCGGGCGCGTCGGCACCGTTCGGCCTGATCCAGGTCAGCCCGATCGGCAGCCACTATTCGGGCTGGCGCTACGACGACGAGAAGATCCGCGGTTTCGGCCACTCCTTCATCTCCGGCGCAGGTTGCTGGGAGCAGGGCGGGCAGGTGTCGGTGCTGCCGGTGACCGGTTCGATCGGTCCCGGCGGCGATTTCGATACCGGCAACGCGAAGAAGTTTGACCACAAGGCCTATGCCGCGTCGTACACGCATGACGGCGAGATTGGCCAGGCGGGCTATTACAAGGTGCGGCTGACCAGCTACGGCGGCATCGATGCCGAGACCACCGCGCGTACGCGTGCCGCGGCCGAGCGCTACACCTTCAGCCAGCGCAGTGGGGATGGCCACGTGCTGGTCAACGTCGGCCAGGCCAATGAGCGCCACTCGGTGATCGGCAGCGTGGTCGATGTGGTCGGCGACCGCGTGGTGGAAGGCAAGCTGGTCACCAAGAGTTTCTGCGGCGGCCATCAGTACACCACCTGGTTCCGCATCGAGTTCGACCGCCCGTTCAAGGCGCATGGCACCTGGGGTGAGGGCGGTGGCCTACCCGGCGCGCGCCACAGCATGGAAGGCGAGCAGAAGCCGAACGGTGCCTGGCTCAGCTTCGACCTGGCCAAGGGCCAGTCGGTGACGGCGGTCAGCGCGATCTCGCATGTGGACGCCGAAGGCGCGCGCATCAATCTGCGCGCGGACGGCATGCAGGGTGGGGTGCTGCTCGGTTTCGACCGCATGCGTGCGCTGTCCCAGCAGTCGTGGCGCGAGCAGCTGGGTCGGGTGCGTGTGCAGGGCGGTACGGCCGATGACCGCACCGTGTTCTACAGCGCGGCCTACCACGCGCTGCTGCAGCCGATGACCGGCAACGATGCCGACGGCCGTTATCGCGGCTATGACGATGGTATCCACCGCGCCGATGGCTGGACCTATTACGAGTACTTCTCGCTGTGGGATACCTACCGCGCGCAGAACCAGTGGCTGGCACTGACCCGCCCGGACGTGGCGCGTGACATCGGCCGTACCCTGCTGGCGATCGACGAGCAGGGTGGCTGGCTGCCGCGCTGGGGCTATGCCAACTTCGAGACCAACATCATGACCGGCGATCCAGTCACGCCGTTCATGGTCGACCTGTGGCGCTTCGGTGCGCTCAAGGGCCGTGAATCGCAGGCGTGGGATGCGCTGCGCCGCAACGCGTTCGGTACTCCTCCGCTGAACTCGCGCATGGCCGGCCGTTCCGGTAACCCGACCTATCTGGACAAGGGCTACGTGGTCTACGACCGCGCGTTCCCGTCCAAGGGCATGGACGTCGATCCGCACCACGGCGGTTCGGCCACCTTGGAATATGCGCTGGCCGACTGCGCGCTTTCGCAGATGGCCGATGGCCTGGGCCATGCGCAGGACGCGGCGACGCTGCGTGAGCGCGGCCGCAACTGGCGCAAGGTGTGGGACCCGCAGGTGCGAGATGCCGAAACCGGCTTCACCGGTTTCCCGCGCCCGCGCACCGAAGATGGCCAGTGGTACACGCCGGCCGATGGCCACTACAGCCCGCGCTCGCATCACGGTTTCCATGAAGGCACGGCGTGGCAGTACCAGTGGCTGGCGCAGCAGGACGTGCCGGGCCTGGTCGACGCGATGGACGGCCGCGAACAGACCGGCCGCCGCCTCGATGCCTTCTTCGCGATGGACGCGCTGCAGGCCGACCCGCTCAATGCAGCCCGCAAGGAGTGGGTGGTCGGGCCGTACAGCTACTACAACCAGTTCCGCTACAACCCGAACAACGAGCCGGACCTGCACTCGCCGTGGCTGTACACGCTGATCGGCCAGCCGTGGAAGACCGCCGCCGTGGTGCGTGCCGCGCAGCAGTTGTTCACCAATGCCCCGAATGGCGTGACCGGCAATGATGACCTCGGCACGATGTCGGCCTGGTACCTGTTCAGTGCCATCGGTGTGTATCCGGCGGTGCCGGGCAGCGGCCAGTTCCTGCTGCATACCCCGCGTTTCAGCAAGGTGGAAGTGGACATGGGCAATGGCCGCACCCTGCGCATCGACGCGCCGGGTGCCAATGGCCGCCGCCTGCAGTACGTGCAGGGTGTGAAGGTCGATGGCCAGGCGCATGCGCCGGTGTGGCTGGATTGGAACCAGCTGCAGCAGGGCCCGCGCCTGCAGTTCGCGCTCGATGCGAAGGCGCCGGAGCAGGGCTGGGGCACGGCGGTGAAGGACCTTCCGGTGTCCTGGTGTGCGGCACCGGGTAGCCAGCTGCGCTGAGACGGACTGTGCCGTTCGCGGTGACCCAGCGAACGGCACGGCACGACAGGGCCCTGATCCATTAGGCTTGAGCATCCAGCGGAGTCCGGGAAGACGATGAACGACAACGGCAGCAGTCCCAGCAAGCGCGCCGGCAAGGCGGTGACGGTGACCGACATCGCGCGTGCCATCGGCGTGTCACGGGCAACCGTATCGCTGGTGCTGCGCGGCAGCCCGCTGGTCAACGTCGATACCCGCGCCAAGGTCGAGGCCGAGCTGCGTCGCCAGCGCTATGTCTACAACCGCGCGGCGGCCAACCTGCGCCGGCGGACCTCGTCGAGCATCGCGCTGGTGATCAACGATCTGTCCAACCCGTTCTTCGCCGAATTCGCGTCCGGCGTGGATGAGGCGCTGGGCGGACGCGGTTACGTGACCCTGCTCGGCAGTACCGGTGAATCGCCGGAGCGGCAGCAGGCGGTGCTGTCCACGCTGATGGAGCACACCCCGGCCGGCCTGATCCTGTCGCCGGCCGAGGGCAGCGATACCGCGCTGCTGCGGCAGGCACTGGGTGCCAATGCCAACGTGCTGCTGTTCAACCGCGAGCTGGACGGGGCCGACTGGGATTTCCTGACCCTGGACAACCAGCACGGCGCCTATCTGGCCACGCGCCACCTGATCGAACGCGGCCATCGCCAGATCGCCTTCTTCGGCGGCCACGCTGCATCGAGCTCGTGCCACCAGCGCCGTGCCGGTTTCCAGCAGGCGCTGGCCGAGGCCGGTCTGTCGCTGCCGCCGGGCTGGATGATCGAGTCGGCGCCGAACCGCCTGGAAGCTGCGGCGCGCACCGATGAGCTGTTTGCCGACGGCCATCGGCCGAGTGCAGCGGTCTGCTACAACGACACCGTCGCGCTGGGCTTGATGCTGGGCTTGAATTCGCGTGGCATCCGTCCGGGCGGTGACTTTGCCGTTACCGGTTTCGATGATATTTCCGAGGCGTCGGTCGCGGTGCCGCCGTTGACTACGCTCACTGCCGATCCGCGCGAGCGGGGCCGGCAAGCTGCCGCGCTGTTGCTGCAACGACTGGACGAGCCGGATGCGCCGCCACGGCGCACGGTCGCGCCGGTGCAGCTGCGCATCCGCGAAAGCAGTGCCGCACGACCGAACTGATTCCTTCCATATACCCCTTCCACGCAACAACGACTTTCCGCGCATCGAGGCGCGTACCGCATGCCGATCTCCGCAATGCCCCGTCCATCGGGTACCTCCAGCAGCCAGGCGCCGGTCATGAATGTCCGTGCTGCTCTGGCGGTTGCCACCACCATATTCTTCATGTGGGGCTTCCTGACCAGCCTCAACGACGTGCTGATTCCGCACCTGAAGGCGGTGTTCGAACTGAACTACACCCGCGCGATGCTGGTGCAGTTCACCTTCTTCGGCGCGTACTTCCTGATGTCGGTGCCGGCCGGTCGGCTGGTGGCCCACCTGGGCTACAAGAAGGGCATCATCGCCGGCCTGCTGATCGCCGGCGTGGGCGCGCTGGGCTTCTGGCCGTCGGCCGCATTGCGCACCTATGAAGCGTTCCTTGGTTCGCTGTTCGTACTTGCCACCGGCATTACCGTGCTGCAGGTGGCAGCCAATCCCTACGTTGCGCTGCTGGGCCCGGAACAGACCGCATCGAGTCGTCTGACCCTGGCGCAGGCACTCAACTCGTTGGGTACCACGCTGGCGCCGCTGTTTGGTGGTTTCCTGATTCTGAGCACCGCAGTGAAGAGCGGCGACGAGATCAACGCGCTGCCCGTGGCCGAACAGATTGCCTACCGTACCGCCGAAGCGCAGTCGGTGCAGGGCCCGTACGTGGGCCTGGCCATCGCACTGGTGCTGCTGGCAGTGTTCGTCTACCTGTTCCGCCTGCCCAGCCTGACCGAGACCACCGAGCAGGCCGACAGCGGCCACCACACGCTGCTGGATGCACTCAAGCATCCGCACGTACTTTTCGGCGTGCTGGCTATTTTCTTCTACGTCGGTGCTGAGGTGTCCATCGGCAGCCTGATGGTGAACTACCTGGCACTGCCGGAGATCGGCGGCATGACTGAACAGCAGGCCACGCACTATGTGTCGGCCTACTGGGGCTGCGCCATGGTTGGTCGCTTTGCAGGTGCGTGGCTGCTGGCCAAGTACTCGCCGCGCGGCCTGCTGGCCGGATTCGCAGTGGCCAATGTGGTGCTGCTGGGCGTCACGCTGGCGTCGGGTGGCAAGGTCGCGCTGTACGGCATCGTGGCGACCGGTCTGTTCAATTCCATCATGTTCCCGACCATCTTCTCGCTGGCCATCGAACGTCTGGGCCCGCTGACCAACAAGGCGTCCAGCCTGTTGATCATGGCCATTGTCGGCGGCGCGATCATCCCACTGCTGCAGGGCGTGCTGGCCGACCGCATCGGTCTGCACCTCAGCTTCGTGCTGCCGGTGGTCTGCTACGTCTACATCATCTTCTACGGCCTGGTGGGTTCGCGCCCGCCGGCTTCCGCAACGCAGGGAGGCTGAGTCGGAAATGGGTGCCATTGTCTGCTTCGGCGAAATTTTGATCGATCTACTAGCGCAGCCGCCGGCCTCGGCCGATACCCCGCGCGCGTTCCTGCAGTACGCCGGCGGTGCGCCGGCCAACGTCGCGGTGGCGGCTGCGCGGCTGGGGGCGAAGACCCAGTTCGTCGGCATGCTTGGCCGCGACATGTTCGGTGACTTCCTGGCCGACAGTCTGGTCCAGCACGGCGTGGGCACGGATTACATCGTGCGCACCGACGCCGCCAAGACTGCGTTGGCCTTCGTCGCGCTGGATGCCAGTGGCGAGCGCAGCTTCAGTTTCTACCGCCCGCCGGCGGCTGACCTGCTGTTCCGTGACAGTGACTTCCAGGCGGAGTGCCTCGACAGCGCGCAGTGCTTCCACGTCTGTTCCAACAGCCTGACCGAGCCGGCCATCGCCGAGGCGACCTTCGCCGGCATGGAGCGCGCCCGTGCCGCCGGTGCGGTGGTCAGCCTGGACCTCAACCTGCGCCCGGCTCTGTGGCCAGCCAACGAAGATCCGACGCCGCGCCTGTGGCAGGCGCTGGAGCGCGCCGACCTGGTCAAGCTGTCGCGCGAGGAGCTGGATTACCTGGCGGCACCGCTGGGTGCCGATGGCGAGTCAGTGGTGCTCAAGCGCCTTCTGGCCGCGCAGGCGCGCTGGGTCATCGTTACCGATGGTGCGGCCACGCTGCACTGGTACACGCGCGACAACCACGGCACGGTCACCAGCTTCCGCGTGGCCACCGTCGACACCACGGCCGCCGGCGATGCCTTCGTCGGTGGCGTGCTGGTCGGCCTGCTGGAGCGTGGTGGGGCGGGCGCAGGCTTTGCCGCGTTCTGCCAGGACCCGGAGGCGATCACCGCCACGCTGCGCTTCGGTGCCGCCGTGGGTGCGCTGGCTGTTACCCGCAAGGGCGCGTTCGCCGCGATGCCCTCGCTCGATGAAGTGCAGCAGCTGCTGCAGGCCCAGGACATTACCGCATGAGCACCTCGCCCGATTTCCGTTCGCCCGCGTTCCTGCGCGCGCATATCGCCGACACGATGGCGTTCTACCACCCGCGCTGCATCGATCTGGACGGCGGTTTCTTCCACTACTTCCGTGATGACGGCAGCATCTACGATGCCAGCCACCGCCACCTGGTGAGCAGCACCCGCTTCGTCTTCAACTATGCGATGGCCTACCGCGAGTTCGGCAATGCCGAATACCGGGAGGCTGTCGAGCATGGCGTGCGCTATCTGCGCGAGGTGCACCGCAACCCGGCCACCGGCGGTTATGCCTGGACCCTGCGCGACGGCAAGGTCGAGGACGACATGAACCACTGCTACGGCGTGGCCTTCGTGCTGCTGGCCCACAGCTGCGCACTGAAGGCCGGCATCGAGCAGGCCCGCGACTGGATGGACGAGACCTGGCAGCTGCTGGAAGCACGCTTCTGGGAGCCGCAGCATGGCCTGTATAAAGACGAAGCCGATGGCCAGTGGAACTTCACCGGCTACCGCGGCCAGAATGCCAACATGCACATGTGCGAAGCGATGCTGGCCGCGTTCGAGGCCAGTGGCGAGCAGCGCTATGTCGAGCGCGCGCTGCAGCTGGCCGACAACATGACCCGCCGCCAGGCCGCCAAGGCCGGTGGCCTGGTCTGGGAACATTACGATGTGAACTGGGAAATCGACTGGGACTACAACCTGGACGACCCCAAGCACCTGTTCCGCCCATGGGGCTTCCAGCCCGGCCACCAGACCGAGTGGGCCAAGCTGCTGCTGATCCTCGATCGCCATGTGCAGGCCGACTGGCTGGTGCCGACCGCGCAGCACCTGTTCGACGTGGCCGTGGCGCGCAGCTGGGACGACGCCCGGGGCGGCCTGTACTACGGCTTCGCACCGGAATCGCGCCGGCAGCCCGGCATGGACGGCGCCCCGATCGGCGGCGACAGCTTCGTCTGCGACGACGACAAGTATTTCTGGGTGCAGGCCGAAACGCTGGCGACCGCTGCGCTGATGGCCAAGCGTACCGGCGATGACCGCTACTGGCAGTGGTACGAACGCATCTGGGCGTATTCGTGGGAGCACTTCGTCGACCACCAGTACGGTGCATGGTTCCGCATCCTCGATGCCGACAACCGCAAGTACAGCGACGAGAAAAGCCCTGCCGGCAAGGTGGATTACCACACCATGGGCGCGTGCTACGAAGTGTTGAACGTCGTGCGTTGAAGATCGTTCGAATGCAGTAGTGCCAGGCCATGCCTGGCAATCCGAAATCGGTAGCGCCGGGTCACGCCCGGCGGAAAAACAGGAGCGCCACGTGCATCGCATTTCCCTCGTTGTCCGTCTGCTCCTGCTGCTGATCGCAGCGTCCGCTTTCCCGGCAACTGCGGCGCCTCTGCAGGCACAGTGGGAGTTCCGCATGCTGCCCGGCGACGCCGAGGGTGCAGCCCACCCAGGCCTGCAGCAATGGCGTGCGGCGAAGGTGCCGGGCAGCATACACACCGACCTGCTGGCGCATGGGCTGATCCGCGATCCCTATGTCGGTGCACCCGAGGCCGAGCTGCAGTGGATCGGCCTGACCGCCTGGGAGTACCGCGCCCGCTTCGACGTGGATGCGGCGACGCTGGCCAAGCCGAACGCCGAGCTGCGTTTCGACGGGCTGGATACCTACGCCGAGGTCAGCCTCAACGGCAAGCCGCTGCTGCGCGCGGACAACGCGCACCGCACGTGGCATGCACGTGTGGACGGGCGCCTGCGCGCGAACGGCAATGAACTGCAGATCGTGTTCCGCTCACCGATCCGCACGCTGCTGCCGGGCGTGCAGGCGATGCCGCACAAGATTGCCGGCAACTATCCTTCACCCTATGGGGATGAGCCCAAAGACGCGATGGTCGGCAACTTCGCGCGCAAGCCGGCCTACCACTTCGGCTGGGACTGGGGCCCGCGTTATGTCACCGCCGGGGTCTGGCGCGGGGTCGACCTGCAGGCCTGGGACGCGCACCGCCTGACCGATCTTGCCGTGCGTACCGATGCATTGAGCGCGGAGCAGGCGGAGCTGGCGGTGTTGCTGCAGGTGGAGCAGGGCAGCACTGCCGGTTCTGCGATGGTCACTGTGGATGTGCAGGATCCGGAAGGCCGCAACGTGGCCCAGGTGCAACGCACGGTGTTGCTGAAGCCGGGCCAGAATGCGGTTGAGCTGCCGGTTGAGCTGGCCACGCCGCGGCGCTGGTGGCCGGTGGGCCATGGCGCGCAGGACCGCTATACCGTGCAGGCGCGCCTGGATGGTGGCGGCGATGCAACGCTGGCGCGCGAGCAGCGCATCGGCCTGCGCACGGTCGAACTGCGCCGCGAGGAAGACCGCAAGGGAGGGCAGGGCTTCGCCTTCGTCATCAACGGCGTGGAGATCTTCGCCAAGGGCGCCAACGTCATTCCGTTCGATGCCTTCCCCGCACGCGTCGATGCCGCACGCCTGCGCCAGGTGCTGACCGCCGCGCGCGACGCCAACATGAACATGCTGCGCAACTGGGGCGGCGGCTACTACGAGGACGATGCGTTCTTCGACATCGCCGATGAGCTGGGCCTGCTGGTCTGGCAGGACTTCATGTTCGGCGGCGGCATGCAGCCGGGCTACGATCCGGCCTTCCGGGCAAGCGTGGTGGCCGAAGCACGCGACAACGTGCGCCGGCTGCGCCATCACCCCAGCATCGTGCTGTGGTGTGGCAACAACGAGGAAGAAACCGCCTGGAAGGACTGGGGTCACGGCCGCGACCTGAAGGTGGCCGACCCGGCATTTGCGGCGAAGGTCTGGCAGGGCTACGTCGACCTGTTCGGCAACGACCTGCGCCAGGTGGTGGGCAAGGAAGGGCTGGGTGTGCCGTACTGGTCCAGCTCGCCCAGCAACGACCTTGACGAGAAGGCCAACGATTCAACGCGTGGCGACAAGCACTACTGGCAGGTCTGGGGCAATCCGGCGCTGCCGGTGCAGGCCTACCTGCGCGAGACCCCGCGCTTCATGTCCGAGTACGGGCTGCAGGCGTGGCCGTCGGTGGCGACGGTGGACCAGATCGCCACCCGCGCCGAGCAGCGCATCGACAGCCCGGTGATCCGCGCGCACCAGAAATTCATGGCCGGCGAGGGCAACAGCCGCCTGCTGCACTACATCGAACTGGGCTACGGCACGCCGAAGGACTTCGAGGACTTCGTCTACCTCAGCCAGGTGATGCAGGCCGATGGCATCGCACTGGCGGCGCTGCATCATCGCGCCTCGCGGCCGTACACGATGGGCTCGCTGTACTGGCAGCTCAACGACGTCTGGCCAGGTGCTTCATGGTCCAGCGTGGACTACTTCGGTCGCTGGAAGGCGCTGCACTTCGCCGCGCGGCGTTTCTTCGCGCCGGTGGCGGTGGCGGCGTTGCGCGACGAGGGCAGTACGCGGGTGCGCCTGATCAACGACGGTGCCGCGCTGGATGCACGCTGGCGGTTGCGGGTGATGGATGTGGACGGCAAGGTGCTTCGCCGCCGCGAGGAAGCGGTGTCGCTGGCTGCCGCCGGTGTCACCTCGATCGGTGATTTCCGCGACGCCGAATTGCTGGCCGGTGCCGATCCAAAGCGCACGGTGGCCGTGTTCGAACTGCTGCAGAACGGGGCGGTGAGTGCCCGCCAGGTGGTTGGTTTCGTCGAGGCGAAGGACCAGGTATTGCCCCGACAGAAGCTGAAGGCTGCCTTGAGCATCGAGGGCGACCACTATCGCCTGCGGCTGGAAAGCGCGGCGTATGTGCGCGCGACGTGGATCGATTTCGGCGCGCTGGATGTGCAGGTTGAAGACAACCTGCTGGACCTGCTGCCGGGCGAAACCCGCGACATCGCAGTGCGTGGCCCGGTGGATCTGACGACGCTGCGCGAAGCGCTGAAGGTAAAAACCCTCAACGATCGTTGAGGGCGGCGCATCCTGTTTTGGTAGGTGCCAACCTTGGTTGGCACACCCCGAACATGCCAACCAAGGTTGGCATCTACCAGAAGCGGAGACGGGTAGGTGCGGACCGTTGGTCCGCACACATCTCTTCTTTACAGCTGGATCTGCTGAAAATTCTCGACGCGCTCATGGCCGTTGGCGGCCTGGCCGGTGCGCGGCAGCGGGTAGTCATCCAGGCGATCAATCAGGCGGGTCTGCAGGCCGGCTTCGCGGGCAGCATCCAGCTCTTCCACCACATCGGACAGGAACAGGATCTCGCCGGCCGGCACGCCAATGGCCTGCACGATGCGGCGGTAGCTGTCGGCCTCGCGCTTGCCGCCGACTTCGGTGTCGAACCAGCCCGACACCAGCGGGCTGAGGTCACCGGCGTCGCTGAAGCCGAAGAATAGCTTCTGCGCCGGCACCGAGCCGGAGGAGTACACGTACAGTGGCAGGCCGGAGGCGTGCCAGCCCTTCAGCACCGGCGCCACTTCCGGGTAGAAGTGCGCGGTGTAGTCGCCGCGGCGGTAGCCTTCGTCCCAGATCAGGCCCTGCAGCGCCTTCAGCGCGGTGTGCTTGCGGTCCTGGTCGATCCAGCCCTGCAACGTTTCGGCCACCAGGCTGTCCTGGCAGGCGCCGCCGATCTCGGTGGCCACCGCATCCAGCCAACGGCGGACTTCCGGCTGCTGGCCGTGCTCGGCGACGAACGCGGGCAGCGCCTTGCGGGCATAGGGGAACAGCACGTTCTTGACGAACGAGATGCTGCTGGTGGTGCCTTCGATATCGGTCAGGATGACGCGGGGCTGCATGGATCAGGATGCCTGGGTAGGTACGTAACGGGGGAATTTCTGCGCGATGTCGGTGCCGGTGAAGTGACCGACCCAGCCATCCGGCTCGGTGAAGAAGCGGATCGCCACGAAGCTGGGCTCATCGCCCATGTCGAACCAGTGGGTGGTGCCGTCGGGCACGGCGATCAGGTCGTCCTTCACGCACTCGATCTCATAGACCTTGTCACCCACGTGCAGGGTGAACAGGCCGGAGCCTGCGACGAAGAAGCGCACCTCGTCTTCCTTGTGGAAGTGTTCGTCGAGGAACTTCCTGCGCAGCTCGGCGCGGTTCGGGTTGTCCGGGGCGATCGAGGCCACGTCCACGCTCTTGAAGCCGCGCTCGGCAACCAGGCGGTCGATGTCGGCGCGGTAAGCGGCGAACACTTCATCCTGGCTGGCGCCCGGTGCGACCGGTGCGGTGGCCTGCCAGCGCTCGAAGGTGACGCCGATCTTCTGCAGCTCGGCAGCGATGACCGCGCCGTCCTGGGTGTCCAGCAGCGGCGATTCGGGGCGGGTGTCGTCGTAGATGCGCAGTCGGCTCATGGCGGCAGCTTGAACGTCTCGGGGGGAAGACAGGGTAGCAGGGTGGGCACGAGGTGCAGATTCCGGATCGACATCTGCACCTGCGTGCGGGTTCAGCCGCGCAGCTTGCGCAGTTCCAGCTCGCAGTGGAACAGGAACTCGAACGCTTCCAGGTGGCGGCGTGCCTCGGCCATGTCGCGGCCCCAGGCATACAGGCCGTGGCCGTCGATCAGGTAGCCCCACAGGTTCTGCCGGTCGAGCAGGTCATCGACCTGCTTCGAAAGCACGTTCATGTCCTGGGTGTTGGCGAACACCGGCACGTCGATGGCCATCTCGTGGGTGCTGTTGCCGGCGAAGGCCTTCAGCAGCTCGTAGCCTTCCACTCGGATGTGGCCCTGCGGCGCGTACAGGCGCGAGGCGATGGTCTGCATCGGCGAGTGGGTGTGCAGCACGCAGCCGATCTCCGGGAAGCGACGGTACAGCTGGGTGTGCAGCAGGGTCTCGGCAGACGGGCGCAGCGGGCGGCCGACGGCCTGGCCGTCGAAGTCCACCACCATGATGTCGTCCTCGATCAGGCGGCCTTTGTCCTTGCCGGAGACGGTGATCGCGGCGTGGCGGTCATCCAGGCGGTGGGAGAAGTTGCTGCTGGTGGCCGGGGTCCAGCCGGCCTGGGCCAGTTCGCGGACGTTGTCGATCAGCAGCTGGGCCAGTTCGCTCAGGCGCGCGGTGTCGTACGGGAAGGTGGGGGCGTTCATGCCGGCGATTTTACTGGATTCGGCCAACGGCTGAGCCCCTCGTGGCTGTCTCGCCGGGCTGGATTTCTTGCTTTGGCCGGGCGGGTGGGCTGTGCAGGGGACGCCGTAGACCCTTCCTTGGGGGCTTGGCCGCGGCATCCATGCCGCGGACACCCCTGCACAACCCACCCGCCCGACCACGGACAGGTTCCGTGCGCGTCAGCCACGGAGTGAAGAAGGAAAGGCAGAAGCGGGTCGCGGCGCTGCGCTTGCTCGGAGCGGAGCATGGCTCCGCTCTACAGAAACAGTCATTCCGGAACATTCGTTCAAGAGAACGTTTCATCCACGCATGGCGTGGATCCACCGGATGCGCCGGGAGACTGTCATGGGCGGGGAGGCATGGGTTCGCGGGGGTATCCGCGCCATGGATGGCGCGGCGAAGGCGCCCTGGGGGGGTTGACGGGGGGCCCGGCGCCCGCATGCCTCCCCGCCAAACCCCTCAGCCCAGCTGTTGCCGTTGCTCCGGCTTCAAAGGCAGGTGCAGGGCCGCAGGCCCTGCAATCCCTTTACTTACCCCGCAGGCGGCTGTGCCTGAAGCCGTAGCAGAAATAGATCACGAAACCAACGAACGTCCACACGCCCATCAGCATCCAGTTGTGCATCGTCATCGCCGACAGCAGCGCCAGGCAGCTCAGCACGCCCAGGCTGCAGATCAGCCACGCCATCGGCATGCGGAACGGACGCGGCAGGTCCGGCTGGGTGCGGCGCAGGATCAGCACGCCCGCGCACACCGCCGCGAACGCGATCAGCGTGCCCATCGAGGTCAGCTCGCCCAGGATGTCCAGCGGGAACAGCGCCGCCAGCAGCGCGATGCCGATGCCGGTGATCACGGTGTTGATGTGCGGAGTGCGGTACTTCGGGTGGATCCTGGTGAACACCGGCGGCAGCAGGCCGTCGCGCCCCATGATCATGAAGATGCGCGGCTGGCCGATGATCATCACCAGCACCACCGAAGACAGGCCGACCAGCGCGCCGACCTCGACCACCCAGCGCAGCCAGCCCAGCTGCGGATGCGCCGCCACGGCGGTCACCACCGGCTCATCGGTGCCCAGCAGCTGGAACGGCACCAGGCCGGTCATCACTGCGGCCATGGCGATGTACAGCACGGTGCAGATCACCAGCGACAGCATCATGCCGAACGGCATGTCGCGCTGCGGGTTCTTCGATTCCTGCGCCGCCACCGACACCGCCTCGAAACCGATGTAGGCGAAGAACACCATCGCCGCGCCACGCAGCACGCCTTCCATGCCGTACTTGCCGGGGCCTTCGTTGGCCGGAATGAACGGGGTCCAGTTGCTGGTGTCCACGTACTTCCAGCCGACCACGATGACCAGCAGGATCAGGCCGGTCTTCAGCACGACCATTGCCATGTTCATCGCCGAGGACTTGCTGATGCCGACGTAGCACAGCCAGGTCAGCAGCAGTACCAGCGCGGCGGCCGGCAGGTTGGCGATCGCGCCGGTGGGGCGCAGCTGTGCATCGAGTGGGGCGCTGACCAGCGCCGCCGGTAGATGGATGTCGAACTGGCTGAGCAGGCTGAGGAAATAGCCGGTCCAGCTGACCGCGACCGCCGAGGCGGAGACGCCGTATTCGAGCACCAGCATCCAGCCGATGAACCAGGCCGAGAGCTCGCCGAAGGTGGCGTAGGTGTAGGTGTAGGCGCTGCCGGAGACCGGCACCATCGAGGCGAACTCGGCATAGGCCAGTGCGCAGAAGGCGCAGCAGATGGCGGCCAGTACGAAGGACAGCATGATGGCCGGGCCAGCGTGGTTGGCGGCGGCCTGGCCGGTGATGACGAAGATGCCGCCGCCGATCACCGCGCCGATACCGAGGGCGGTCAGGCCCCAGGGGCCGAGGTGGCGGCGCAGGCTCAGGCCGTTGGCGTCTTCATGGGCGGCATGCGGGTGCTTGGTGGCCCACAGTTGCTTGAACATGTGTGGTGGTCTTGTCGAAGCGCGCCACGGGCGGCGCGCGGGGAAAACGGACGGGCCGGCGCGAGGCCGGCCCGTAGGCGGATCAGGGCGACTTGGCCAGCTTGCTGTTGCGGATGCCGTAGCCCAGGTAGATCAGCAGGCCGAGCAGCGTCCAGCCAACGAACAGGTGCCAGTGCACCACGAACGCCTGCCAGAACAGGAACAGGCAGGTGGCTGCGCCGAGCGGGCAGATGATCCAGACCGCCGGCACGCGGAACGGACGGTGGATCTCCGGCTTGGTATAGCGCAGCACCAGCACGCCGATGCAGACCGTGGCGAAGGCCAGCAGGGTGCCCATCGAGACCAGTTCGCCCAGCACGTTCAGCGGTACCAGGCCGGCCAGTGCCGCGGCGATCACGCCGACCACGATGGTGGCGACGTACGGGGTGCGGAAGCGGGCGTGGACCTTGCCGAAGAACTTCGGCAGCAGACCGTCGCGGGAGATGGTGTAGGCGATGCGGGTCTGGCCCATCATCATCACCAGCACCACCGAGGACAGGCCGGCGATGGCGCCGATTTCCACGAAGGTCTTCAGCCAGGCCAGGGTCGGGTAGGGCTCCAGCGCGGTGGCCACCGGCTTGTCGGTGCCCAGCAGGTGGTACGGCATCATGCCGGTCAGCACGGCACAGACGATGATGTAGACGAGGGTGCACACGGCCAGAGAGCCGAGCAGGCCGATCGGCATATTGCGCTGCGGGTCCTTGGTTTCGCCGGCGGCGGTGGAGACCGCATCAAAGCCGATGTAGGCGAAGAACACGATGGTGGCCGCGCGGAACACGCCGCTCCAGCCGAACTCACCCGGCACGCCGGTGTTTTCCGGGATGAACGGCTGCCAGTTGGCCGGGTCGATGTGGGCTGCGCCGATGCCGATGAACAGGCAGATGACGGTGACCTTGATCGCCACGATGATCGCGTTGACGAAGGCCGACTGGGTCACGCCCACGTACAGCAGGCCGGACACCGCCGCCACGATCAGCACCGCCGGCAGGTTGAACAGCTTGCCCGAGGCGATGAACTCGCTGCCGGTCCAGGCGATCGGGGCTGCGCTGAGCGCATCCGGGAACGGCATGTGCAGGGTGGTGGTGATGAAGCTGATCAGGTACGCCGACCAGCCCACCGCGACCGAGGCCGAGGCGAACAGGTACTCCAGCACCAGGCACCAGCCGATGAACCAGGCCATGCCTTCGCCCAGGGTGGCGTAGGAGTACGAGTAGGCACTGCCGGAGACCGGCATCATCGCCGCGAACTCGGCGTAGCACAGGCCCGCCAGGGCACAGGCGAAACCGGCCAGCACGAACGAAAGCATCACCGCCGGGCCGGCATGGTTGGCCGCGGCCTGGCCGGTCAGCACGAAGATACCAGCGCCGATCACCGCCCCCACGCCAAGCAGGATGAGGTGTTTAGCCGTGAGGGTCCGTTTCAACGTGGCTTCGCCGTCCAGGCTGCCTTCGATGGGTTCGCCGGCATCGACGTGCCCGGCCGGTTCAACCGGCTTGACCCTCAACAGAGCTTTCAGCATGCAGTACTTCCTAGTGATCGGATTGGGTGGGCCGCCGATACGTTGCCGGCAACCCTGGAATGGTGAAGGCCGCGCGAACGGCCCGCTGTACCTTAGCCAAAGCTGAAGCCAACGCACAAGCGCAATCGCAACAATGAACGGCGATAATGAGCAGTATTTTTCCAGACCGCCCCCATTCATGCGCCAGACCGCCGAAACCCTTGCCGTGCTTGACGATCGCCTGCGTGGCCTGCTGCGGGACTATGCCCGCCGTGAGCCTGCCCACGACGCACTGGCTGCCGAATTCGGCACATTGCTGGACGATCCGGAAGATCCGTTCCGGCGCGAGCGGCTGGCCGGCCACTTCACCGCCAGCTGCTGGCTGGTCAGTGCCGACGGCCAGCGCCTGCTGCTGACCCATCACCGCAAGCTGCAGCGCTGGCTGCAGCTGGGCGGCCACGCCGACGGCGATCGTGACCTGGCCCAGGTGGCGCTGAAGGAGGCCGAAGAAGAATCGGGCCTGAGCGGCCTGGTGCTGGAAGACCCGACCATCTTCGATCTGGACAAGCATTGGATTCCGGAGCGCAAGGACGTGCCGGGACACTGGCACTACGACGTGCGTTTCGTGATCCGCGCGCTGGGCGGCGAAGCCTTCGTGCTCAGCGAGGAGTCACTCGACCTGGCCTGGCGGCAGGTGACCGAGGTCGCGGCCGATCCGGAATCGGACGAATCCATGCAGCGCATGGCGCGCCGGTGGCTGACGCGCTGAAGAAAAAGGGGACGGAGGGGATTAAGTCGTTTACGCCGCATGTGCCGCAAACGACTTAATCCCCTCCGTCCCCTTTTCTCAGTACAGGATGCGCGTGCGCAGCGTGCCCGGAATCGCGGCCAGCTCGTCGCGCACGGCGGCGGCTTGTTCCTCGCTGGCGGTGATGTCGATCACCACGTAGCCCACCTTCGGGTCGGTGCGCAGGAACTGGCCGTCGATGTTGACGTTGTGGCGCGAGAAGATCTCGTTGACCTTGGACAGTACGCCCGGCACGTTCTGGTGGATGTGCAGCAGGCGCAGGCTGTCGGCGTGCTCGGGCAGGGTCACTTCCGGGAAATTGACCGCCGACAGGGTGCTGCCGTTGTCGCTGTAGCGCACCAGCTTGGCGGCCACTTCAACGCCGATGTTGTCCTGCGCCTCCAGCGTGCTGCCGCCCACGTGCGGGGTCAGGATCACGTTGTCGTGGCGGGTCAGCGGCGATTCGAAGATATCGCCGTTGCCCTTCGGTTCGACCGGGAACACGTCCAGCGCGGCGCCGCCGACGTGGCCGCTGGCCAGGGCCGCGTCCAGCGCATCGATGTCGACCACGGTGCCGCGCGCGGCGTTGATCAGGTGCGCGCCCTTGCGCATCTTCGCCAGCTCGGTGCTGCCGATCATCCACTGCGTGGACGGGGTCTCCGGCACGTGCAGGGTGACGATGTCGGCGCGTGCCAGCAGGTCGTCCAGGCTGGCCGCTGCACGGGCATTGCCCAGTGCCAGCTTGGTTTCCACGTCGTGGAAGATCACCTGCATGCCCAGCGATTCGGCCAGCACGCCGACCTGGGTGCCGATGTGGCCGTAACCGATGATGCCCAGCGTCTTGCCGCGCACTTCATGGCTGCCGCTGGCCGACTTCGACCAGCCGCCGCGATGGCATTCAGCGTTCTTCTGCGGAATGCCACGGGTCAGCATGATCGCTTCGGCGATGACCAGCTCGGCCACGCTGCGGGTGTTGGAGTAGGGCGCGTTGAACACCGGGATGCCGGCCAGCTCGGCCGCGTCCAGGTCGACCTGGTTGGTGCCGATGCAGAAGCAGCCCACCGCGATCAGGCGCTTGGCCTCGGCCAGCACTTCGGCGCTGAGCTGGGTGCGCGAACGGATGCCGACGATGTGCGCCTCGGCGATGCGCGCCTTCAGTTCGTCCTCGGGCAGCGCCTTGGTGTGCGCTTCGATCTGGCTGTAGCCGGCGGCGCTGAATACCTCCACGGCGGTCTGGCTGACCCCCTCCAGCAACAGCACGCGGATATCCTGCTTCGGGAACGAGGTCTTCTTCGGCGACATGGGGCGACACGGCCAGTGGGACAGGGGCTGACCACTATGCCAGATCGCAGCGACCATGGTGCAGTGCGCAATTGGTTGCATCCGTAGCTATCTGCAGGGCTGCGGGGCTGGACGCTGGCGCGTGCCGCTGGCACGCTTGCCCGTTCTTCACGCACCGCGCTGGACTGTCATGACCGATTCCCGCATTGCCTCGCTGCAGCAGGCCTGTCCCGGCCTGAAGCTGAAGACCGACCCGGCCGACCTGGAGCATTACGGGCGCGACTGGACCCGGCGCTGGACGCCGGCGCCGCTGGCGATCGCACTGCCGGCCACGGTCGAGGAAGTGCAGGCGGTGATGCGTTGGAGTGCAGGCGAGGGCGTGGCCGTGGTGCCGTCCGGTGGCCGCACCGGCCTCTCGGGTGGCGCGGTGGCCGCCAACGGCGAGCTGGTGCTCAGCCTGGAACGGATGAACAAGGCGCTGGCCTACGACGCCGTCGATCGCACCCTGGTGGTGCAGGCCGGCATGCCACTGGAGGCCGTGCACAACGCCGCGCTGGATCACGGCCTGATCTACCCCGTGGATTTCGCCGCGCGCGGGTCCTGCTCGATCGGCGGCAACATCGCTACCAATGCCGGTGGCATCCGCGTGATCCGCTACGGCAACACCCGCGAGTGGATCGCCGGGCTGAAAGTGGTCACGGCTGATGGCGAGTTGCTGGAGCTCAACAAGGGCCTGATCAAGAACTCCAGCGGCTACGACTTCCGCCAGCTGCTGATCGGCTCGGAAGGCACGCTGGGTGTGATCGTCGAGGCGACGGTGAAGCTGACCGACCCGCCGCCGGCCAGCAATGTGATGCTGCTGGCCGTGCCCAGCTTTGAAGTGCTGATGCAGGTGTTCGCCGCGTTCCGCGCGCGCCTGCAGCTGCAGGCCTTCGAATTCTTCACCGACCGGGCGCTGGAGCACGTGCTGGCGCATGGCGCGCAGGCACCGTTCGACGAGGTGCATCCGTACTACGTGGTCACCGAGTTCGCCGCGGGCGACGAGGCCCAGGAAGCGGCGGCGATGGCCGCGTTCGAGGACTGCATGGGCAATGGCTGGGTCAGCGATGGCGTGATCAGTGCCAGCGACGCGCAGGCCGCGCAGCTGTGGCGCCTGCGCGAAGGCATCACTGAGTCGCTTGCCCGTTACACGCCCTACAAGAACGATGTTTCGGTGCGGATCTCGTCGATGCCGGCGTTCCTGGCCGAGACCCAGGCGCTGATCGGGCAGGCCTACCCGCATTTCGATGTGGTGTGGTTCGGCCACATCGGCGACGGCAATCTGCACATCAACGTGCTCAAGCCGGACGACACCAGTGACGCTGATTTCGTGGCGCAATGCGAGCACGTAACCAAGCTGCTGGCGCAGGTGCTGGCCCGCTTCGACGGCAGCATCTCGGCCGAGCACGGCATCGGTCTGGTCAAGAAGGGCTACCTGGACAGCACCCGCGGCCCGGCCGAGATCGCCCTGATGAAGGCGGTCAAACGCGCGTTCGATCCCCAAGCGCGGCTGAATCCCGGCAAGCTGTTCGACGTTTGAGCCGGGCAAATCCTTCACGCACCCGTTACGCTCCACGCTTCCTAACAACCGGCTTCGAACCGATGACCCGTCCGCTTCTGCTGCTCGCCCTGCTGTCCCTGCCGCTGGCCGGCTTCGCTTCCAGCTTCGCCGGCACGTCGGCCGGTTCGGCCACGGGTGCCTCCTCCGGTTCCTCGGGCAGCAGCTCGGGCGATGACAAGGTGGTACTGGCTGCGCGCGACGATGCCGCCGCGTTCGTCGCCAGCGACGGCCAGATCCGTGGTGCCCGCCTGCAGGCCGCGCTGGTCCACCTGCGTGAGCAGAGCACTGCCGCACAGCAGCAGAGCGACCTGGAACTGGCCCGCGCGCTGCTGGCACGTTGATCCCGCCTTCGGGTAGTGCCGGCCGCTGGCCGGCAACGCCATGACATCTGCACGGAACGCAGCCACGCATGGCGTGGCTCTACTGCTGATCGCTCACGTCGCGCACGCGGCTGACCGCCTGCAGCTGGACCCCGCCGGCCTCGACCCGGCGCAGCAGCAGCTCGCCAGCCAGACCCTGGCCGACGTGCAGTCATTGTTGCCAGATGGCCTGCTGCGCGCCCTGCCGGCGCAGGTGCAGGTGCGCTGGAGTGATGGCCTTCCTGCCAAGGTGCACGGCCGCGCTTTCGGCGACCGCATCACGTTGCGCCGCGATCTGCTGGATGACGGCATGCCCGGCGCCCGGCGTGCGCGACGCAGCGCGCTGGTACACGAACTGACCCATGTTGCCGACCGTACGGCGGCGAACTGGTCGCGCAGTATGCGCTGGCGTGATCTGGCCGGATGGCAGCGCAAGCCCTGGCATATCGGCCGTGGCGACAACGATTTCCGTGACCGTAGTCCGGACGCCTATGAACTGAAGGATCCGGCCGAGTACCTGGCAGTGAACGCCGAGCATTTCGTGCTCGACAGCGAGTTTGCCTGCCGGCGCCCGGCACTGGCGCAGTGGTACCAGGCCCATTTCGGAACCCCGACATCGCTGCCGCAGTCGCACTGCGCGACCACGTTGCCATTGCTGCAGGCCGAATCGGAAGAGGGCGCGGCGTCGTTGCTGCAACTCGACCCGGCACGTGTCTACGCGGTGGATTACCTGTTTGCCGAAGGCAGCGCGCAGCCGATGAGCCGCTGGGGCCACAGCATGCTGCGGCTGGTGATCTGCCGGCCGGGCCGTGCGCCGGGGCCGGACTGTCGCCTGGACCTGGAATACCACCGTGTGCTTTCGTTCCGTGCCTTCGTTGGTGACGTGCAGATTTCCAACTGGCGTGGCCTTACCGGTGGCTACCCGTCGCGACTGTTCGTGCTGCCGCTGCAGCAGGTGGTGGATGAGTACACCAAGGTCGAGCTGCGCGGGTTGCAGTCGCTGCCGTTGCAGTTGTCGCCCGGCGAGATCGCCAGCCTGCTCGAGCGCACTGCGCAGGTGCACTGGAGCTATGACGGGCGCTATTACTTCGTCAGCAACAACTGCGCGGTGGAAACCGCCAAGCTGCTGCAGGCGGGTGTGCCGCGGCTGGGCGAGGCCGGGCTGGCCCAGCTGAGTCCGCGTGGTTTGAAGCGTCGGCTGTCGCAGCTGCATGTGCTGGACGAGCAGGTACTCACGGACCGCAATGCAGCACAGGCGCAGGGTTACTACTTCGCCTCGGCACGCGATCACTACCAGCAGTTGTTCGGCGTGGCGGCAGCCCAGCTGGCATTGCCCGCACGCGACGTACGCGGCTGGTTGAAGCTGCCCGCACAGCAGCGTGCGCTGTGGTTGCTGCAGGGCGACCTGCGCGCAAGCGCCGGCCTGCTGCTGCTGGAACAGGCTGCGCAACGCCGCGCCGAGCTGCGCGCGCGCGATGTGCTGAAACGGCGCCTGCTGGCCGCACCGGACAGTGCCGAGACCCGGGGCCTGCGCCAGTTGCTGGAGCAGGGTGGGCAATGGCTGCGCCCGGGTACGCTGCTGGCGGACGGCGGCTACGGGTTGCCGCTGGCCGATGAGCAGGCGGTGCTGGCCGAAGCGGTTGCCACCGCCAGCGCACAGGCGGTGCCGGCCTGGCAGGCGCTGCGCGTACAGCTGCGTCAGCAGCTGCCGGAGAAGCAGCGCAACGAAATGGATGCGATCGACGCCAACCTCGCTGCGCTCGGTGCCCGCCTGCGGGAACAGGCAGCCACGCCGGCTATTGGCGCGGCAGCTCGATAACGAAACGGCTGCCACCAGCGTTGCCCGCCGTGCAGTAGACGCGGCCGCCGTGCGCGTCGGCGATGGCCTTGACCACCGCCAGGCCGAGCCCGCTACCGCCACCCTGGCGCGAACGCGAACCGTCGGCACGCATGAACGGAGAGAAGATGTCGGCGTGCAGCTCAGGGTCGATGCCCGGGCCCTCATCCTCGATCGCTACCTGCACATGGCCCGGTGTGTCATGCACGGCAATCCGCACCTTGCCCGGGCTGGCATAGCGGCGCGCGTTCTCCAGCAGCGCCAGCAGCGCCTGGCGCAGGCGGGTCGGGTCGCAGTGCGCGTTGTGTTCTTCGCGGCTGGTTTCCAGCTCCAGCACGAAGCCGGCGGCGCGGAACTGGGGATCGACCAGGGTCATCACCGAATGCACTTCGGCCACCACGTCGGTACGTGCGCGGCGCACGTCCAGCCGCGCATTGTCGGACAGGCTCAGCACGCGCAGATCCTCGATCAGTCGTGACAGGCCCTCGACCTGGGCGAGCAGGCTGCGGAACTGTGATTCGTCCGGCTGGAAGACGCCCTCGGCCAGGCCCTGCAGGCGGCCGCGCAGGATCGTCACCGGCGTCCGCAGTTCATGGGCGATGGCTGCATGCCACATCGCACGCTCGCTCTCCACGTGCTGCAGCCGCCGCGCCATGGCATTGAAGTCCTCGACCAAGGTGGCCACTTCGCCCGGCGAGTTTTCCTCGACGCTGGCACGGGCACCGAGGTCGCCGCCCGCGAGCGCGCGCACGCTGTCCACCAGCGAATTCAACGGCGACAGGATGCGATGGGCAAGACGGAACGAGGCGGCGATGGCCAGCGCCAGGCCGGTCAGGATCACGCCGACCATCCATGCCAGTTCAGGGCCGGTCGGCAGCCAGCTTTCCGGTTCCTCGGTAGTGCCGGGGAAAAATTCGACCAGCACTGCATACAGCAGCCACGATGACAGGATCATCATCACGATGACGCCGATCACCATCAGCGACATCGAGACGATGATGTGGCGGCTGAGCCCGGAGCGGCGCAGGCGGGCCATCAGCGGTCGGCCATCAACCGGTAGCCGACGCCACGCACGCTGGCCGGCACATTGACCATGCCCACTTCATCCAGCTTGCGGCGCAGCTTGCTGACATGGCTGTCGACCGTGCGCTCCAGCGCCTCGCTTTCCGGCAGGCACTCGTGCATCAGTTCGCTGCGGCTGAAGATGCGGGTCGGCGCCAGCGCCATGCAGTGCAGCAGCTTGAACTCGGTGAGCGTGAGCAGCACTTCGTGGCTGTAGCCTTCGCCTTCCACGTGTACGGCGTGGGTGGCCGAGTCGATCAGCAGCGGGCCCGCCCGCAGCGCGGTCGGGGCATCCACGCGCGAGGCGCGCAACGTACGCCGCAGCACGGCGCGCACGCGCGCCGCCACTTCGGCCGGATTGAATGGTTTGACCACGTAGTCATCAGCGCCCATGCGCAGTGCGGTCAGCTTGTCCAGGTCCTGGTCCAGTGCGGTCAGCATGATCACCGGCGTCTCGCCGCGCTGGCGCAGCTGGGTCAGCACGCTCCAGCCATCCAGCCGCGGCAGCTGCACGTCGAGCAGGACCAGGTCGGGGCGGGCGCTGCGATGCAGGTCCAGTGCGCTGTGGCCGTCGGCGGCGCGCAGCGTACGCAGTCCTTCGCGTTCCAGATAGGCGGTAAGAATGTCGGCGATCTCGGCCTCATCCTCGACGATCAGGACGAGGGCGGCGAGGGCAGGGGCGGCATGCATGCAGGGGCGGGGCCTTAAGGTGCTTGCCTCCATCGTATCTCCACAGTTCCTCCATCGAAACCCCATCATCGCCACGCACACTGGGTTCTTCAGAACCTATCAGCCGCCCGCGCGGCATTGTGCACAGCAATGAGAACCTTCAGGACTCCGGTCGCGTTGATCGCGGCCCTCGCCCTGGCCATGACGGCCTGCTCCACCCCCGAAGCCACGCCCGAAGCCGCACCCCGCGTGAGCGTGGTTACCGTCGGCCCGCAGGTGGTGCAGCGTGACGACGAACTGCCTGGCCGCGTGGCCGCCGTGCGCACCGCGCAGATCCGAGCGCAGGTGGGTGGCATCGTGCAGCGCCGGCTGTTTGACCAGGGCGCGGAAGTAGACGCCGGCCAGGCCCTGTTCCAGATCGATCCGGCGGCCTTCCGTGCCGATGTCGATTCGGCACTGGCCGCGCTGCAG
This sequence comes from Stenotrophomonas sp. SMYL8, assembly GCF_036320065.1. NCBI lineage: Bacteria > Pseudomonadati > Pseudomonadota > Gammaproteobacteria > Lysobacterales > Lysobacteraceae > Stenotrophomonas > Stenotrophomonas sp. SMYL8. The sequence goes on from NZ_JAWIRR010000024.1 coordinate 23,890, forward strand.
CGCAGCGAGGCCGCCCTGGGCCGCAGTCGCGTGCAGTCGCAGCGCCTGCATGCACTGGCCGCGGCACAGGCCGTCAGCCAGCAGCATCGCGACGATGCCAGTGCCGAGTACGAACAGGCCCGTGCCGCGGTGAATGAAGCGCGCGCGATCCTGGCCCGTCGCCAGCTCGACCTGCGCTATGCCACGGTCAGCGCGCCGATTGCCGGCCGCATCGATCAGGCGCTGGTGACCGAAGGCGCACTGGTCGGCGTGGCAGATGCCGAGCCGATGGCGGTGGTACAGCAGATCGACCAGGTCTACGTCGATGTGCGCCAGCCGGCGGCGCAGCTGGAATCGCTGCAGCGCAGTGCTGCCGGTGGTGGCGAGCTGCCGGTGACGATCATCGGTGCCGCCGGCAAGCCGCTGTCCGAGCGTGGCCAGATGCTGTTCTCCGGCATCAACGTCGATGCGCGTACCGGTGATGTGATCCTCCGCATCCTGGTCGACAACCCGCAGCGCCAGCTGCTACCCGGCATGTATGTGCGCGCGAAAGTGCCGCGGGGTGCACCGGCCAGTGCGCTGACCGTGCCGCAGCAGGCCGTGCTGCGCAGCGCCGGTGGCCAGGCTTATGCCTGGGTGATCGGTGGCGATGGCAAGGCGGTGATCCGCACGCTGGAGGTCGACGGCAGCGTTGATCGCCAGTGGCTGGTGCGCACCGGTCTGAAGGCGGGCGAAAAGGTGGTGGTCGAGGGCCAGGAACGCCTGCAGGAAGGCGTGGTGGTCGATGCGCGCGACTGGCAGGTGCCGGTCGCCAGCGCCGGCGCGGTCCAGGCCGGCAGCAAGGGCTGAGCCTTTCCCGGGCCAGCCCCTCCAGGAAAATCCAACATGGCACGTTTCTTCATCGATCGCCCGGTGTTCGCCTGGGTGCTGGCGATCTTCATCATCCTGGCCGGCGTACTGGCGATTCCGCGCTTGGCCGTGGAGCGCTATCCGGCGGTCGCGCCGCCCAGTGTCAGCATCTATGCCAGCTACCCGGGTGCCAGCCCGCAGACGCTGAATGATGCGGTGGTCGGGCTGATCGAGCGCGAGCTGTCCAGCGTCAAACACCTGCTGTACTTCGAATCGTCGGTGGACACCTCCGGCGAAGCCTCGATCACTGCGACCTTCAAGCCCGGTACCAACCCGGAGCTGGCGCAGGTGGACGTGCAGAACCGGATCAAGGCGATCGAGCCGCGCCTGCCGCGCAGCGTGCGCCAGAACGGCCTGTTCGTGGAGGCCGCCGATTCCGGCTTCCTGATGCTGGTCGGCCTGCGTTCGCCGGATGCCAGCGTCAGCGAAGCCGCGCTGGGCGATTTCATGGCGCGCAACATCATCGAAGAGCTGCGCCGCATCGATGGCGTCGGCCGCGTGCAGCTGTTCGGTGCCGAACAGGCGATGCGCGTTTGGCTGGACCCGACCCGGTTGACCGGCTACGGCCTGACCATGGGCGATGTGGCCACCGCCATCGAGCAGCAGAACCTGGAGATCTCGCCGGGACGCATCGGTGATTCGCCGGGTGTTCCGGGCCAGCGCATCACCGTGCCGCTCAGCGCCGATGGGCAGCTGTCCACGCCGGAGCAGTTCGCAGCCATCGTGCTGCGCGCCGGGGCAGACGGTTCACGGGTGGTGCTGGGCGATGTCGCCCGCGTCGAACTGGGCGCGCAGAGCTATGCGTGGGGCACCCGCGAGGATGGCCACCCAGCGACCGCCGCCGGGGTGCAGTTGCGTCCTGGCGCGAACGCAGTGCGCACCGCGTCGGCGGTACGCGAGCGCATGGCCGAACTGGCGCCGCTGCTGCCGCGCGGCGTGGAGTCGAGCATTCCGTTCGACACCGCACCGTTCGTGAAGATCTCGATCCAGAAGGTGGTGCAGACGCTGCTGGAGGCCATGCTGCTGGTGTTCGCGGTGATGTACCTGTTCCTGCAGAACTGGCGCTACACGCTGATTCCGGCGCTGGTCGCACCGATCGCGCTGCTCGGCACCTTCGCGGTGATGCTGGCACTGGGCTTCTCGATCAACGTGCTGACCATGTTCGGCATGGTGCTGGCGATCGGCATCATCGTCGACGACGCCATCGTGGTGGTCGAGGGCGTGGAACGGATCATGGCCGAGGAAGGACTGCCGCCGCGCGAGGCTACCATCAAGGCGATGCGCGAGCTGACCGGTGCGGTGATCGGCATCACCCTGGTGCTGACCGCCGTGTTCATTCCGATGGCGTTGGCCAACGGCTCGGTGGGCGCGATCTACCGCCAGTTCACCGTGGCGATGGCGGTGTCGATCCTGTTCTCGGCGCTGCTGGCATTGAGCCTGACGCCGGCACTGTGCGCGACCCTGCTGCGCCCGAACACCCATGGTCATCATGGTCGGGGCGGGCTGTTCGGCGCCTTCAATCGTGGCTTCGAGGCGATGACCGGGCGCTACCAGCGTGGCGTGGCCTCGGTGCTGCAGCGCAGTGGGCGGGTGATGGGCGTGTTCGCCGCACTGGTAGTGGCGCTGCTGCTGGGCCTGCACTGGTTGCCGGGCGCATTCCTGCCGGAAGAAGACCAGGGCTATTTCATGACTTCGATCCAGCTGCCGGCCGAAGCCACCGCCGAGCGCACGCTGGCCGTGGTCGAAGCCTACGAGCGGCATGTGGCGTCACGCCCGGGCATCGGCTCCAACCAGTCGATCCTCGGCTACAGCTTCTCCGGTTCCGGCCCGAGCGCGGCGCTGACCTACACCATGCTCAAGGACTGGGGTGAGCGTGCAGGGGCCACCGCAGCCGGCGAGGTGGAGGCCGCGCAGAAGGCGATGTCCACGATTGCCGAGGGCGAGGTGATGAGCGTGATGCCGCCGGCGATCGACAGCCTGGGCCGTTCGTCCGGGTTCTCGCTCGCCCTGCAGGCGCGGACCGGGCAGAGCCAGGCCGAACTGCGCGCGGCCCTGCAGCAGCTGCTGAAGCAGGCCGAGACCAGCCCGCTGCTGTCGGAAGTGCATGCCGATGGCCTGCCGGCCGGCACCAGCGTGCGGCTGGACATCGACCGGGCCAAGGCCGAGGCGATGGGCGTGGGCTTCGAACACATCAGCAGCACGCTGTCGGCTGCGATGGGCTCGCAGTACGTCAATGACTTCCCCAACAAGGGCCGGTTGCAGCAGGTGATCCTGCAGGCAGACGCCTCGCACCGGATGGAACTGGAGGATGTGCTGAAGCTGTACGTGCGGAACAGCGAGGGCGGCATGGTGGCGCTGTCCGAACTGGTGACCCCGCACTGGACCGAGGCGCCGCTGCAGCTGCAGCGCTATCTCGGCTTCCCGGCGCTGAATCTGTCCGGCGCCCCGGCCTCCGGCGTGTCGACCGGCCAGGCGATGGCGGAGATGGAGCGGCTGGCCGAAACGCTGCCGTCTGGCTTCGCGCTGCAGTGGACCAGCCAGTCGCTGCAGGAGCGTGAGTCGGGGGCGCAGGCACCGTGGCTGCTGTTGTTGTCGATGCTGGTGGTGTTCCTGGTGCTGGCGGCGCTGTACGAGAGCTGGTCGATTCCGTTGGCGGTGATGCTGGTGGTGCCACTCGGCCTGCTCGGTGCGGTCGCCGCCGTGTTGTTGCGCGGCATGCCCAACGACGTGTTCTTCAAGGTCGGCATGATCACGGTGATCGGGCTGTCGGCGAAGAACGCGATCCTCATCGTCGAGTTCGCGCGGCAGCTGCAGCAGCAGGGTCGCGGCCTGGTTGAAGCAGCGCTGGAAGCGGCGCGGCTGCGCCTGCGGCCGATCGTGATGACCTCGCTGGCATTCGCGCTGGGCGTGGTGCCGCTGATGCTGGCGCAGGGCGCATCGAAGGAAACCCAGCAGGCGATCGGAACCGGCGTGTTCGGCGGCATGGTCAGTGCGACCGTGCTGGCGGTGTTCTTCGTGCCGGTCTTCTATGTAGTAGTGCAGGGCGCGCGGCAGTGGATCGCGCAACGCCTGCGCAGGCGCCGGCCGATGCCGGAAGGATCCGTGGATGGAACGGGACATCGTTGAAGACCTGCATGAGCGGCAGCTGGCAGCGCTGGAACAGCGCCTGCGGCAGGCATTGCTGGATGACGACCACGATGCGCTGACCGCGCTGGTATCGCCGGCCTTGTTCATGATGGATGGGCAGGGCGGGCGCATGCTCGATCTGCCCTGGCTGGGCGACTGGCTGGCCGGGAACCTGCGGGTGAGCAGCCTGCAATCGTACGCGGTGGAAACGCTGCTGTGCGGACGCCTGGCATTGTTGTCCAGTGACGTGCGCTTGTCGGTGCGCGGGCAGGGCCAGGAGCGCGAGCTGAAACTGCGCCTGCTGCGGGTCTGGACCTGCAGTTCCGGCGACAGTGGCGCACAGTTGCTGTCGATGGCGGTGCTGGCCGCGTGAGTGCGGTCAGGCCGCTTTCAGGCCCCGCTCACCGGCAGGTGGTAGGGTCGAAGATCTCTGTAGTGTCGACAAGGAGTCGAGCCATGCGTGTAGTCCCCAGTCTGTTGGCAGCCTCCCTCGGGTTGGTCCTGGCCGCGTGCCAGCCGGCACAGCCACCCGCTGCGGGCGGCACTGATGCCGCGCCGCCGGCCGCGCCCGAACCGGCTGCCAGCACCGGCGCCGGTACCGGCAGCGAGACCATGTACCGGTGTGGTGATCTGAACGTGCGCGCGACCTTCAATGGCGAGGATGCGGCGACGGTAGTGATCGGCGAACGTACCTTCGCCATGACCTCCGAGCGTGCGGCGTCGGGCGCGAAGTATGGCGATGGCCAGGGCAACAGCTTCTGGACCAAGGGCAGCGATGACGGCCTGTTGAGCCTGAAGGGCGAGGCCGATCGCGAGTGCCATGCGGTCGAAGCCACCGAAGGCGATGGCAGCGCCGGCAATGCCGCGTTCCGTGCCACCGGCAACGAACCCGGCTGGCTTGCAGTCGTTGACGGCGATGCGCCGGGCCTGCAGGTGGAAGTCGATTACGGCGAGCGCCGCTTCGATGTGGCCAAGCCCACCGAGGGGGCCGACGGATGGAGTGGCAAGGCGTCCGACGGTACCGACGTCAAGCTCAGCTTCCAGCGCACCACCTGCCAGGACGACATGAGTGGTGAGGCGTTCGAGGCCAGGGTGAACCTGACCATCGGCACCCGCCAGTACCACGGCTGCGGCAATTTCGGCGCGAAGTAACGCCCGATTCCGCGGATCGGTGACGCCGGGCCATGCCCGGCGTGCATCGATCAGCCCCCGCAGGGCTTCAGGTCGAGATCGAAGTCCAGGTCATAGCGAGTGTTGATTCCGATCAGCCCTGCGCGGACAGCGCAGTCACCGCGATGACGCGCGACCAGATCGGTGAAGTTCTTCTCGCGGCCTTCGCAGTATTTGGCGCTGGCCTCTTCCAGTTCACGGCGACGCTCGTCGTCGTACGGCTCTTCGCCGGCGAAATGCTGGCAGGTGTTCTCGCGCGCGAGGAAGGCCTGCACGTCGGCCGGCATCGCGCAGTAGATGCGCACGTCGTCGACGTCATATACATCCTCCGGGACCGGACAGCCTGCGGCTGCACGTACCTTGTCCAGGTCCTCATCGCCCGAGGGCTGCTCGGTAGCGGGCTCCGCTTCGGCGATGGCCTCCACGGCGGCCGGTGCCTCCACCGCTGGTGCGGCGGTCACGGCCGGTTCGGCTGGCGTGGCGTCGGCAGCATTGTCCGCTGCCTGCGGCGAACATGCCGCAAGCAGGGACAGGCAACCGATCAGCGCAAGGCGCTTAGTCGGCACGGCCAGCGAATTCGCCGGTGGCGGTGTTCACCAGCACGCGCTCGCCGTTGACGATGTACTCCGGCACCATGATTTCGATGCCGGTGTTGAGCTTGGCCGGCTTCGGGCGCTTGGTGGCGGTGCCGCCCTTCAGTTCCGGCGGGGTTTCAATCACTTCCAGCACCACCGAGGCCGGCAGCTGGATCGCCACCGGCTGCTCGTCGATCACCTGCACGTAGATGCCGGTCAGGCCGTCGGTGATGTAGCCGGCGTCGTCGCCGATCACGTCCGCGTCCAGGGTGTACGGGGTGTAGTCCTCGTCATCGAGGAACACGAACGCATCGCCGTCCTTGTACGAATAGGTGGACTGGCGGCGCAGCAGTTCGACCTCGACCAGGTTGTCGTCGGCATCGAAGCTGGCATCGAGCTTGTTGCCGCCCGGCACGCTGTACATGATGAAGCGGAAGCGGACGTTGCCGCCGCGACCCTGCGGCGAGCTGCGCTCGATGTCGCGGATCTGGTACACGCCGTTGTTGTACTCGACGACGTTGCCCTTCTTGATGTCGTTGGCTTTCATGGTGATCTAGGTCGTTGGGGGAGGGCGCCGTCCCGGCGCCCGGGGGGAATCACTTCGGAGCGAGGCGGGTAGCGCCGTCCAGGCGGATGGTCTCGCCATTGAGGTAGGTGTTGCCGAGGATGAAGCCGACCAGGCTGGCGAAGTCTTCCGGCTTGCCCAGGCGCGACGGGAACGGGATCGACGCGGCCAGCGACTGCTGCACCGCCTCGGGCATGCCATCGACCATCGGCGTCCAGAACACGCCCGGGGCGATGGTGTTGACGCGGATGCCGAAGCGCGACAGTTCGCGCGCCATCGGCAGCGTCATCGACACCACGCCGCCCTTGCTGGCGGCGTACGCGGCCTGGCCGATCTGGCCTTCGTAGGCGGCGATGCTGGCGGTATTGATGATCACGCCGCGCTCGCCGTCGGTGCCGGCTTCGTTGTGCTGCATGCGGTTGGCCGCGGCCTTTGCAACGTTGAAGCTACCGACCAGGTTGACCATCACCGTGCCCTGGAAGCCGGCCAGCGGCATCGGCCCTTCTTTGCCCAGCACGCGGCCGGCGCCGAGGATGCCGGCGCAGTTCATCGCCACGTTCAGGCCACCGAGGAACTCGTGGGCCTGGTCGATGGCTGCGGTTACCGCCGCCTCATCGCTGACGTTGACGTTGAAGTAGCGGGCCTTGTCGGCGCCCAGTCCGGCAACGGCAGCAGCACCCTTGTCGTCGTTGAGGTCGAACAGGGCCACCTTGCCGCCCTGGGCGACGAGGTGCTGGGCCACGGCCAGGCCGAGGCCGGAGACGCCGCCGGTGATCACGGCACGTACGGAAGACAGCTGCATTGCACGGTCCTGCAGGTTCGAGAACCGCCGATTCTAACGGAAGCCGCGACCGCCGCTGTTGTGCACTGCGCCGCCGCTGCAGTGCGGCGCAGTGCGGCGGTCAGCCGGCGGCGGCCAGCGCCTGGCCGGTGCGGCTGGCGGTGGCGCGTCCGAGCAGGCCGGCCAGCCAGCGGCCGGTTTCGGCCAGTGCCGGCAGGTCCACGCCGCTGTCCAGGCCCAGGCCCTGCAGCAGGTAGACCACGTCCTCGCTGGCGACGTTGCCGCTGGCGCCCTTCGCGTACGGGCAACCACCGGCGCCGGAGACGGCGCTGTCGACCACGCGCACGCCTTCTTCCAGGCAGGTGGCGATGTTGGCGATGGCCTGGCCATAGGTGTCGTGGAAGTGCACGGCCAGTGCGGCCATCGGAATCTCGGCGGCAACCGCCTGCAGCATTGCCCGGGCCTTGCGCGGGGTGCCGACGCCGATGGTGTCGCCCAGCGAGATTTCGTAACAGCCCATCTGGTGCAGGGCACGCGCCACCCGCACCACGTCGGCCAGTGGCACCTCGCCCTGGTAAGGGCAGCCGAGCACGGTGGAGACGTAGCCGCGCACGCGCACGCCATCGGCGGCGGCGCGGCGCAGGATCGGCTCGAACCGGGCCAGCGATTCGTCGATGCCGGCATTGGTGTTGGTGCGGTTGAACGCCTCCGAAGCGGCGGTGAACACCGCCACTTCCTCCACGCCCACCGCACGGGCGCGGTCGTAGCCCTGTTCGTTCGGTACCAGCACCGGGTAGTGGATGCCGGCCCGGCGCTGGATGCCGGCGTAGACCTCGGCGGCATCGGCCAGCTGCGGGATCCACTTCGGGCTGACGAAGCTGGTCGCCTCGATGCTGCGCAGGCCGGTGGCCGACAGGCGGTTGATCAGTTCGATCTTGTCGGCGGTGGACACCGACTGCTTTTCGTTCTGCAGACCGTCACGCGGGCCGACCTCGACGATGCGGACGTAGTCGTTCATGCGGCCACCTCGTCGGCAGGGCGGTGGCAGACCGCCTCGATGTTGTTGCCATCCAGGTCGAGCACGAAGGCGCCGTAGTAGTCGGGGTGGTACCACGGGCGCAGGCCCGGCGCGCCGTTGTCGCGACCGCCGGCGGCGAGGGCAGCGGCATGGAAGGCGTCCACCTGGGTGCGGCTGGCGCAGGCGAAGGCCACGTGCACGCCGTGGCTGGCGGTGCCGCCATTGCCGAGCCAGAAGAACGGCTTGCCGTCGCTGCCGAAGCCGATGTGGTCGTGCGCGCCGGTCTGTTCGGCGGTCACTTCCATCACCACGCCGATCTGCAGCGGCGCCAGCGCCTGCAGGAAGAAGGTCTTGCTGCGCGCCAGGTCGGCGCTGGTCAAACCAAGATGATCGAGCATGTTCAGGCTTCCGTGACCCAGTGGGGCGCGCGCTTGTCGAGGAAGGCGCCCAGGCCTTCCTGGCCCTCGGCGGACACCCGCAGGCGCGCGATCAGGGCGGCATTATCGCGATCCAGGGCATCGCGGTCATGGCTGTCACGCACCTGCCGCACCAGCTGCTTGGCGCTGGAAGAAGCGATCGGGCCGGCCTTGTCGAGCAGGGCCAGCTGGCGTTGCACGGCCTCGTCCAGGCGTTCCGGCTCGACCAGCTGGTGGACCAGGCCGATGCGCAGCGCAGTCTCGGCGTCGAAGTGCTCGCCGGTGGCGAACCAGCGGCGCGCCTGGCGCGGGCCGATGGCCTCGATCACGTAGGGAGAGATCACCGCTGGCAGCAGGCCGAGGCGGCTTTCGGTGAGGCCGAAGCGCGCCGCGGTGCTGGCGATGGCGATGTCGCAGCAGGCGACCAGGCCGACGCCGCCACCGAAGGCCGCGCCGTGGACCCGGGCCAGGGTCGGCTTGGGCAGCTCGTCCAGGGTGCGCATCAGCCGCGCCAGGGCCAGCGAGTCCTCGCGATTGTCGGCCTCGCTGGCGGCGGCCATGCCACGCATCCACTGCATGTCGGCGCCGGCCGAGAAGGAGGTGCCGTGGCCGGCCACCACTACCGCGCGCACCGCGTCGTCGCGTCCGGCGGCTTCGAGGGCGGCGGTCAGCCGCGCGATCAGGCCGGCGTCAAAGGCATTGTGCAGCTCGGGCCGGTTCAGCCAGAGGGTGAGGACGGCGCCGCTGCGCTCGATCTGCAAAGCATCGTTCATGGGATTCCAGGGTCACTCCATACGTGTATGGATCATAGCGGGCCATTGGTCATGGGCCATGACGCGACGCGGGAATGTTAGAATCGAGAACCATTTACATCCAGCAGAGAATGCGCTAGATGACGCTGTCCGAACTGCCGCTGCACGCCTCGGCCGTGGTCGAGTCCGTGCAGGACCTCCATGCCAACGATGCCATCGCCCGTCGCCTGCGCGAGCTGGGTTTCGTGAAGGGCGAGGAAGTGCGCCTGGTGGCCAAGGGCCCGGTCGGTGGCGAGCCGCTGCTGGTGCAGGTCGGGTTCACCCGGTTTGCGCTGCGTATCAGTGAAGCCAAGCGCGTCGTGGTCGACGCCAACCGCCAGGAGCGTCGCGCATGACCGCTGCAACTTCTACCGCGCCCCTGCGCATTGCGCTGGTCGGTAACCCCAACAGTGGCAAGACCGCGCTGTTCAACCAGCTGACCGGCAGCCGGCAGAAGGTTGCCAACTACACCGGCGTCACCGTTGAGCGCAAGGAAGGCCGCCTGCGCGCGCCGTCCGGCCGCGAGTTCGCCGTACTCGATCTGCCAGGTGCCTACAGCCTGCACCCGGCCAGCCTGGACGAGGCGATCACCCGTGACCTGTGCCGGGGCTTCTACCCGGGCGAGGCTGCACCGGACGTGCTGCTGTGCGTGATCGACGCCACCAACCTGCGCCTGCACCTGCGCTTCGCGCTGGAACTGCGCGAGCTGGGCAAGCCGATGGTGGTTGCGCTGAACATGGTCGATGCGGCCCAGCGCCGTGGCATCCAGGTGGACGTGGCCGCGCTGGAGCGCGAGCTGGGCGTGCCGGTGGTGGAAACCGTGGCGGTGCGCAAGCAGGGCGCCAAGGCCCTGGTCGAGCGCCTTGATGCGATGGTGCCGCACCTGGATGCGCCGGTGCCGGGCCCGGAAGGTGGCATCGACTACCACGCCAAGGTGCGCGAGATCCTGTCGGTGGCCGTGCGCATGCCGGCACGGACCGCGAAAGTCGACGACGCGCTGGACCGCTGGCTGCTGCACCCGGTGTTCGGCCTGATCAGCCTGGCGGTGGTGATGTTCCTGATCTTCCAGGCGGTGTATGCCTGGGCGACACCGTTGATGGATGGCATCGAGGCCGGTTTCGCCTGGCTTGGTGCCTTCGTTGGCAGCGTGCTGCCGGAAGGTCCGTTGGCCAGCCTGCTGACTGACGGCATCATCGCCGGTGTGGGTGGCGTGGTGGTGTTCCTGCCGCAGATCCTGATCCTGTTCTTCTTCATCCTGGTGCTGGAGGAATCCGGCTACCTGCCGCGTGCGGCGTTCCTGCTCGACCGCATGATGGCCGCCGCCGGCCTGTCTGGCCGCTCGTTCATCCCGCTGCTGTCCAGTTTCGCCTGCGCGGTGCCGGGCATCATGTCCACGCGCAGCATCCAGGACCCGCGTGACCGCCTGGCCACGATCCTGGTGGCGCCGCTGATGACCTGTTCCGCACGCCTGCCGGTGTACGCGCTGCTGATTGGCGCGTTCATCCCGCAGAAGACGGTGTGGGGCGTGTTCAACCAGCAGGGCCTGGTGCTGTTCGGCCTGTATGCGGCCGGCATTCTCAGTGCGCTGGCGATGTCGTGGATCATGAAGAAGTGGCGCCGCGACAAGAGCGAGCACCCGCTGATGCTGGAGCTGCCGTCGTACCGGCTGCCGCATGTGCGCGATCTGGCGGTGGGCCTGTACGAGCGCGGCATGATCTTCCTCAAGCGCGTCGGCGGCATCATTCTGGCGCTGACCATCCTGCTGTGGGTGCTGCTCTCGTTCCCGGCGGCTCCGGCCGGCGCCACCATGCCGGCCATCGATTACAGCTATGCGGGCCAGATCGGCCATGCGATGGCGGTGTTCTTCGCGCCGCTGGGCTTCAACTGGCAGATCTGCATTGCGCTGATTCCGGGCCTGGCCGCGCGCGAAGTGGCGGTGTCCTCGCTGGCGACCGTGTACGCGCTGTCGGCGGCCGATGACGATGCCGCCAGCCAGGCGCTGACCCCTCTGATCAGCGACGGCTGGTCACTGGCCACCGCGCTGTCGCTGCTGGTCTGGTACATCTACGCCCCGATGTGCATCTCGACGCTGGCCACCATCAAGCGCGAGACCAATTCGTGGAAGACGATGGCCTTCTCGGCGTTCTACCTGTTTGCTGCGGCCTACGTGGCGGCGCTGATCACCTACCAGGTGACCAAGGCGCTGGGAGGCGGCTGATGGACCGTGGACTGCTGCTGCAGTACCTGATCATCGCGGTGGCCGTGCTGGTCAGTGCCTGGGTGGTGCTGAAGAAGCAGTTTCCCGGCACCGTGCGCAAGCTGCGTGGCGCGCTTGCGCTGGCCCTGCTGAAGCCGGGCCGCGCCGCCTGGCTGCAGGCGCTGGGGCGGAAGATCGCACCGCCGGCTAGCGGAGGCGGTGGTGCCTGTGGCGGTTGCGACGGCTGCGGGCCGACGCCGCCCAAACAGCACTGAATGTGTCCTGGTAGGTGCGAACCTTGGTTCGCACACTCCTGGAGTCCATCCACGCATGGCGTGGATCTGCTAGACCTCTCTGCGGATGATCGCCCGGAAGTTCCCGTCCTGATTCAATCGCCGCACTGACTCGCGGTTTCCATGGGTTGCCGCGAAGCCCGCCACGTCGGCAAGGGCACCGAGCAGCAGGCATTTCATCCCATCGCGATTGCCGGCCTCCAGCAGATCATCCAGATCCTGCTGGATGAAAGCCCGGCGCAGGCCGGGCGTCTCTTCGATCCGCCAGTCGACATGGGGCGTGGGAATGCTGGAGCGGTACCGGAAAGCTGTTTCAAGATCGTCAGGCGCGAGGGGATACTCGAGCAGCTCCGGAAAGTAGAGCCCAGCATTCACATAGAAACCCCGGTTTTCGCTGGCGCGTTGGTGATTCACGACAAGCAGGGCAGTATCCAGCAAGCGGTAGCGGGTCGTCGACGTGCCGGCAAAGCCGGTCTTCCTGGCGCACTTGCTGAAGACGGTCGAGGATTTCATGGGCGTTGCCTGGGCCGGAAGAGGGCCCTCAGACTTGAGGCGCAGTGCCCGGCGGTCAATTGGCAAACGCGACACATGGAACGTGGCCGGCATTTCATCCACGCATGGCTTGGATCTACCTGGCGCGTGAACCCAGCTCTGCTGCCAACGCCAGCCACTTGCTGCGTTGTGCTGGGGTACTGCTGCGCACCACACCGAGACGGCTGACCCGCACCGGGCGGATGCCGCAGAATTCCAGGAGGGGGGCGCGGATCTGGGTGATGCCCGGGTCGCGGTAGATCCAGCGGTAGTACCAGGGCGGCGTATCCAGCGTGGTGATCACCCGTGCGCTGCGCCCGGCCAGCAGCCGGTCCCACCACACCGAATCGCGCCGGTAGCGGAAGGCGTACCCCGGCAGCAGCACGCGATCGAAGAAGCCCTTCAGCAGCGCCGGCATCGCACCCCACCAGGTGGGATAGACCAGCACCAGGTGATCGCAGGCCTCGATCGCTTCCGCCGCGTCCTGCAGGTCGGCTTCCAGCGGCTGGATCTGGCGGTAGCCATGCCGCAGCACCGGATCGAACTCGAGTTCACCCAATGCGATCAAGCGCACCCGGTGGCCGGCATTCTCGGCGGCGGTGGCGTAGCGCTGGGCGAGGGCGCCGCACAGGCTGTCGCGGTCGGGATGGCCGAGCAGCATCAGGATGGAACGGGACACGGCAACCTCGGGCAATGGAAAGTGCGCGAGGCTGCGGTCTGCCCCAAGGGCAGAGTCAAGCCTGGGTCGTGCAGCCGCTGGGTTCCAGCACGCAGTCATTGCTGCCGGAGAGCAGCCACTGCTGCAGTTCGTCGCTGACCTGCTGCAGGTCGAGCTCGACCTGCGCCAGCCGTGCCCGCTCGCTGGCAATGCGGCTGCGCTGCTGCTCAAGCAGGGTCAGCACTGCCTGCCAGTCGAGCCGCCCGTCGCGGCCCTGCAGGCGCGAGATTGCCGCCAGCGTGATACCCAGCCCCAGCGCCTGGCGGATCAGCTGCACCCAGGCCACGTCCTGTTCGCTGTAGTCGCGATAGCGGTTCACGCGCGGCACCGGCGGCAGCAGCCCGCGTGCCTCGTACAGGCGGATGGCCTTGGCGCTGGCGCCGGTCAGGCGACTGACTTCGGAAATGCGCATCGGCTCAGTCCCGCACCAGTCCGCCATCCACCACCAGGTTCTGGCCGGTCACCGCGCGTGACCACGGGCTGGCGAAGAACAGCGCGGCATCGGCGAATTCGGCCGGGGTGGTGACGCTGCGCAGCGGGGTGTTGGCGGCGATGTAGTCGAACACCGCTTCGGGCGTGGCGGAACTGGCATCGGTGGTGCGCAGCAGGCCGCCGGACAGCATGTTGACGGTGATGCCGTGCGGGCCGAGGTCGCCGGCCAGTGTGCGGGTCAGCGACAGCAGTGCGGCCTTGGCGGCGGTGTAGTCGTGGTAGGGCACCACCGGGTTCTGGAACAGGTTGGTGCCGATGTTGATCACGCGGCCGAAGCGGCGGGCCTGCATGCCGGGCAGGGCGGCCTGCACGGTGTTCAGCGCGCCACGCACGCTGCCCTCGAACTGTGCCTGGAACGCCGGCCAGCCGATGTCGGCGGCGCCGTCGCGGGCATCGCCATTGAACGAGAAGGTGGCCAGTGCGTTGTTGACTACGGTGGTGACGCCCTGGCCAAAGTGGGCCAGGGCGTGCTGCAGCATTGCATCGACCTCGGCGCGCTCAGTGACATCGGCCGGCAGCGCGATCGCCTGTCCGCCCAGCTCGGCAGCCAGAGCACGTGCGGCGCCTTCGCTTCGGTGGTAGTTGATGATGACGCGCGCGCCCTGTGCGGCGAAGGCGCGGGCGATGTGCTGGCCAAGTCCGCGCCCGGCACCGGTGACCAGCACCAGCTGTTCGCTGATCTGCATGAGGGAACTGCCATCCATTGCATGAAAGGGCATGCAGCGTAGCAGCGATGGCGCTTGCCGGAGCGGGCGTGCTGCCGCTAGCCTGCAGGCATGAACCAGACTCCCCTGCGATTGCTCATCCACGGTGCCTCCGGGCGCATGGGCCAGGCCCTGCTGCGGCTGGCCGCCGAACATCCCGAAACCCTGCAGATCGCCGCTGCGGTGACGGGCCGTGCGCCGGCCCAGCGCGTGGTCGATGGCGTACCGTTCTTCGCGGCCAGCGAGCTGCCCGGTGCGCCGGCATTCGACGTGGCGATCGACTTCAGCCTGCCGGAGGGTTTCGACCCGATGCTGGCACTGTGCGTGGAACGTGGTGCGGGGCTGGTCTCGGGCACTACCGGCATCTCCAGCACGCAGCGCCAGGCGCTGGAGGCGGCGGCGGCGAGGATCCCGCTGGTCTGGGCCTCGAACTTCAGCCTGGGCGTGGCGGTACTGGACGAGCTGGTCGAGCGCGCGGCGCAGGCGCTGGCCGGCTGGGACTGCGACATCGTCGAATCGCACCACACGCAGAAGAAGGACGCGCCGTCGGGTACCGCGCTGACCCTGGGCGCGGCCGCGCAGCGGGGTGGGGCGGAGCCGCATTACGCCAGCCTGCGTGCCGGTGACATCGTCGGCGAGCATCTGGTGCAGTTCACCGGCCTGGGTGAGCGCATCGAGCTGGTGCACCGGGCCACCAACCGCGACATCTTCGCCCGCGGCGCCCTGTTTGCCGCCCGCCAGCTGCAGGGCCGCGCCCCGGGCAGCTACCGGGTGCGGGACCTGCTGCAGTAAGGCGGTAGTGGCGGGCGCGGGGCGGGCGGGGGGGGGGGGCCCGGGGGGGGGGGGGGGGGGGCCGCGGGCCGCGCGGCCGGGGGCCGGCGGTGGGGGGGGGCCGTGGGTGGGCTGTTGGGCGGCCGGCGGCCGGCACTACCAGGCGCCTGATGGCATGCAGATTGCCGGCCAGCGGCCGGCACGATCTGGCGGCGGACCCTGCATACGCCGCCGGATTGAAATGAATGCGCAATCGCCTGTTCATGAAGTGCGATAACCGCTGGCGCGAGCGCCCCGGCAGCGCTACAATTCGCACTCGCCGAATCACGAAAGCCGGACCGGTCCCAGACCGCACGTCCGCGCTTTTTTGCAACCGGATTTCCGTGAAGCGCAGGCGTGACTTCGGCAGCCCCCTCGGTAGCCAAAGTGAGATTCCCGTGACCCAAGCCGCAATCCTCGTCCTCGAAGACGGCACCGTATTCGAGGGCGAATCCGTAGGCGCGCCCGGCCTGTCCGTCGGTGAGGTGGTGTTCAACACCGCCATGACCGGCTACCAGGAAGTGCTGACCGACCCGTCCTACGCCCGGCAGATGGTCACGCTGACCTATCCGCATATCGGTAACACCGGCATGACCGACCAGGACAATGAAGCGTCCAAGGTGTGGTCGGCCGGCCTGATCGTGCGCGACGTTCCGCGCCGTCCCAGCAACTGGCGCAGCCAGGTGTCGCTGCAGGACTGGCTGATCCAGCGTGGCGTGGTTGCCATCGCCGGCATCGACACCCGCAAGCTGACCCGCATCCTGCGCGAGAAGGGCGCGCAGAACGGTGCGCTGATGGCCGGTGACATCGACGTGGAAAAGGCACTGGAAGCTGCCCGCAAGTTCCCGGGGCTGAAGGGCATGGATCTGGCCAAGGTCGTCACTACCGAGAAGACCTACACCTGGACCGAGGGCCAGCTGGACCTGGATGCCAACGCCTTCGTCAGCGTGCCGGCGAAGTTCAAGGTCGTGGCCTACGATTTCGGCGTAAAGACCAACATCCTGCGCATGCTGGCCGAGCGCGGCTGCGAAGTGACCGTGGTGCCGGCACAGACCCCGGCCGCCGAAGTGCTGGCGCTGAAGCCGGACGGCGTGTTCCTGTCCAACGGCCCGGGTGACCCGGAACCGTGCGACTACGCCATCGAAGCGATCAAGAACTTCATCGACGTGAAGATCCCGACCTTCGGCATCTGCCTGGGCCACCAGCTGCTGGGCCTGGCCTCGGGCGCGCAGACCATGAAGATGGGCCACGGCCACCATGGTGCCAACCACCCGGTGCAGGACCTGGACAGCGGCCGGGTGATGATCACCTCGCAGAACCACGGCTTCGCGATCGATGAAGCGACCCTGCCGGCGACCCTGCGCGTGACCCACCGCTCGCTGTTCGATGGCACCAACCAGGGCGTGGCCCGCACCGACGTGCCGGCGTTCTCGTTCCAGGGCCACCCGGAAGCGTCGCCGGGCCCGACCGATGTCGGTCCGCTGTTCGACCGCTTCGTGGTGCTGATGGAGCAGGCCAAGGCGTGATCAGTACGCCGCCGGCCCCCCGGTGGCGTCGCGATGGACCGTAAACCCCGCAACGCTGCTGCCGCTGGCGCGGCGCTGCGGATCAAGATTCCTGATCGACAGCGTGCGATCACCCCCCTTGTCACGCTGTACTGACTTAGAGAAGAAAATGCCCAAGCGCACTGACCTCAAGACCATCCTCATCATCGGTGCTGGCCCGATCGTCATCGGCCAGGCCTGCGAGTTCGACTACTCCGGCGCCCAGGCCTGCAAGGCCCTGCGTGACGAGGGTTACCGCGTGGTGCTGGTCAACAGCAACCCGGCCACGATCATGACCGACCCGGAGATGGCCGACGCCGTCTACATCGAGCCGATCAACTGGCAGACGGTCGAGAAGATCATCGCCAAGGAAAAGCCCGATGCGCTGCTGCCGACCATGGGTGGCCAGACCGCGTTGAACTGCGCGCTGGACCTGGCCGACAACGGCGTGCTGGAGAAGTACAACGTCGAGCTGATCGGCGCCAAACGCGAAGCGATCCGCATGGCCGAAGACCGCGAGCTGTTCCGCGTCGCCATGGGTGAGATCGGCCTGGAATGCCCGACCGCCGCCGTCGCCCATACCCTGGACGAAGCGCTGGAGATCCAGACCCGCGTCGGTTACCCGACCATCATCCGCCCCAGCTTCACCCTGGGCGGCAGCGGTGGCGGCATCGCCTACAACCGCGAAGAGCTGGTCGAGATCGTCAGCCGCGGCCTGGAACTGTCGCCGACCACCGAAGTGCTGGTGGAAGAGTCGGTGCTGGGCTGGAAGGAGTTCGAGATGGAAGTGGTCCGCGATACCGCGGACAACTGCATCATCGTCTGCTCGATCGAGAACCTGGACCCGATGGGCGTGCACACCGGTGACTCGATCACCGTGGCGCCGGCGCAGACCCTGACCGACAAGGAGTACCAGCGCCTGCGCGATGCCTCCATCGCCGTGCTGCGCAAGATCGGCGTCGATACCGGTGGCTCGAACGTGCAGTTCGGCATCAACCCGAAGACCGGCCGCGTGGTCGTCATCGAGATGAACCCGCGCGTGTCGCGTTCCTCGGCGCTGGCCTCCAAGGCCACCGGCTTCCCGATCGCCAAGGTCGCCGCCAAGCTGGCCGTGGGATACACCCTGGACGAACTGAAGAACGAAATCACCGGTGGCCTGACTCCGGCCTCGTTCGAGCCGTCGATCGACTACGTCGTCACCAAGATCCCGCGTTTCGCCTTCGAGAAGTTCCCGGCCGCCGATGCCCGCCTGACCACCCAGATGAAGTCGGTGGGCGAGGTGATGGCGATGGGCCGTACCTTCCAGGAGTCGGTGCAGAAGGCGCTGCGTGGCCTGGAAACCGGCAAGGTCGGCTTCGACCCGACCGGCCTGGACCTGAGCAACGAAGAAGACCTGCAGACCCTGCGCCGCGAGCTGAAGGCCCCGGGCCCGGAGCGCCTGTTCTTCGTCGCCGATGCGTTCCGTGCCGGCATGAGCGTGGAAGAGATCTACGCACTGTCGTTCATCGATCACTGGTTCCTGGACCAGATCGAGGAAATCATCGCGGCCGAAGCCGAAGTCGCTGCCGGTGGCATCGACGCGCTGGACGCCGCCCGCCTGCGCAAGCTGAAGCGCGCTGGCTTCTCCGACGCGCGCCTGGCGCAGCTGACCGGTACCAACGAAGCCGCCATCCGCGCGCTGCGTCGTGCGCACAAGGTGCGCCCGGTCTACAAGCGCGTCGATTCCTGCGCCGGTGAGTTCTCCACCGGCACCGCTTACCTGTACTCGACCTACGAGGACGAGTGCGAGGCCGCGCCGAGCAACCGCGACAAGATCATGATCCTGGGCGGTGGCCCGAACCGCATCGGCCAGGGCATCGAGTTCGACTACTGCTGCGTGCACGCAGCACTGGCGCTGCGCGAGGATGGCTATGAAACCATCATGGTCAACTGCAACCCGGAAACCGTGTCGACCGACTACGACACCTCCGACCGCCTGTACTTTGAGCCGCTGACGCTGGAAGACGTGCTGGAAATCGTCGAACTGGAACAGCCGAAGGGCGTGATCGTGCAGTACGGCGGCCAGACCCCGCTGAAGCTGGCGCGCGCGCTGGAAGCCAACGGCGTGCCGGTGATCGGCACCAGCCCGGACTCCATCGACCTGGCCGAAGACCGTGAGCGCTTCCAGCAGCTGGTGGACAAGCTGGGCCTGAAGCAGCCGCCGAACCGCATCGCCCGCAACGACCAGGAAGCCCTGCTGCTGGCCCGCGAGATCGGCTACCCGCTGGTGGTGCGCCCGAGCTACGTACTGGGCGGCCGTGCGATGGAAATCGTCTACGGCGAAGCCGACCTGGCCCGCTATGTGCGCGACGCGGTCAAGGTGTCCAACGATTCGCCGGTGCTGCTGGACCGCTTCCTCGACAATGCCGTGGAGTGCGACGTCGACATCATTGCCGATGCCCAGGGCAACGTCCTGATCGGCGGCGTGATGGAGCACATCGAAGAAGCCGGCGTGCACTCGGGCGATTCCTCGTGCTCGCTGCCGCCGTACTCGCTGTCGGCTGAAACCCAGGCCGAGCTGCGTCGCCAGGTGGTGGAACTGGCCAAGGCCCTGAACGTGGTCGGCCTGATGAACACCCAGTTCGCGATCCAGACCAGCGATGAAGGTGCCGACACCATCTACCTGCTGGAAGTGAATCCGCGTGCCTCGCGCACCGTGCCGTTCGTGTCCAAGGCTACCGGCATGCCGCTGGCCAAGATCGCCGCCCGCTGCATGGCCGGCAAGACCCTGGCCGAGCAGGGCGCGACCAAGGAAATCGTGCCGGACTACTACTCGGTGAAGGAAGCGATCTTCCCGTTCGCCAAGTTCCAGGGCGTCGACCCGATCCTCGGGCCGGAGATGCGCTCCACCGGTGAGGTGATGGGCGTCGGTCGCACCTTCAACGCCGCCTTCGCGCGTGCGCAGGAAGCCGGTGGCATCAAGGCGCCGCCGGTCGGCAAGGCCTTCGTCTCGGTGCGTGATCCGGACAAGAAGCGCGTGCTGCCGGTGGCCAAGGCGCTGCTGGCGCGTGGCTACAGCCTGGTCGCCACCCGTGGCACCGCCGCGTGGCTGCAGCAGCACGGCATGGACTGCGAGATCATCAACAAGGTGGTCGAAGGCCGTCCGCACATCGTCGACTCGATCAAGAACGGCGAGATCGTCTACATCGTCAACACGACCGAAGGTCGTTCGGCGATCAACGACTCGTTCTCGATCCGTCGCGAGGCGCTGCAGCATCGCGTCACCTACTCGACCACCATTGCCGGCGCCAAGGCGCTGGTGGATTCACTGGAATTCCGCGGCACCGGCCCCGTCTGGTCGCTGCAGGAGCTGCACAAGGAGTTGAATGCATGAGAGCCCCCATCACGATGAAGGGCGCGCAGAAGCTGCGCGACGAACTGGATCACCTGAAGTCGGTCAAGCGCCCGAAGGTGATCGCTGCGATCGCCGAAGCGCGTGAGCATGGCGACCTGAAGGAGAACGCCGAGTACCACGCCGCGCGCGAGGAGCAGGGCTTCATCGAAGGCCGCATCAAGCAGCTGGAAGGCGAGCTGTCGCACGCCGAGATCATCGACGTGAGCAAGCTCAATGCCGGCTCCAAGGTGGTGTTCGGCGCCAGCGTGACTCTGGCCGACGTGGAAACCGACGAAGAGAAGAAGTACCAGATCGTCGGTGACCTGGAAGCGGACATCAAGCTGGGCCTGATCGCCATCTCCTCGCCGGTGGCGCGCGCGATGATCGGCAAGCTGGAAGGCGATTCGATCGTGATCGACGCCCCGGCCGGCCAGCGCGAGTACGAGATCGTCAGCGTCAGCTACGTGGACTGACCCGGTGGCAACGGCGACCCTGCTGTTGCCCGCGCGCAGCCGCTTTGCCGCGGCTGCGCTGCCGGACGATGTGGCGCGTGCGCTCGGCCGCGCCACGGCGGTGCAGGTCGCGCCGGGCGAACGCGCGCAGCTGACGCGCCACTTCACGGTTGCCGCGCCGCACTTGCCGGTGGCCGCGTTGACCCGCCAGCGCGACGTCGGCGATGCCGCCGGCGCCAGCTGGCTGCGCGCCGATCCGGCCTGCATGGTGCCGGACATGCATGGCGCGCGGATGATGGCCTACGGCGAAACGCTGCGGCCGACGCTGGCCGACTGCCTGGCCCTGCTGCCGGTGCTGCAGCCGTTGTTCGCCGATGCCGGGTTCGTGCTCGACGCGCCCGATCCCTCGCGCTGGTACCTGCGGCTTCCGATCGACCTGGCCCTGCCGGACTTCGACAGTCCGGACGAGGTGCTGGGCGATGACCTGTTCTCGCACCTGCCGGAAGGCGAGGGTGGCCGCCGCTGGCGGGCGCTCATGACCGAAGCGCAAGTGCTGCTGCACAACCATTCCTGGAACCAGCAGCGCGCCGCGCAGGGACAACAGCCGATCAATTCGCTGTGGTTCTGGGGTGGCGGCGTGATGCCGGTGTCGGTCAGCACGGCGCATGCGCAGGTGCGCAGTCGTGATGCCCTGCTGCAGGGCCTGGCTCTGGCGGCAGGCGTGGCCGTGGATGGCGAGCAGGCGGTGGATGCACTGGTCGACCTGCGCCAGCTGCGCTCTTTGCAGCAGCTCGGCAATGATGCGATCCGTCCGCTGCTGGCTGCGCTGAAGCGTGGCGAGCTGCAGCGACTGGTGCTGGATTTCGAGGATGGCCTGCAGTTCCAGCTGGATCGCGGACAGCGCTGGCAGTTCTGGAAAAAGCCGCGGCAGCTTCACGATTGAGCGGGGTCGGATCCGTTTTCCATCGGAAAACGGTTCTGACCCTGGACGTTTGCCGGGGTTGCCGGCCAGCGGCCGGCACTACCGCAGGAGCCGGGCGCAATCCCGCCAGCCTCTCCCACGCGCGGTATCATCCCTCTGTCTTTCGTAACCGGCGATGCCGATGTCCCTTGCCGCCGATGCCGTGCAGCCCACCTCTGATACGCCGATGATCCTCCGCCGCGATACGGTCGCGCCCGGCAGCTGGCCGGAGGGCACGCTGCCGCTGCTGGCGCGGCTTTACGCCAGTCGTGGCGCAGGCACACCGGAACTGGCGCTGCCGAAGCTGGGCAGCCTGCATGCCCCCGAGCTGCTGACCGGCATCGACGATGCAGTGGGCCTGCTGATCGAGGCCATCGCCAACGACAAGCGCATCCTGGTGGTCGGCGATTTCGACTGCGATGGTGCTACCGCCTGTGCGGTCGGTGTGCGCGGCCTGCGCATGCTCGGCGCGCAGCATGTTTTCCACGCGGTGCCGAACCGCATGGTGCACGGCTACGGCCTGTCGCCGTCGCTGGTGGAGGAGCTGGCCGAGCTGCAGCCGGACCTGCTGGTCACGGTCGACCACGGCATTGCCTGCCATGCGGGTGTGACTGCGGCCAAGGCGCGTGGCTGGCAGGTGCTGGTCACCGACCACCATCTGCCGGGCCCGCAGTTGCCACCGGCTGACGTGATCGTTGATCCGAATCTGGATGGCGATGCCTTCCCCAGTAAGTCGCTTGCTGGCGTCGGCGTGATCTTCTACGTGCTGATGGCGCTGCGCCGGCAGATGCGCGAGGCCGGCGTCTTTGCCGATGGCAAGGGGCCGGACCTGACCGCGCTGCTGGACCTGGTGGCGGTCGGCACCGTTGCCGACCTGGTGGCACTGGACCCGAACAACCGTGCGCTGGTCAGTGCGGGCCTACGCCGTCTACGCGCAGGGCAGGGCTGTGTCGGCCTGCGTGCGCTGATCGAAGCCAGTGGCCGTGATGCCGCGCGACTGACCGCCACCGATATCGGCTTCGCACTCGGCCCGCGCCTGAACGCTGCGGGCCGGCTGGAAGACATGGCGCTGGGCATCGCGCTGCTGCTTACCGAAGACCCGCGCCAGGCGCGCGACATCGCGCAGACGCTGGAGCAGATCAATTCGGAACGCCGCGCCGTGCAGCAGTCGATGACCGATGACGCCGAGCAGGCGCTGACCCGCGTGGTGCTGGACATGGCCGGGCAGCGCCCGGTGGCGGCCTGCCTGTTCGATGCCGATTGGCATCCGGGCGTGGTCGGCCTGGTCGCGTCGAAGATGAAGGATCGCCTGCATCGCCCGGTGATCGCCTTCGCCCCGGCCGAACCCGGCGCCGACACCCTGCGTGGCTCCGCCCGCTCAATTCCCGGCCTGCACATCCGTGACGCTCTGGCGCTGGTCGATGCGCGGCATCCGGGTCTGATCGAACGCTTCGGTGGGCATGCCATGGCGGCTGGATTGAGCATGCGGCTGGATCACGTCGATGACTTCAAGGCCGCCTTCGTCGCCGTGGTGCTGGAAATGCTCGACCCGGCGGCGCTGCAGCAGCAGGTGCTGAGCGATGGCGAACTGGCCGCAGACGAGCTGGACCATCGCCACGCCGATGCCCTGCGGTTGGCCGGACCGTGGGGTCAGGGCTTCCCCGAACCGCTGTTCGATGGCCACTTCGAAGTGGCCAACTGGCGCGTACTGAAGGAGCGGCACCTGAAGCTGGAACTGCGCCTGCCGGGCATGCCTGGCACGATCAATGCGATCCATTTCGGCGGCTGGCACGGCAACGCACCCGGCCGTCATGTGCATCTCGCCTATCGACTGGCCTGCGACGACTATCGCGGCGGCAGCGCCATCCAGCTGATCGTCGAGCACTGCCTGCCTGCATGAGGAAAAGGGGAGGGAGGGGATTAAGTCGCTTGTGCCTTGTTTGCCACTTGCGACTTAATCCCCTCCGTCCCCTTTTTCTGTGGCGTCAGCGGACCTCGCTGACCAGCATCGGCAGTTCCCAGGTGCCACCGGGCACGCCCCGGCATAGACCCGGTGCCACCTCGGACGTCGCGATGAAGTTCGTCCCGTCCCACGTCCAGGCTGCGTGCGAAATGCAGTCAGCGAGGCCGCGGCCCTTCTGCGCGGCAATGATCTGGCCGTCGGTGTAGTCGATCGCATCGCTGGTCACCCATTGCGCCTGGAACGGCGCCTGCGGGCTGGCGACCCAATAGCCATCGCCGATGTTGTAGGCCCCGCGCCAACACGGGACAGTGACCAGCACATGCTGCGCGTCCAGGCGCCGGACCTGCAGCGGGGAGTTGCTGAGCGGAACGTCGGCATCAGTTTCCTGCAGGCCTTCGCAGCTGTCGTCCTCCAGCGTGGCACGCAGTGCCGCGCGCAGGGCGGGTGAGGCGGCCAGCCGAGCAAGCGCGGGATCATCCGGAGTCGAATCCAGGGTAGCGGCCTTGCGCACAACCGGCACCGGCAGTGCGGCGGGGACGCTGGATTCAGGCGTGCTGCCCTTGCGCATCACGGCGCCGGGCGTGCCGAGGCGGCCCTGGTACTCATCGATCTTCAGCAGTGCCGCTGCGGCACCCTTGTCCGACAGCGGCCAGCGATGGCCAGCGCCATCGGTCACGCCGATTCCACCGCCGCGCACCAATGCGGACAGCAGCGCGCTGGTCTGCGCAGCCGTCAAGCTGTGCGTGCCTGCGCTCTTCAAGGGAGCAAGGACACCCAGGTCCTGTTGCTGGATGCGCAGATGCAGTGCGCCCTTGGGCTGGGTCTGGCCTTCTTCCGGCTGCAGCGTCAGGCGGCCCTGGATGGCCTGATCCGGGCCGCCCTTGCGGGTGAGCAGCACACTCAGGGTGCTGTCATCGTCGGTGGCGTAGCCGGCGGCGCGGCAGGTCAAGGTGTTGTCACAGGCCACGACCCAGTCGTGGTGCTGGAAATACAGACTCCTGGCCGGAGCCGCAGCAAGCGCTGTCAGGGGGCAGGCCAGTGCCAACAGAGTGGCCAGCAGGGGCAATCGCATCGGCATCCTTGCGCGTGTGGGAGCGTGGGGGATGGTGCCTGTGGATGGGGGCAAAGAAAAGCCGAGCACGGTCCAACCCCATTCCGGCTGTCCGTGCGTTCAAATGTCCACGATCCCACTGGAGCCCTGTCATGGTCTTCGTCCGTTGCTGCGCTGTGTTGTTGCTGGCCCTCGCGGCTGGCCCTGTCGGCGCTCAGTCGCCACGTATTGCCAGGCCGCAAGCCACCACCCCGCTGTTGATCGCGCCCGCTGCCGAACAACCGGTGCAGCTGCAGCGTGCCCGCATCGAAGGCGAGGTCCAGGCCGGCATCGCCCAGACCAGGATCACCCTCGAATTCCACAACCCGAACCGACGCGTGCTGGAGGGCGAGCTGCAGTTCCCGCTGGCCGATGGCCAGCAGATCACAGGCTTCGCGCTGGACATCAACGGTGAACTGCGCGACGCCGTGCCGGTGCCCAAGGACCGTGGCCGCCAGGTGTTCGAGGAAATCGCCCGCCGCGGTGTCGATCCGGGCCTGCTGGAACAGACCGCTGGCAACCAGTTCCGCCTGCGTATCTATCCGCTGCCGGCCGGCGGCAGCCGGCGCGTGCAGCTGGTGATTCGCGAACCGCTGGCCTTCGCCGGCCAGGGCTGGCAGTGGACGCTGCCGCTGCAGTTCGCCGCTGGCGCTGCATCGGTTGAGTTGAAGCTGCAGGCGCCGGAAGCGGCCACCGCAGGTACGGCTCCGTTCCGTATCAACGCGGGCCAGCTGCACTGGCAGGGCAAGGGCGCGCAGTTGCCGACGCAGCTGCAGTGGAGCCTGCCGGCGGCACGTCAGGCGCAGGTCCAAGTGGCGCCCTGTCAGGACGGGCACTACCTGTTGGCGCAGCTGCCGGTGGTAGTCAGTCGCACGCCGCGCACACTTCCCAGCGAGATCGGCCTGCTGTGGGACGGCTCCGGATCCTCGGGTCAGCGCGATCGCACGCGTGAGTTCGCGCTGCTGGATCGCTACTTCGCAGCGATGGGTGACGGCACCGTGGCGTTGACCGTGCTGCGTGACCGCGCGGAACCGGTGCGTCGCTTCCGTGTCCGTGCGGGCAACTGGAGCGAGCTGCGTGCAGCACTGCAGGCCGTACGCCCGGACGGTGCCAGCGCGCTGGCGCAGTGGCAGCCGCAACCGAGCGTGAAGGAATACCTGCTGGTCAGCGATGGCCTGCTGACCTATGGACCGGAAGCATTGCCAGCACTCGCACCGCAGCAGCGCCTGTTCGCGGTCAGCAGTGCTGGTGCGCGAACCGATACAGTGCGCCTGCGCGGCTGGAGCGAAGCCCATGGCGGACGCTTCGTCGCGCTGGGCAAGGATGTTGACGCGGCTGCGCGGGAACTGCTGTCGTCGCCGTTGGACGTGCAGGTCGATGCGGGCCGTGGCGTACAGGATGTTGTGATCGATCGTCGCAGCGAGGCCGAAGGCTGGCTATGGCTGCATGCCCGCCTTGCGGCGGACGGCGTGCCGATGCGGGTGCGCGTGGGCGGCGGTGAATGGCAGGCACTGCCGGCAACGCAGAAGAGTGACGACGGTGAACTGCTGGCCGGCTTGTGGGCGCAGGCCCGTCTGCAGCAACTCGGCGCCGACCGCCGAGGCAACCGCGAGGCAATGCAACTGCTGTCGCAGCAGTTCGGCCTGGTCGGACCGGACACCTCGCTGATCGTGCTGGAGACCCTGGAGGACTACCTGCGCTATGCGATCCGCCCTTCGGGCAAGCTGCGCGCCGAGTACGACGCCAGGTTTGCAGTGCAGGTAAGTGATCGTGCCGCTGCTGATCGCCGGCGTCTGGATGAAGTGGCGGCACGCTGGAAGGAGCGCCAGCAGTGGTGGAACCGCAGCTGGCCGAAGGGTGCGCCGCCGCAGTTGAAAGGCAGGGCGCTGGAAGTTGCATCCGCGGACTACGCGATGGACTCGGCGCCGATGGCGATGCTCGCCGCGCCGGCCCCTGCGGCACCGCCCGCCCCGGCACCGATGGCCGCCGCTGCCGAGCAGCGCATGGAAGCCAGCAGTGCGCGTGCACGTCGCTCAACGTCCGCATCGAACAAGGCCCTGGATTCAATCACGGTCACTGGTGGTCGTGTCGCTGCGCCCGCTGCCGCCAACGAGGGCGAGCTCGGCATCCAGCTGGCGGCCTGGCAGCCGGATTCGGCCATCGCCCGTCGCCTGCGCCAGGGCTCGGCGTCGCATCTCTATGACCGCTATCTGGCCGAGCGCGATGCACACGCCGACAGCAGCGCATTCTTCCTCGACGTGGCCGACCTGTTGCTGGAGCAGGGTCAGCGCGACCTGGCACTGCGTGTGCTGTCGAACCTGGCCGAGATGGATCTGGACAACCGCCACTTGCTGCGCGTGCTCGGCTACCGGTTGATGCAGGCCGACGCGCCGGCACTGGCGGTGCCGGTGTTCGAGCAGGTGCTCGCGATGGGCCAGGAAGAACCGCAGAGCTTCCGCGATCTTGGCCTGGCACTGGCGGCTGCGGGCAAGCCGCAGCAGGCGTTGGCGCCGCTGTACCAGGTGGTGGTGCGGCCGTGGGACAACCGCTTCGACGGCATCGCCCTGATCGCGCTGGATGAGCTGAACAACCTGGTGGCACGCAGCACGCCACGGCTGGATACCCGCAGCATCGACCCGCGCCTGCTGCAGGCGATGCCGCTGGACCTGCGCGTGGTGCTGTCGTGGGATGCCGACAACAGCGACATGGACCTCTGGGTGACCGACCCGAACGGCGAGCGCGCGTACTACGGCAACCGCCTGATCTACCAAGGCGGGCAGATGTCGCAGGACTTCACCGGCGGCTATGGCCCCGAGCAGTTCTCGCTGCGCAATGCCAAGCCCGGCAAGTACAAGGTGGAGGCCAATTACTTCGGCAGCCGCCAGCAGCTGGTGACCGGTGCGACGACCCTGATGCTGCGCCTGACCACGCACTGGGGCACGCCGAAGCAGAAGGACCAGATGGTCACGATGCGGCTGAAGGATCGTGCCGAGACTGTGCTGGTTGGCGAGTTCGAGGTGAAGTAGTGATTGGCTGGCGGCGGCGATCCGGGGGGGGGGGGGCCGTGGACACCGCCGTCGCCCGCGGAGCATGGATGCCCTGCGGGGGGTCGGCTGCCGCTCAGCCGCTCCCCGCCCATGGCGGCCATCGCCCGGTCCGGACGCTGCGGCGGTGGACCACGCTCGCGCCCGCCCGCAGCGTGCCCGGGCCCTCATTCCGGGTACCCGCCGCCTGCGGTATCATTACCAGTCATCTTTTGAATGCATAACCGCCGACATGATCGAACTGAATCCTGTCCGCCAGCGCATCACCGATCTGACCGATCGCGTGCTGTCGCTTCGGGGGTATCTTTGACTACGACGCCAAGAAAGAGCGTCTTGAAGAAGTAACGCGGGAGCTGGAAAGCCCCGACGTCTGGAACAATGCCGAATACGCCCAGAACCTGGGCCGCGAGCGTTCCAGCCTGGAAAAGACCGTGGGCGGCATCGCCTCGGTGTTGGACGGCCTGGCTGATGCCACCGAACTGCTTGAGCTGGCCGAGTCTGAGCAGGACGAGGACACCGCGCTGGCCGTGGTCGCCGACCTGGACAAGCACCAGTCGCACGTCGAGAAGCTGGAGTTCCAGCGCATGTTCTCCGGCGAGATGGACAATGCCGCTGCGTTCGTCGACATCCAGGCCGGTGCCGGTGGCACCGAAGCCCAGGACTGGGCCGAGATCCTGCTGCGCATGTACCTGCGCTGGTGTGAATCGCGCGGCTGGAAGACCGAGCTGATGGAAGTCTCCGGTGGCGACGTCGCCGGCATCAAGTCGGCTACGCTGCGCGTGGAAGGCGACTATGCCTACGGCTGGCTGAAGACCGAGACCGGCGTGCACCGCCTGGTGCGCAAGTCGCCGTTCGACTCGGACAACCGCCGCCACACCAGCTTCACCTCGGTGTTCGTGTCGCCTGAAATCGATGACAACATCGACATCACCATCAACCCGGCCGACCTGCGGACCGACGTGTACCGTTCGTCCGGTGCCGGTGGCCAGCACGTGAACAAGACCGAGTCGGCGGTGCGAATCACCCACATCCCGACCAATATCGTCGTGGCCTGCCAGACCGGCCGCAGCCAGCACCAGAACCGCGACAACGCGATGAAGATGCTGGCCGCCAAGCTGTATGAGCTGGAGATCCAGAAGCGCAACGCCGAAAAGGACGCCGTGGAAGCCACCAAGTCCGACATCGGCTGGGGCAGCCAGATCCGTAACTACGTGCTCGACCAGAGCCGTATCAAGGACCTGCGTACTGGCATCGAGCGTTCGGATACGCAGAAGGTGCTGGACGGCGACCTCGACGAATTCGTCGAAGCCAGCCTGAAGGCCGGCCTGGCCGTGGGCTCCAAGCGCGTCGATGCCTGATCGACGTGCCTGCGCGGAGATCGTCACCCTCGCGCGCAACGCCGAGGGTGGTTGAACCGTTTTTGTGTAGAGCCGAGCCATGCTCGGCTGCTTCTCGCGAGCTGGCGGACGCGTCGAGCATGGCTCGACGCTACAAAGGGTAGGACGGGCCGATGATGCGCAGCGAAAGTGAACGCAAGGAACTTGGCGGCTTCCTCAAGGCCTGCCGTGCCCGTGTCGACCCCGCCACGCTCGGCCTCCCGGCCGGGCGCCGGCGTACCCCGGGCCTGAAGCGTGAGGAAGTGGCGCTGGCGATCGGGGTCAGCGTCAGCTGGTACACCTGGATCGAACAGGGCCGCGAAGTGCGCGCTTCGCCGGAGGTCCTTGAACGCCTGGCGCAGGTACTGCGCATGAGTGACGACGAACGCGCCTATGCATTCGCGCTGTCCGGCTACGGGGTGCCACTGGAATCTCCCGACGAGACAGTGACCGATGGCCTGCGCCAGCTGGTCGAAGCGATGCAACCGATCCCGGCCTACGTGCGCAATACCCGTTACGACATCCTGGCCTGGAACCCGGCCATCGCCGACCTGTTCGTGGACTACAGCCAGCTGGCGCCACATGAGCGCAACACGCTGCGGCTGATGTTCCTGTACCCGCCGTACCGCACGTTGATCCTCAACTGGGAAGAAATGACCCGCGGCCTGCTGGCCGGCTTCCGCGCGGCGATGGCGCAGGCGCCGGACAAGGCCCCGTTCCTGGCGCTGGCCGAGGACATCGCTGCGCACAGCGAGGAGTTCCGCCAGTGGTGGCCGGAGCACGACGTGCGCCGGTTCGATGAAGGTGCGAAGAAGCTGAACCATCCCACGCGCGGGTTGCTGGACCTGCAGTACGTGGCGTTGGTGCCGGAGAGCCGGCACGACCTGTCACTGGTGACCTACCTGCCGCGTAGGTAGGGGGGGGGTCGGCAGGGCTTGCAGCCCTGCACCTGCAGAGGCTGAAGCAACGGCAACAGCAACAGCGGGCATTCCGTGGGATGGCGGGGC
Organism: Stenotrophomonas sp. SMYL8; assembly: GCF_036320065.1. Classification (NCBI taxonomy): domain Bacteria; kingdom Pseudomonadati; phylum Pseudomonadota; class Gammaproteobacteria; order Lysobacterales; family Lysobacteraceae; genus Stenotrophomonas; species Stenotrophomonas sp. SMYL8. Next base: position 53,775 of record NZ_JAWIRR010000024.1, read on the forward strand.
GGTGTGGGTTGGCAGGACACGCCGTAAACCCGTCCATGGGGGCTCGATGGCGCCATCCATGGCGCCAACGGTCCTGCCAACCCACACCGCCCCGCC